>JBKPSO010000215.1:0-15881 GCA_046735055.1 Actinomycetota bacterium
TCGTTCCTGTCTACGACGAGGAGCGGAGCGTCGCCCTCCTCGTCGACGAGCTGGACTCGGCTCTCCAGCCGCTCGCGATCCCCTGGGAGGCGATCTTCGTCGACGACGGCTCGACCGACGGGACGTTCTCGGCGCTCACCCGGCTGCACGCCGCCCGCGACGACGTCGTCGTCGTCCGCCTCCGCCGGAACTTCGGCAAGGCCGCCGCGCTCGCGGCCGGGTTCGCGCACGCACGCGGCGACGTGATCGTCACGATCGACGGCGACCTGCAGGACGATCCCGCCGAGATCCCGCGGCTCCTCGTCAAGCTCGACGAGGGCTTCGACCTCGTCTCCGGCTGGAAGACCGACCGCCGAGACCCGCTTCGCCGCCGGATCCTCTCGCGTGTCTTCAACACCGTCACGCGCTGGATCTCGGGCGTGAGCCTGCACGACATGAACTGCGGCCTGAAGGCCTACCGCGCGGAGGTCGTCCGCGGCCTGCCGCTCTACGGAGAGCTGCACCGCTTCATCCCCGTGCTCGCCCACCACCGCGGCTACCGGATCGCGGAGCTGCCGGTCAACCACCGGCCGCGGGAGCACGGCCGGTCCCGGTACGGACTCGAGCGCTACCTGCGCGGCTTTCTCGATCTGCTCACCGTCTCGTTCCTCGGGCGCTACCGCCACCGTCCGCTGCACCTCTTCGGCGGTCTCGGCCTGACACTCTCCTTCGCGGGGGTCGGGATCCTCGTCTACCTGACCGTCGTCAAGCTGATGGGTCACTCGATCGGCCAGCGTCCGCTGCTGATCCTGGGCGTGCTGCTCGTCGTCGTCGGCCTCCAGGTCTTTTCGCTCGGCCTGATCACGGAGCTGATCACGAGCCACCACGAGGAGCGCGCCTCGGAGCGCGAGCGGGCCCAGGCGCTCGTCGAGGAGATCTTGAGCTGAACTCCATGCGGGTCCTGTACTTCGGGACCTACGAGCGCGCCTATCCCCGCAACGCCCAGGTGATCGCGGCCCTGCGCCGCGCCGGCGTCGAGGTCGCCGAGCGGCACGTCCCGGTCTGGGAGAGGCAGGAGCACAAATGGCGCGCCGGACCAGTCGCCGCCGCACGGCTCGCGGCCGCCGAGCTGCGACTGCTCGCGCGGCCGCAGGAGGCATTCGATGCGCTGCTCGTCGGCTATCCGGGCCACCTCGACCTGCCCACCGCACGGCATGCCGCCGGGAACAGGCCGGTCGTCTTCAATCCGCTCGTCTCGCTCGCCGACACGTTCGTCTCCGACCGGGGCCGCTTTCGGCCGGGCGGCCTCGCGGCGCGGGCGCTGACGGCGATCGACCGGCACGCGTTCCGCGCCGCCGACCTCGTGGTCGCGGACACCGCGGCGCATGCCGAGCACCTCGCGGGGGTGACGGGCGCGCCGCGGATCGAGGTCTGCTTCGTCGGCGCCGAGGAGCGCCTGTTCGTCCCGGGGTGGTCGCCGCCGGAGGAGTTCACGGCGCTCTTCGTCGGTAAGTTGATCCCGCTGCACGGGATCGAGACGATCCTCGCCGCTGCGCGGCTCGCGCCCGAGCTGCGCTTCCGCGTCGTCGCCGGCGGGCAGCTCGACGCGCTCCTCCGCGACCGGCCGCCGAACGTGGAACACGTCCCCTGGGTCGACTACGAGCGACTCCCGGATGAGCTTCACGGCGCGTCGTGCGCGCTCGGGATCTTCGGCAGCTCGGCGAAGGCGGCGCGGGTGATCCCGAACAAGGCGTTCCAGGCGCTCGCGTGCGCCACCCCGCTCGTCACCGCCGACACGCCGGCCGCGATCGAGCTGCTCCGCGACGGCGAGAGCGCGCTGCTCGTTCCGCGCGGCGATGCCGAGGCGCTCGCGGCAGCGCTGCGCCGCCTGGCGGCCGACCGCGAGCTCGCGGAAACGCTCTCCGCCGGGGGTCTCGCCACCTACCGGGCGCAGGCGAGCGAGGACGTCCTCGGCGCGCGCTGGCGTGGACTGATCGAGTCGCTCCTGTGAAACCCCGCGTACTGCTCTGGCCGGCGATCGCCGCCTACGCGGCCGGCTTCGCCTCGCTCTCGATCCTCCGCCACCGCGCGTTCAATACCGGCCGCTACGACCTCGGGAACATGGTGCAGACGGTCTGGAACACCGCACATGGTCACTTCCTGCAGATGACGAGCGGCGACGGGCGCCAGATCTCACGGCTCGGCGCGCACTTCGATCCGATCCTCGCACTCTTCGCGCCGCTCTGGTGGCTCTGGCCGAGCCCGGAGATGCTGCTCGTCGTCCAGGCGGTCGTCGTCGCGCTCGGCGCTTTACCCGTCTTCTGGCTCGCGCGCAAGCACCTCGGCAGCGAGCGGGCGGCGCTCGGGTTCGCGATCGTCTACCTGCTCTACCCCGCGACCCAGTGGCTGACGCTGAACGAGTTCCACCCTGTCGCGCTCGCGTGCCCCTTCCTGCTGTTCGCCTTCTGGTACCTCGACGAGGACCGGCTCGTCCCGTTCGCCGTCTTCGCCGTGCTCGCGGTCACGACGAAGGAGGAGATCGGCTTCGTCGTCGCCGGGATGGGCGTCTGGTACGCGATCCAGCGGCGGGGGCGTGTGGGTGCCGTCGTCGCCGGCGCGGGGCTCCTCGTCTCCGCCCTCGCGATCGCGGTCGTGATCCCGCACTACAACGCGGGCGCGGAGTCGTCGTTCTACGGACGCTACGACGCGATCGGGGGGTCTGCCGGCGGGATCGCGAAGACAGCCGTCACCCATCCGTGGCGGATCCTCCAGGAAGCCTTCCACGATAACGACGTGCACTACCTCCTCCACCTGCTCCTGCCGCTCGGGCTCCTCTTCCTGCTCTCGCCCGTGGTGCTGATCGCGGCGCCTGAGCTCGCCCTCAACGTGCTCTCCGCCACCTCGACGCAGACGTCGATCCACTTCCACTACACGGCCGGAGCAATCGCGCCGCTCGTCGTCGCCTCCGTGCTCGGTGCAGCCGTGCTCGCGCGGCGGTTTTCAGCAACCGCCCTCGCGACCGGCGCCGTCGCCGTCGCGCTGCTCGCGAGCTGGAAGATCGGCGCCGTCCCTCTCTGGGGAGCGGTGCCCGGCGGCGAGGACTACCAGCGCAACGACTGGCACGTGACCGCGCACGACCGGGTCGCCGGGCGCGCCCTCGCGCTCGTGCCGGGAAGTGCAGTCGTCAGCTCGACGAACGTCCTCGGCGCGCACCTCTCCGCGCGCCGGCGCGTCCTCAGCCTGCCGAAGCTTTCCGACGCGACCTGGGTCGTTGCAGACGAGACGCGCTCGAGCTACGCCGACCGAGTCGCACCACTCCCGGCCGCCGCCGCGCTCGTCCGGCTCCGGCAGAACCCGGACTGGGAGCTCGTCTTCGAGCGGGACGGCGTGCTGGTCTTCCACAAGAAGAGGGCGTAGAGCGCCACCAGGACGAGGTTCCGAGCGAGCAGCGTCCAGACCTGCGGGCCGACGGCCCAGAGCTCGCGGTAGTGGAAGTACCAGCTCTGCCCGAGAGCGAGCGCCCCGACGAACAGCGCGCCGGCGGCGATTCCCCCGAAGGGCACGAAGGGGATCAGCCACACGAGGTACTGAGGCGAGAGCACCTTCGCGAACGCGAGCGCGCCGGCGATCGCAGCCGCGAAGGCGACCTCGAGCCGGCCGCGGCGCCGGAAATAGAGGAACCAGACGGCAACCACCGCGGAGACGGCCAGGACCGAGGTCGCGTAGCCGAGCGCGTGCGGGAGATCGCCGGCGAGGTCGCGGGAGACCGCGGGGTGGGTCGTCTTCACGACGTGTGATCGGTAGATCCCGAGCCGATCGCCGGCGAGCAAGACGCTCGCGGCGAAGCTTTCGGCGTGCAGGCCGCGGCCAAGCTGCGCGTGGACGCTCTCCCAGACACCATGGGGCGAGAGCGCGAGCCAGGGGACGACGAGAAGCGCCGCCACGGCCGCGAACACGGCCAGCGCCCGGCCGGCGGCGGCGCGGCCCAGGTGGATGAGCGCGAGCGGGACGAGGACGATCGCGTAGAGCTTCGCGGCGAAGGCCGCCCCGAGTAGGCCGAGCGCGAGCGTGCCGCGCCGATAGACGAGCGCTGCGAGCGCGCCGACCGTGAGCACTGCGGGCCAGGCGTCGTAGGTATTCAAGGAGACGGGGCCAAGCGCGATCGGGACGAGCGCGAGGAACGCAGCCGCGATCGCAAGCTCCGGAACAGCGGCGCCGCGGCGCGCGAGCACGAGCGTGACGAGGTAGATCGTCCCGATCGCGCACAGCGTCATCAGCGCCTTGAAGAGCGCGTCGTAGGCCCCACCCGGGGCGAGCGAGGGCGCGGCAAAGAGCGGGATCGCCCCGGGCGGGTACTCGACGAAGACGTCCCGGTAGGGCAGGCGACCGTCGAGGAGCGCGTCTCCGTACTCCTGGTAGAGGTGCAGGTCGCGGAACTTCGCGCCGCGGAACAGGCCGCCGCTCGGGACGGCAAGCGCACCCAGAAGCAGCGGGGTCGCCAGCACCGTCACCCGCAGGGCAAGCCCGGAGGGGGTGCGCACCCCGGCTACGGAGGCGGCTGGCCGACCGTCGTCGTCGGCTCGGGCTCGGTCGGCGGCGGGCTAGGCGCGGTCGCCGCCGGGGGCGGCACGGTCGACACGGTCGACACGGTCGACACGGTCGACACGGTCGGCGCCGGCGGAGGCGGCGCGATCGTGACCGCCTCGGTCGCCGCCGGCTCGGTCGGCACCGTGACGCGCTGCTCCGTCGTCGTCTGCTCGGCCGTCGTCGCCGCCCTCGTCGTCGGCGTCCTCTCGGTCGTCGGCGAGCTGGTCGTAGCGGGGACGTACTGGATCGCGTAGTCGCCGCGCTCGAACGGCTTCCAGGCCGGATAGGTCCTCGGTAGAGCGAAGTCCTGCGGGTGCGTGTAGCGAACCGCGCGCTCCATGAACAGGCGCCAGATCTCCGCCGGGAAGCTCCCGCCGGCGACGGCGATCCCGTGAACGTTCTCCATCGGGATCTCCGCCTGGGGGTAGCCGACCCACACCGTCGCCTCGAGGTTCGGGAGGTAGCCGCAGAACCAGGCGTCCGCGTGGTCGTCCGTCGTCCCCGTCTTGCCCGCCGTGGGCCGGCCGAAGTTGGCGCGCGTGCCCGTGCCGTAGAGGACGTTCTCCTCGAGGATCTTCGTCACGGTGTAGGCGACGCCGTCGGGGATCACGCGGCGGCGCACCGGCTTGCCCCAGCCGGCCTGGTCGTCCTCCTTCCCGGTCGCCAGGATCACCTTGCGGATCGCCATCGGCCGGGAGTAGATCCCGCCCGCGGCGAGCGTCGCGTACGCGGAGGCCATGTCGAGCGGCGAGACTGCATTCGCGCCGAGGCCGACCGAGGGCACGGGCCGGAGCGGACTCTGCACGCCGAGACGATGCGCCATCGAGGCGACGTTCTCGGGGCCGACGTCGAGCGTCAGCTGGGCGTAGACGGTGTTGTCCGACTGCAGCGTCGCCTGCTGGATCGTGATCGAGCCCGAGTAGGTGTGGCTGTAGGTCGAGACGTCCCAGGCGGGAATCGCCGGATCGGGCTGGTAGTGGAACGGCGCCGAGACGTAGGTCGAGGTCGCCGGGTTGATCCCCTGGTTGACCGCAGCCGCGAGCACGAAGGTCTTGAAAGTCGAGCCCGCCTGGCGTCGCGCCTGCGCGACCAGGTTGAACTGGTTCTTCGCGCGACCCGGGTAGACCGCCGTCATCGCGCGGATCGCGCCGTTCGCGGGATTGATCGAGACGAGGGCCGCCGCCGGGTCGTTCTTCAGGTTCAGCGTCTCGGTGATCGCGTCCCGGGCGGCGCGCTGGAACGCCGGGTTGATCGTCGTGTACACACGAAGCCCACCCGACTGGACGGTCTGGACGCCGTACTTGGCGATCAGCTGGTCACGCACATAGCTGAAGAAGTACGGCTCGCGGATCTTGGTGTACAGGCGGCCGGGCTTCAGGTGCAGGCTGCGGTCGGCGAGCGCCGACTGCAGCTCGTCGTACGAGATGTCGTGGTTCGAGTAGAGCGCCTGGAGCGCCTCCGCACGGCGCTCGAAAGCGTCGTCCGGATGCAGCACGGGGTCGTAGAGCGAGGGCGCCTGCGGCAGGCCCGCGAGTAGGGCCGACTCGATCATCGTCAGCTTCTTCGCGGGCTTCGAGAAGTAGGTCTGCGCGGCCGCCTCGACGCCGTAGGCGTGGTTGCCGAAGTACACCTGGTTCATCCACGCGGCGAGGATCCGGGCCTTCGACCAGTGCCGACTGAGCTTGATCGCGAGGCACGCCTCCTTGATCTTCCGCTCCAGCGTCCGCTCGCGAGAGATGTAGAGGTTGCGGACGAGCTGCTGCGTGATCGTCGAGCCGCCCTCGACCACCTTGCCCCTGTTCAGGTCGCGCCAGGCAGCGCGGAGGATGCCCTCGTAGTCGACACCGCCGTGCTGGTAGAAGCGCCGGTCCTCGACCGCGATCGTCGCCTTCGTCATCCACGGGCTGATCTGCTTGAGCGGGACCGGTTGCCGGTTGTGCTCGGCGGGGATCGAGCCGAGCAACGATCCGTCCGCGGCATAGACGAAGGAGTTCTCGCCGATCGTCACCGGCCGCAGCGAGGCGAGGTTGCAGCTCGACTTGAAGGCCGCCGTTGCCCCGAGGCCGGTCAGCACGAGGATCAGCGGGATTCCGAGGAGGAGGACGAGCACGATCGCGACAGCGTTCCGGCCGCCGTGCCGCCGGCTCCGCGCGCGCATCCTCCGGTGGCGACCGCCGCCCGGCAGGTCGTCGTGGTGCAGACGCTGCTTCCGCGCAGGACTCATGCGTAGATCCCGGCTGCGCGCAGCCGCTTGCTCGCGCGCAGGCGGAGCTCGTGCTCCAGCCGCTCCGCATCGGCGGGGTCGGCGGCCAGCGCGCGCAGCGTGATGGTCGCATTGCCCTCGATGTTGGAGACAAAGACTTCGAGCTCCCGCTCGCCCTCGGACGCCGTCCGCAGCAGGTCGATGACGTTCTCGAGGTCGGCGCTCAGTGGAACCTGCACGGTGATCTCTGCTCTCTGCGCCCGGTCGACGATCGTGGAGTTGCGGATGGTATCCGAGACGAGTTTGTCGTTCGGAATCACGAGTCTCGTGTCGTCATCGGAGCGGACGAACGTGTACGTGAGACGAATCTCCTCGACGACGCCTTCGGTGCCGTCGACCACGATCCAGTCACCGATGCGCAGGGGCTGGGTGAACGCGATCAAAATGCCCGCGACGAAGTTCGAGAGTGTCCGCTGCGACGCGAAGCCGATGATGATGCCGAGGATCGCCCCGCTCGCGAGCAGCGAACCCGCGACCGCCCGCACCTGCGGGATGACGAGCAGGCCGGAGAGCACGGCGATCGTGACGATCGCCGCCACGATGCTGCGCCGCAGGATCTTGTAGCGCGTCGCCGGGCCGGCCGCGAGCTGATGGCGCTGGATGCGGTTGTCGACGAACCTCGCCAGCACGAGGCTCGCGAGGACAACCACGCCCAGGATCGTGAGACGCTCCCAGTAGGGCATCGCAACGCCCTATGTTCGACGCCGGCGCCGCCGAATCCTCACAGTGGCCGGCGGCCGGCGTAGCCGTCTTCGAGGCCGTGCCAGAAGGCGACCTCGTCCTCGCCGAGCTGCCAGCAGAGGAGGATGTCCTCCCCGTCACGCTTCGCGGGGAAGTCGACGAGACCCGAGTCGAGGTCCTTGACGAGAACTCCGAGGGCCTGCACCTCGCCGATCGCGGCAGCGAGCGCCGTCGCCGCCTCGTTGACCTCGTGCTCGAGGGTCGCGAGCTCGGCGGGCGGGATACCGCCTCCGTTCCCGGCGATCCCCCGCCCGATGGCGTCGCGCCGCTCCTGCGCCTCGTCGAGGACGAGCTTGGCGTCGACCATAGCCTCGACGAGCGGGCGCAGCTCTGGGAGCGCGGCGTTCGCCTCCTCCGGCGTGAAGACGCGCGGGGCCATCGAACTATGATCGAGTGCTCGTGAGCACGGGTCAACGGGTTCGGGAGCCGCAAGCAAGGTCACGTCTGGCCGAGCTGCGGATCGGGGGCGCGAGGGGACCCGCGCTCGAGATCTTCCTCTGGAGCCGCGCGGCGATCTGGGCGGCCGCGCTCTTCGCCTGGCTCGTCTTCGAGCCGAACCGGCATCCGCGCGCGGACCGCTGGGACGACCCGTCGCTGACGCGCGACCTCGGCTGGGTGACCGATGTCTGGGCGCGCTGGGACAGCGTCTGGTTCCTGCGCATCGCCGAGCACGGCTACGGCGCAGCGCACGGCGTCGCCGCGGCGTTCTACCCGCTCTATCCGCTGACGCTCGCCGGGGTCGGCCGCGCGTTCGGCGGCCACTACGTCCTGGCTGGAATCGTCGTCTCGCTCGCGGCCACGCTGGGCTCGTTCGCACTCCTCTACCGGCTGGCGGAGCCGCGGCTCGGCGCCGACGGAGCGCGTCGTGCGGTGCTCTATCTCGCCGTCTTCCCGACTGCGCTCTTCCTGCAGGCCGTCTACAGCGAGTCGCTCTTCCTCGTGCTCGTGCTCGCCGCGTTCCTGCTGGCAGAGCGGGGCCACTGGCTCGGCGCCGGCGCGGCCACCGGCCTCGCCGTGCTGACCCGGATCTCCGGCGTCGCGCTCCTCCCTGCGCTCGTGGTCATGGCCTGGCGACGCCCGCCGGCAGAGCGCCGGCGCGCGCTCGCAAGTCTCTGCCTGGCACCTGCGATCTTCGCCGCCTACCCGCTGTACCTCGGCCTCGAGCGGGGCGACGCCTTCGCCTTCGCGCGCTCACAGGGGTTCTGGAACCGCCACCTTTCCGCAGCCGGGCCGCTCGGCGGGATCTGGGACGGCTCCCGAGCCGCCTGGGCTGGGGTCCGCCAGCTCGTCTCCGGATCGCACACGCACTACTACTGGGCGCCGGTCAGGGACGCCGACCCGATGCGCGTCGCGGCCGTCAACCTCGAAGCCTTCGCTTTCCTCGCCCTGCTCGTCACGCTGACCGTGATCGCGTGGCGGCGGTTCGGGGCCCCCTACGGCCTCTTCGCAGCCGTCAGCCTCGCGATCCCGCTCAGCGTGCCGAGCGAGCGTTGGCCGCTGCTCTCGCTGCCGCGGTTCGGGATCGTCCTCTTCCCCTGCTTCCTCGCGCTCGCGACCCTCGGCGGACGACCGCGCATGCACACGGCGATCCTGGTCGTGAGCTCGATCATGCTCGGTGTCGCGGTCACCCAGTGGGCACTCTGGCAATGGGTCGCATAGGAGCGCTGTTCGCGCTTCTGCTCGTCCTGGGCGGAACTGCCTGCGGAGAGCGCTCCGAGCCGACCGGAGCCGACGCCCGCCTGTACCCGGTGACCGTGACGACTGAGCGGCCGATCGTCGTCGACCGGCCTGCACGGCGGATCGCGGTTCTCGACCCGGCGGCGAAGTCGATCCTGGCGGGCCTCGGTGTGGGCGGCCGCGTC
The DNA here is from genome assembly GCA_046735055.1 of Actinomycetota bacterium. GTDB lineage: Bacteria > Actinomycetota > Thermoleophilia > Gaiellales > Gaiellaceae > DATBLE01. Next base: position 9,433 of record JBKPSO010000215.1, read on the forward strand.
GTCCTGAAGCAGACAGAGGGCGCCTTCGACGTCCGCGCGGTCCGGCGGGCGCGACCCGACCTGATCGTCGCCTCGCCGGACGCGAGCGAACGCGACCTCTCACGCGCCGCGTCCGCGACCGGGGCGACGGTCTACACCGCTCCCGGCGACTCGATCCGGCAGGTCGAGCGGGCGATCACCCAGCTCGGGCTCCTGACCGGTGCACCCGTCGCCGCCCGCAGGCTCGTGCGCCGGATCGAGGATCGCCGGCACGAGGTCGCCGACCACCTCACGCGGGTTGCAGACGTCAGCGTCTTCGTCGACACGGGCTTCCTGAACACGGTGCCCGACCAGTCGCTGATCGGGGACGTGCTCCGCGAGGCGCACGGAACGAACGTGTTCGGCGACACTTCCCAGGCCGGGCCCGTCGACATCCCCGACCTGCTGCGGCTCGATCCCCAGGTCTACCTCGCGACCTCGGACTCCGAGGTGACGCTGAAGGACCTGCGCTCCGGCGGCACGCGCAAGCTGCGCGCGGTTCGCGACGGGCGGTTCGCCGTCGCCGACGTGGGCCTGCTCCAGCCCGGGCCACGCATCGGCGACGGGTTGGTGCAGGTCGCCCGGCTGCTCCATCCAGATGCGTTTCGCTGAGCTCGACGCCGTCACCGTCGACGGCTACGGCACGCTCGTCCGGCTCGTCGACCCGGTGCCCACGCTCCGGCAGGCGCTGAGCGAACGCGGGATCGAGTGCGGCGCCGAGGCGGCGCGGGCCGGGTTCGAGGCCGAGATCGCCTACTACCGGCCGAACGCGCTTCAGGGGCACGATCCCGAAAGCCTCGCCGCCCTGCGACTCGAGTGCGCTCGGATCTTCCTCGAAGGCGCCGGGGCCGAGCTTCCCGCGGCCTCGTTCGTCGACGCCTTCATGGCGGCGATCGTGCTCGAGCCGATCGAAGGGGCGTTCGAGACCGTCCGGGCGCTGCGCACCCGCGGCCTCGAGGTCGCCGTGGTCTCGAACTGGGACATCGGTCTGACCGAGCAACTCGAGCGCCTCGGCACGGCCGCCCTCTTCAGCGCGATCGTGACGACCGCCGAGGCGGGAGCCCCGAAGCCGCAGCCGGCGGTCTTCCGACTCGCGCTCGAGCGACTGGGCGTCGACCCGAGCCGCGCGCTGCACGTCGGCGACGAGCCCGGCGACGAGGAGGGCGCGCGAGCAGCCGGAATGCGGTTCGCGCCCACCCCGCTCACGACCGCGTTCGAAGGCTGGAGTTGAGCGCGGCGCTCGACCGCGGGCGACTGACCGCCTGGTCGGCGCTCGTCGCGGCGCTCGCGCTGCTCGGCTACGCGAGCCGCGCCTCGGGCGGAAAGCCACCACAGAACGCCGCCTACCACTACTCGACCGCGGTCGGCGGCGTCATCCAGTACGGAATCATCCTCGCGATCGTGCTCGTGATCGCGCGGCCGGAGTGGCGTCGGCTGCTCGCCTTGCGCAGGCCCACCTCCTACCGCCGGGCGCTGACGACCGCGCTCGGCGTGCTCGCGGTCGTCTACGTGATCAGCGGGATCGTCTCGACCTTCAGCCACCCCGACCGCGAGCAGGGTCTGACCCCTGAGCACTGGGACCCGCATCGCGCGACGCCCTATGCGGTCAACTTCTTCGTCTTCGTCGTCGTCGCGCCCGTCGTCGAGGAGCTCACCTTCCGCGGGCTCGGATACTCGCTGCTCGAGCCGCTCGGCCGTACGCCTGCGATCCTCTGGGTTGGCGTGGCCTTCGGGCTCGTGCACGGGCTGCTCGAGGCGCTGCCGATCCTGATTGCGTTCGGAGCCGGCCTGGCGCTCATCCGGGCGCGAACCGACAGCGTCTACCCCGGCATGGTCGTGCACGGGCTGTTCAACGCCGTCGCCCTGATCGTGTCCGTGTCGACCTGAGACCGTCTTATGCTTGCCAGTGTGCGCCGCGCGCTGCTCGTGCTCGTCTCGCTCGCCGCGTGGCCCGCAGCCGCAACGGCCCTGCACGGGCCGATCTACGGCATCACGTTGACGCTGAAGGCGCCGAAGGCGACGGCCTACCTGCACCGGATCGAGTTCGTCGGCCGTCTCTCGCCGCCGGCGAAGAACGCGCGTGTGCGGCTGCTGAAGGGGAACCAGCTCGTCACCTACGGGCGCGTGCGCCCCGACGGCACCTTTCGTATCCCCGTCGAGCTCGGCAGCCCCGGCCCGTTCCGCGTTGCCTGGCTGAGCGCGACCTCGGAGGAGGTCAGCGTCCGGATCCGGCCGCGACTCGACACGCGGCTCGTCGGCGCCCGCGTCGCCGGGGCGCCGCTCCGGCTCGAGGCGGCCGTCATGCCGGCCGCGGCCGGTCCGATCCGCGTGCGCGTCATCCGGAGCGGGGCGATCGGCCTCGACCGGCGCTTCAGCGGCAACGCGAGCGTCGGCCTGGCGACGAGGCAGGCGGGGGCGTTGCGGATTCAGGTGACGACCGAGCCGCCGTCCGGCTACGACGCGCTCCGGCGCGAGCTGACCGCAACCCTGCGCGCTCCCAACCTCGCCCTCGGCGAGACGAGCCCGACGGTGTCCGAGCTCGCGCACCGGCTCGCCGCGCTCCACTACGCCGTGCCGTCCTTCGGGTCGACCTTCGACGACGACCTCCAGCAGAGCGTCTACGCCTTCCAGAAGGTCCAGGCCCTCGAGCGGACCGGCGCCGTCGACGCGATCTTCTGGGCCCGCCTCGGCGCCCCGCGAATCCCGCAACCCCGCTACCGACAGCCGGCCGACCACATCGAGGTCGACAAGACCCACCAGGTCCTCTACCTGGTCCGCGGCGGGGAGATCGCCCTGATCTCGCCCGTCTCGACAGCCGGAATCGCCGGCTACTACACGCCCGAAGGTCGATTCGCCGTCTACCGGAAGGTCGTGGGCTACGACCCGAGCCCGCTCGGCGTCCTGCTCAACCCGATGTACTTCTACGGCGGCTTCGCGATCCACGGCAACCCGTCCGTGCCGCCCTATCCTGCATCGCACGGCTGTATCCGCGTTCCCAACTTCGTCATCTACCGCCTCTTCTCGTCCCAGCCGTACGGCGAGACGGTCTACGTCTACTAGCGTGGGGGAACCCAAGTGCGCACAAAGTGGCTCGCGATCGCGGCCTTCGCCGGAGTCGTGCTCGCGATCGCGGGCGGCGTCGTCTGGACGCAGGTCGTCGAGCCGGGCGGGACGAAGCGGCTCGCGTGGCACGACGTCACCGGCGAGGTGCGAGGCCGGGCGATCTGGCCGAAATCGGTCACCCGCTCCTTCTGGCGACAGCGCCAGGTCGACCGCTATCTCGCCCGAATCTTCCCGCGCGGAGCACCGCGCTTCCCGCGCGTCGACTACGCGCGCGACCGGCTCGTCCTGATCGCCGCCGGCCCGCGCTCGAGCACGGGTTACCGGGTCGAGGTGCTGCGCGCGACGGAGCGTCGCGGCGACGTCCGGATCCTCGCCCGCGAAGTGACGCCCTCGCTCGGGCAGCGGGTCGAGGCGCGCTTGACCTCGCCCTTCCGCCTGATCACGATCCCCGCCACCGGCAAGCGGGTCTACGTACAGTGGCGGGGGAGGCCGTGACCGACGATCCCGTCATCAAACAGTTTCGCGAGCAGATCTCGGACACCGACCGTGCGATCGTCGAGGCGATGAACAAGCGCCTGACGCTGGTCGCCCAGGTGAAGGCCTACAAGGAGTCGCGCGGGCTCGGCTTCGTCGATCCCGAACGCGAGGAGTGGATGCTCCAGTACCTGACACGTGCGAACCGGGGCCCGCTCTCGAGCGAGGGCCTGCGCGAGCTGTTCGAGAAGATCCTCGACCTCTCCAAGCGAGAGGTCACGAAGAGCGACTAGGTCTCTTCTTCGCCCTCGACGGCGAACTCGTCCGGCGAGACCTGATCGAGGAACTTGCGGAACTCGTCGACGATCTCCTCCTCGTTCACCTCTTCGCCCTCGAACTCGATCGCCGACTCCTCGATCACGCGCTCGTCCGCGAAGATCGGAGCCTCCGCCCGCACGGCGAGCGCGATCGCGTCGGAAGGGCGCGAGTCGACCTCGATCTCGGTGCCGTCCATCTGGATGGTGATGCTGGCGTAGAAGGTGTTGTCGCGCAGCTCCGTGACGGTGATCCGCGTCACCCGCGCCTCGAGCTGCGAGAGCATCTCCGTGACGAGATCGTGCGTCATCGGCCGCGGCGTCGAGGCGCCCTGGAGCTTCATCAGGATCGCCGCCGCTTCGGGGTGCCCGATCCAGATCGGCAGGAACTTGTTCCCGTCCGCGGTCTTCAGCAGGACGATCGGCTGCTTGCCGACGATGTCGAAGCTGACGCCGTAGATGACCATCTCGTGCATCCGACCGTGCCTCCCGACCCATCTTAGCCGAGGCCCCTCGAGCGGAAACCGAGGCAGTGAGACGGCCTCCAGGTCACCTGAAGGGTCACCACTCGCTGTCGCCGAGCTCGTTCCCGGCGAAGACGTTGCCGAAGACGGTCGTCTGCATCGTGTAGCCGTCGAAGGGATGCTTGCAGAGGCCCCAGCCGCCGTTGTCGACGATCTGGTTCGCGGTCACGGTCAGCTGGCCGAGGCCGTTCGCCTGGCCGCCCTGGAGACACACGCCGCCGCGTAGGAAGGGCCCGTAACCCTTGGCGTTCGCGCTGATCAGGTTCTGCGTCAGCGTGATCTGGTCGGCGACGATCGGCAGCCCGGCGTTCGTCGAGAGCGCGAGCAGGATCCCCGGACCGCCGTTGTCAGCGATCGTGTTGCGGCTGATCGCGATCGTCCTGATCGGGTGCGTGGGGAGGTTCGGCTCGACGTCGATCCCGGCCCAGGGGCCCGTGTAGGAGACGAGCTGCTCACCGAGGGGGCCGAGCGCCCGTGGGTTGCCGGCGCCGCTGATCACGTTCGAGTCGATCGTGACGTCGATTGCGCCGACGACAGAGATCGCGTTTCGCCGGGCGGCCGAGATGTTGCTGTTCAGGATCGAGACCGGACCCGCATAGCTGCCGCCGTTGGCTCGGCCCGTCACCTGGATCCCGTCGATCGGCGCTCCCCGGATCTTCAGCTTGTCGAGCGTGACGTCGATGCCCGCGACAACGACCCCGAAGCCAGTCGTGCTCGCGGGAACGATCAGCTTGAGGTTGGAGATCGAGATGTGCTGCGGCAGCGAGCTCGTCCTCGAGCTGCGGTTGACGGAGAAGATCGCGTCGGCGGGAATCGGGTCGCCGTCGTCCGAGGTCAGCCGCACAGGGCCCGGGCCGAGGTACTGGATGCACGCGCCGTCGGGCGTGTCCACAGTCGTGTCGCTCTTCGAGACCCACAGGCCGCGGGTCATGTAGCACTGGCCGTTGTTCAGCTTCTTGAGGACAATCGCACCGCCCTGGTCGAGCTGCTTCTGGAGCGACTCGGTGTCGTCGCGCGAGCCCGGGGGCGGCGTCGGGTTGTCCTTGCCGGCGGCTGCGAGGGCCTGCCCGGTAAGGCCCAAGAGCCCGACGGCGGCGAGCGCCGCCATGGCCGCACAAAGACCCCTCTCCACCCGCGGATCATACCGCGCGGGCGGCGGCCTGGCTATGGGCGATCGTGGATTCGAACCACGGACCTCCGCCTTATCAGGGCGCGCCGGCGCCTACGCCGCGCGGCGCGCCCGGCCGCCTAAAGGCGCGCAAACCCGCATGGATAGACGGGTTGTGACATCTCCTGCCGCATGGCTACGGCGCCTGGCCGCGGCGCCCAACGGGGGCGTTTGGGGCATGAGTGGGGCACGGGGCGAGGGGTTGTCAAACGCCGCCGGGGGTATTAGGCTGGCGCGGAGGGCGCGGCCCCCCGGCCCGGAACAGAGAAGCCGTAGTTAGGGCGCGCCGGCGAGTCTCGACGTAGCGTTCTTAACGGAAGAATGCTACCGCGAGGTTTCGAGCGCGCAGCGCTGCTACCGGCCCCGGTTCCCGGCCCGCCAGTAGCGCCTGCGGGCTGCCGGGTATGCCCAGGGCGCCCCGCGGGGGGCCCGGTAAGGCTCCGGTACCTCCCGGCCGTCCGGGGCATTATCCGGGGGATGGCCCAGGGCGAGCCGCCCTACCCCGACGAGGCGCAGGCGCTCGGCTACCTGCTCAGCGAAGACCCCCGCCTCGAGCTGCGCCAGCAGCTCTTCCCCGCCCGCCAGATCGTGCTCGCGGTGATCTTCGGCAGCCGCGGTGAGGTGACGATCCCGATCACGCCCGCGGCGGCCCGCGCGTTCGCCGCCGACCTCGCCGCGCTCGCCGACCAGTACGAGGCCGAGGGCGGGGGCGGCCAGAACTAGCGGCTTGATGTGAAATTCCGGGCCAACTCGGCCCGGAGCCTTGACACCCCTTACCGAGGTCTTGTATTAGACAGGATGGAGCCGTAGCCCGGCGGGCTGCGGCGTCCGATCGTTGGCGGAGAGTGGTCGGCGCCTACGCATCTGTCGTGGGTTGCCGGGGTGCGC
>JBKPSO010000216.1:0-12880 GCA_046735055.1 Actinomycetota bacterium
ATTCGTCGGCACCGCAGAGGAGGCGGCTGCCGGCGCCGGGCTCGTGCAGGAAAGCGTGCCAGAGCGCGTCGAGCTGAAGCAGGAGCTTCTCCGGGCAGCAGCAGACGCCATCGCTCCGGACGTCGTAATCGCCTCGTCGACCTCCGGGCTCCGCCCCTCCGTACTCCAGGAGCGAATGCGCGGGCCTGAACGGCTGATCGTCGGCCATCCCTTCAATCCCGTCTATCTGCTCCCACTCGTCGAACTTTGCGGCGGCGCACAGACGTCCCCGGAGTCGCTCGAGCGTGCGGCGGAGATCTACCGCTCGGTCGGGATGCACCCCCTCATCGTCAGACACGAGATCGATGGCTTCATCGCCGACCGGCTACTCGAGTCGCTCTGGCGCGAAGCGCTCTGGCTCGTAAGCGATGGAACGGCGACGGTCGAGGAGATCGACGATGCGATCCGCTACGGCCCGGGCCTACGTTGGTCGGTGATGGGCACGTTCCTTACGTACCGCATCGCGGGCGGCGAGGCGGGGATTCGGGACTTCATGGATCAGTTCGGCCCGGCGCTCCAGTGGCCCTGGTCGCGGCTCACCGATGTCCCCAAGTTGACCGACGCGCTGCTCGAGACCATCCAGCGCCAATCGGACGCGCAGGCCGCGGAGCGCTCCGTGCGCGAACTCGAACGGCTGCGCGACGACTGTCTCGTCGACATTCTCCACGCGCTACGCACGAACGATGTCGGCGCGGGAGCGACCCTGCGGGCGTACGAGGCAAGGCTCCTCGAGCATGCTGCACCGGAGCGACCCGGGGAGTACGACGTGGCCGTGCCCCTCCGTCTGCACGAGACGCGCGTCCCGCCGGCATGGGTCGACTACAACGGGCACGCGCACGAGAGCGCGTACCTGCGCCTGACCGGCGACGCGACCGATGCCTTCCTCAACCTCGTGGGCGTCGACGCCGGCTATCGCCGTGAAGCCGGCAGCTACTTCACAGTCGAGACTCACATCTGTCACCTACACGAGATGAAGGCAGGTGAGCTCGTACACATCACGACTCAAGTCCTCGGTGCCGACGAGAAACGGATCCACGTCTTCCACCGGGTACGCCGCAACGCGGACGACAGAGAGCTCGCGACCGTCGAGCAGATGCTCCTGCACGTAGGGACCGCGGAGGGTCGCGCTTCTTCGGCGGGCTCCGACGTGCTGGCGCACGTGCGCGCGCTCGCCGACGCACACAGCGCACTGGAGCAGCCCCATCGAGTCGGCCGCAGCATCGAGCTGCCCGCCACAGCTCGGCCGTCCCTCCCCTGAGGAGCCGAGGCCGTCGCCTGGAAAGGGAACCTTGATCCGGTCCCTTTGGCTCTCCGTGCTCGGCCTGCCCTCCGCCGCCGCCGACACAACCCGGCAGCGAAACGCCAACACCTGCGAGCTCCTCGGACGCCGAGCCCACCGCTCCAACACCTCCCTATCTTGGTCGGGTTGAATCCGGGCGTGGGTGTACCGGTGGAAGGGGCGCGGTCGGCGGCTCTCGAGCGTTTGGTTGGGGGGCGGTTCGATCTGCTCGTGGTCGGCGGGGGCATCGTGGGGGCCGGGGTCGCGGAGCTCGCTGCTCGGCATGGGTTGGCGGTGGCGCTGGTCGAGCGCGACGACTTCGGCTCGGGGACGTCGAGTGCCTCGTCCAAGCTCGTCCACGGTGGGCTTCGTTATTTGCGGACGGGGCGGTTTGGCCTCGTCCGTGAGGCGCTCGGTGAGGTGCGTGCGCTGAGCCGGGTCGTGGCGCCGCACCTGGTGCGTCCGTTGAGGTTCGTGCTGCCGATCTACCGCGGCGGGCCGTACGGGCGGGTTCCGATCCAGGGGGCGTTGTGGTCGTACGCGGGGCTGACGGGGGCGATCTCGGAGCGCGGCCGGACGATCGCGCCCGTGGCGGCCGCCGGTCTCGTCCCGGTGCTGCGGCTGGAGGGGTTGCGTGCCGCGGGGCTGTACGCGGACGCGCAGACGGATGACGCGCGGTTGTGCTTGACGGTGGTGCGTGGGGCGGCGGCGGCGGGCGCGGTGGTGCTGAGCCGTGCCGAGCTGGTCGGGCTGGAGCGGGGGCCGGTCGCGCACGTGCGCGCTGTCGCGGAGGGTGTGTGCGTGGCGGTCGCGGCCCGCACGGTCGTGAACGCGGCCGGCCCGTGGGTCGACGATGTCCGCCGGCTCGAGGATCCGGCCGCGGGTAGCTCGGCGAGGCTGAGCAAGGGGGTGCACCTCGTGCTCGGGCCGCTCGGGGATTGGCGTGCGGCGCTGACGATCCCGGTCGACCGCGCACGGGTCGCGTTCGCGGTGCCGTGGGCGGGAGGGTTGCTGCTCGGGACGACGGATACGCCGTTCGAGGGCGACGCGCGGGCGCTGCGGCCGAGCGAGGATGACGAGCGGCAGATCCTCGCGGAGGCTGGGCTGGCGATCGACAGCGACGTGCTCGCGGGCGCGACGATCCGGGCGCGCTTCGCGGGCGTCCGCGTCCTGCCGGCCGGCGCGCGCGAGACGGCGCGGGCGCCGCGCGAGACGGTGTTCTCCCGCGGCCGCCTCGGGGTGCTGTCGGTCGCGGGCGGCAAGCTGACGACGTATCGCCGGATCGCGCTCGCAGCGCTGCACGCCCTCCGTCCGGAGCTCGCGTTGCACCGGATCGATCGTGCGCCGCGCCCGCTGCCGGGCGCGGCCGACCCGGAGGTGGTCGCGGACGCGCTCGTCCGCCAGCTGCCGGATCTCGAGACCGCGACCGCGGCGCACCTGGCCCGGGCGTACGGGTCGCTCGCGTTCGAGGTGCTCGCCTGCGGGCCGCTCGAGCCGCTCGCCGCCGGCGGCCCCGAGGTGGAGGCGGAAGTCGTCTATGCCCGTGACCGGGAGTGGGCGCTGACCGTCGACGACGTCCTTCGTCGGCGGACGACGGTCGCGCTCTCCGGCCGGGCGAGCGCGGCGGTGCGGGCGCGGGTCGGGGAGCTGCTGCGGTCGTGATCCTGGCCGTCGACCAGAGGACGACCGGGACGACCTGCCTCGTCGTCGATGCGGGGCTGGAGGTGCGCGGCCGCGGCGCGCCGGTCGTCTGGCGGGACCGGCGCACCGCCGAGCGCTGCCGCTCGCTGCCCGCCGAGCTGATCCGGGAGCGTACCGGGCTGGTGCCGGATCCGTACTTCTCGGCGACCAAGCTCGAGTGGCTGCTCGAACGGGCGGAGCTGCCGGAGTGCGAGCTCGCCTTCGGGACCGTCGACGCGTGGCTCGTCTGGAAGCTGACGGGCGGCCGCGTCCACGCGGCACGCGCTCAAGGCCAAGCAGGTGCAGCGGCTCGCGCGTGAGGGAGAGCTCCAGCTCTCGCTCTTCGACCAGCGCTCACTCGCCGAGATCAGCTCCGCCGCCTTCCTCGGCGAGCGCTCGGTCGTCTGCCGCAACCCGCACGTCGCCCGAGAGCGAGCCCGCAAGCGCGAGGACCTCCTGCGGGCGACCGAGCGCGAGCTGGCCAAGGTCGCGCGTTCGGTCGACGCGCCGCGCGGGCGTCTGCACCGATCCCCGTCCGACCTGATCGGCGAGCGGGTCGGCCGCGTCGTCAACCGCTACAAGGTCGCCAAGCACTTCACGCTCGCGATCGAGGACGGTCACTTTCGAGTACAGCCGCCGCGAGCAGTGCGATCGCCGCCGAGGAAGCGCTCGACGGCATCTACGTCCTGCGCACGAGCCTGGGCGGCGAACAGCTCGCGGCTCCTGCGGTCGTCCGCGCCTACAAGCAGCTCGCCCAGGCCGGGCGGGCCTTCCGGGCGATGAAGGCGCCCGAGCTCGAGATCAGGCCTGTCCACCACCGCCTCGAGCAGCGGGTGCGGGCGCACGTCTCCCTCTGCATGCTCGCCTACTACGTCCAGTTCGAGCTCGAGCACCGGCTCGCACCGCTTCTCTTCTTTAGGCGTTCTCGGTTGCCGGCTCGCCTCCCGGTTCTGGGCGACGGATGCGGAGGACGCTCCGGGTCCACTCCGGCATCCACCAGTTCCAGTCGCCGAGCAGGCGCATGAGTGCCGGCACGAGCAGGGCGCGGATGACGGTGGCGTCGAAGATGATCCCGGCCGCGAGGCCGATCGCGAACACTTTGACCTCGTAGCCCGGGCTGGATGAGAGAACGAGAAACGCGAACATGAGAATCAGCGCTGCGCTGGTGACGAGCTTGCCGGTGCGGGAGAGGCCGAGCTCGATCGCCTTGTTGGTCGATCCGGTTTCGTCGTAGGCCTCGCGCATGCGCGTGAGCATGAACACCTCGTAGTCCATCGAGAGGCCGTACAGGAAGGCGAAGATCATCAGCGGGATCCAGGCGGTGATCGCCTGGGTGGCGCTGATGTTCCAGAGCGAGGAGCCGTGGCCGTCCTGGAAGATGAAGACGATGATCCCGAATGCGGCTGCGAGCGAGACCAGGTTGAGGATCACGGCCTTGATCGCCAGCACGATCGAGCGGAACGCCCGCGTGAGAAGGATCAGCGTGAGGACGACGACGAAGGCGAGTACATAGGGGAAGCTGCCGTAGATGGCATGGACGAAGTCGCGATCGACCGCGGCGACGCCGGTGACCGTTCCGTTCGTTCCCTTCAGGGCGGTCTTCGCACGGTCGACGATCCCCTGGATCCCGGGGGCGGACCCGTCGATCGCAGGAAAGGCCTCGACCAGCGAGTTGGATCCGCGATGCCAGGCCGGTGGCGCGCTCGCGCCGACGATGCCCGGGACGGTGCGAAGCCGTGCCGCGATCAGTTGCGGGTTGCCGCCGTGTTCGACGAGGACATTGAGCGGCTTCATCACGCCGGGGCTGATCCCGGCTGCGGCGAGCTGAGTACGGCCATCGATCGCCGTGCCGGTGCCGGGGAAGTTCTTCAGTTGCGCCTCGTTCGGGTTCATCTGCGTTCCCAATCCGACGAGCACGGCGACCACCGCTAGGCCGGCAATCGCGACCGGCCAGGGTCGCCGGAGGACGAAGCGTGCCCACCGACCCCAGGCCCCGTCTTCGGGGTGGCCGTGGTCGACGAAACGCTTCGGCATCACGCGGAAGCTGTTGATACGCGTGCCGAGCGTCGCGATCAGCGCCGGCAGGAGCGTGATCGCCGCCAGCACCGAGACGGCCGGGATCAGCATGCCGCCGATCCCGATCGAGCGGATGAACGGCAGCGGCAGAATGACCATCGAGAGCAGCCCGACAGCAACCGTCGAGCCGGAGACGATCACGGACCGGCCGGCGTGCGTCATCGTCTCGACGAGGGCCGACTCGACGTCGGCTCCTTCGCGAAGCTCGTCACGGAAGCGGAAGATCATCAGCAACGAGTAATCGATTGCGACACCGAGCCCGACCAGCGCGATCAGGAACTGCACGATGATCGACACGTTCGTGACGTAGGTCAGGCCCCAGACGAGCGTGAACGTGTTCAGAATCGCCGCAACGGCGACGACGATCGGCATCAATACCGCCGGCAGCGTCCCGAACACGAACAGCAGGATCACCAGGGCACCGAGGCCGCCGATCAGCGCCTCGAGGAGCACGCTCGAGCTGCCGCCGCCGCCGTGGGAGGACGCCTCCTCGAGCGGGTCATGGCCGGTCACGTTCACCGTAATCCCGGCCGGCAGCCCCGCGGCCGCCGCGCCGCGCATCTCCTTGGCCCGGCTCTGGGTGTCGAACTTCGACTTCCCGGGCGGATAGATCTCCATAAAGGTCGTGTGGCGGTCATGCGAGACGTACATCAGGTTGTGGGTCGTGAAATACGAGCTCGACAACGCCCCAGGCATCGTCGCCGCCGCCCGGTTCATCGCCCGGCGGATCGCAGCGTTCTTGGTTGCGTCTCCCGCCGTGTGGAAGACGACGACGTTTGGAGCACGCACGCCGACCCCGAGCGTGTGCAGCGTCCGCTGGCTCGCCTCGTACGCCGGCTTGCCCGGGATCGAGAAGCTCTGGTACCACCGGCTCGACAACTTGCCTGCCGCAACGCCGCCGATCAACGTCAACACGATCCAAACCGCGATCACAGGCCAGCGACGGCGAGCGATGAACCGTGCAAGCCTGCCAAGGCGGGACTCCTTCTCTGCCGTTCTCGAACTTCCGGGCTGGACGACTTCCACGATCACTCCCTCGACGAACTTACGTCTTGTTCAGAACCATTCATGGTCGCGATCGTCGACGGGCTCGAGGACCGCGGGCTCCTCGAACGGCGGCGAGTCGCTTACGAGCAACAGATCGGCTCGCCGCTCACCCGGAAGAGCGTGAACATCTGCTCGACTTGCTGGAACGCGTTTCTGCGAGCCTCGGCATAGGGCCTGGTGCATCCGGCTCTTCGGGACTCCGCCGCCTCGACCGGGCCCGAGCGTGACTAGGGGAGCCCATCGGCACGACAGCCTCATGCCGCCTCCTCGACCCGGGGCGCGGGCAGGTCGAGGAGCTCACGGAGCGACCGGTCGAGCGCGTCGGTGGCGGCCGGAGGAACGATGCCCGCGGCGCCCGCGTGTACGAGCTTCGGCCGTAGGCTGCCCAGGTACCAGGTTCGGAGCTCGGCGAGGGCATCGCGCTGGCTCGGTTGGCGCAGCTTGGTCGTCATCGCAACCCCCAGTTCGACCGACATCTCTGAGAGGGTTGCTGCCGCGCTCCAGCCGGGCAGTACGGCGCTCAGGTTTTCGCGAGTGCGGTTACCCGAACCTCGGGCTCCCGAAGCCAGCCGAGAGGCCGGCTTTCCGCACGGTTGAGCGGAATATGAGCCTGTGGCGAAGCCGCGGCAGACTCGCCAAATTAGGGCGATTTGCGGACCGACTGGAGGCGGTTTGGGCACAAGAAGACGCCGACCACCCGTTCACCGCTCATCAGCGGCACCCAGCTGATCTCCACCGCCACCCGCGTGCCGGCGGTCGAGACCAAGACGCCGGTCGCATCTCTGGCCTGCGAGGTGCCGAGCACCTTCCGGGCGAACAGCTCGCGGGCGCGCCGGCTGTCCTCGGGCGCGACGACGGAGGTGAAGTGGCGACCGCGAACATCGCCGACAAGCTGCTCGGCTGCCGCATTGATCCAGCGGACGACCCGGGTTGTGTCGAGGACGTAGGTCGGGACGCCGACGCTGCCCAGAGCCTGCTCGACGTTGTCGACCGCCAAGCTAGGGCGCGCGTCCCAGTGCGCGCCGGCCGGCGTGGTGGCGCAGCGGCGGCAGCGGCAGTGGAGGCCTTGCAGAGCGCGCCCATCTCCGAGCCTCGACGCCGGCACGGAACGCGATCCCGGTTCGCGCGCGCGAAGAAACAGTATGCGCTGATCCGGCGTTCACTCGATCAGGCGCTACCCACCCGTCCGAAGACCTATTCGCACGCGGGTCCCGCCAGTGCGTCGACTCGGCGGCCTCCTGTCGAGGAGCGGTGGAAGAGCGTGCGCGGGCGGGTGCCCCGCCCGCGCACGCGGCCGCGTGGTCGCTAGTGATTCTGTGTGTTCTGGAAGCAGGCGACGTCGTATTGGGAGACTGATGTCGGGTTGTTGGAGTTCTGCGGCTGGGTGCCTGCATAGACGCTTCCTGCCTGACCGTCCGGGTTGAAGGCCGAGCCTGGAGCGCTGGCCGCGTTCCCCGGCGTCATCGTCGCGTTTGGATCACCGCAGGTCTGGCTTGGCTGACCCGGAGTTCCGGTCGAGTCAGCGAACGCCGCGGTCGCGAGCAACAGCAGCAGGACTGCCACCATGGCTGTGCTCGTCAGGAGCTTCTGCAACATAGCGTCTCCTTCCGCCTGCCAGGTGTGTGGGCATCGGAGGTCCTACGACGCCTTCGCTCGATCGGATTCATTGGTGGGTCGTGACCGTCGTCACGGTGACCGTCGGCACGACGCGTCCAACGCCGTCGTCGACACCTTCGCCGTACCGACCGGCACGGTGGGCACGGTCTCGATCAGTTCCACCACGAACAACATCAACTACTAGTGGGCCACAGAATCGTCGCCATCCTGGGCAACTGCCGCCCGCCAAGGTGCATCAACAGCCTGTTTAGGCGGGGTCGTCGCGCGTCAGGCCGACGCCTGCTCCCTCGGTTTGGAACGGGCGCGCGACCCCGCCAACTCGAGCCAGGAGTGTCGAGATATTCGAGCGCCTGTCACCCAACCCGGACGAGGGAACGCGAACCCCCCCGCGATAGCTTCTCTGGGAGTGAACCTGGTCTACGCCGTCCTGATCGTCACAGGAGCCACCGCCGTCGCAGTCGCAGCGATGCTGCTCGTTCGCCGGCGCGCACCGGAGGGGAGCTTCTTCTCCGACGGCGACCGTGCCTCGGGTGTGTTCGGAGTGCTCGCGACCGGCTTCTCCGTCCTGCTCGGGTTCATCATCTTTCTCGCGTTCACGAGCTACGACCAGTCACGGACCGGAGCCGAGACCGAGGCGCTGGCGGTCGCACAACAGGTCGAGACCGCGCAGCTGTTCCCCGACCCGGTTGCCGCCAGGATGACCGGCGCGCTCGTCTGCTACGCGCGCTCGGTCGTTCATGAGGAGTGGCCGCGAATGGAGCGGGGCACCCAGGGGGACGCGATCAATCCGTGGGGGGTTCGGCTCTTCCAGATCCTCGACGGCTTCGAGCCTTCAACCCCGTCCGCGCAGTCCGCCTACGACAAGTCGCTCGAGCTGACCTCGACGCGGGAAGAGGCCCGTCGCGACCGCATCCACGGCGCGCAAGGCGTGATCCCGACCCCGCTCTGGATCGTCCTCATCGTCATCTCCGCGGTGATCTTCTTCTACATGCTCTTCTTCGCCGACAGCGCCGAGCGTGCGAAGACGCAGGCCCTGCTGATGGGGTCGGTCACCGCCGTGATCTCGATCATGCTGCTCCTCCTGTTGTTCCTGAACAGCCCTTTCGGGTCCGGTGTCGGCGCGTTGCGGCCGGTCGCGATGGAGCGGTCGCTGCGGGTCGTCGACGAGGCGCTTGGGGCCCTGGGCGTGAGCGGCAAAGGCGTGCAGATGCCGTGCGACGCAGGCGGGCGGTCGCGGTGAGCCGGTCCGGAGACGATTCGCACTTCGACTGGGTGGACATCACGGGGGCGGCCCTGCTCGCGCTCGCGACGGTCGCCACGGCGTGGAGCGGGTATCAGGCGAGCCGCTGGAACGGGGAGCAGGCCAAGGCGGCCGGCCGTGCGAACGCAACCCGGATCGAGTCGGCGCGGGCCGCGGGGCTCGCCAACGCGCAGACGCAGATCGACGTCGCGACGTTCATCGCGTGGGTCGACGCCTACGCGCATGACGACGAGCGCCTGACGGACTTCTACTCGAAGCGGTTCAGAGCAGAGTTCAAGCCCGCGGTCGAGGCCTGGGCCGCCACCAGGCCTCTGAAGAATCGGAAGGCGCCGCTGACGCCGTTTGCGATGCCCGAGTACCGGCTTGCCGAGCAGACGAAGGCGAATCTCCTCCAGAAGGACTCGGAGCAGTGGGCGGCGCGGGCACGCGCGTACGTCCAGCGCTCCACGAACTACGTACTCGGCGTCGTCCTCTTCGCGGCCTCGCTCTTCTTCGCCGGGATGAGCGCGAAGCTCCCCTCGCGCCGGATCCGGATCGTGCTCCTCGGCCTCGGGATCGCGGTCTTCGTCGGTGCGGTCGCGTGGATCGCGTCCTCGCCGGTCACCGTCTCGGTCTGAGGGAGACCGTCCGGCGCGACGCGGTTCAGGTCCAACGTCGGCTAGAGGCGGGCGGGTGGCGTGCCCCGCCCGCCTCTAGCGAGACCGACTACGGGACGAAGGACGCGTAGATGTCCGTCGGATTGGAGCTCGAGACGGTCTGGGTGAAGAACGGGACGAACGTCGTCCCGATATGGCCGAGACCGACATAGTCGCCGAGGAAGAGTCCCCCGGCGCGCGGGGCCAGATCGAACTCGAACGAGCTCGGCGTCAGCCGGATCTCGCCGCCGAACGTGGCGCCGCCGTCATGCGAGAAGACGGCGAACGCGTCGGTTGGAAGCGTGTTCGGATCCGGCGTGTTGTTACGGAAGTCGTAGTAAGTCACGGCCACTGTGCCGTCGGAGGCCACGTCGATGGAGGGCGTGAACGCCGCGACGCTAGCCGGAGACGCATTGACCTTGATCGGAGTCGACCAGTGCAGTCCACCGTCGGTGGAACGCGAGAGGGCGACGTCATCATGGGCGAAGCCGCTGAAGCGGCCGTCTGACCAAACGGCGTAGAGCGTGCCGTTCGGCGCGACTGCGATGTCCGGAAGCCCGGCGCCTGTACGGAGCCCGGCTCCTGTATCCGGATCACGCACCAGGACGGAGCCGTCGGTGGAGATGTCGATCACCTTCGACCAGGTCACGCCCTTGTCGGTCGAGCGGATCACGGACTGGTGGAACTGGTTGGGCGAGGGCTGCCTCCCGGAGCCGTTGAAGTCCTCGAAGATGTCGGCGAGCGTCCCGTTCGGCAGGACGGCGATCTGGTTGCCGATCGTGAACTCGTTCTGATTCCCGCCGAGGATGTCACGTGCGGGCTCCCAGGTCTGTCCACCGTCCGTCGTCCGCGAGAACGTGATGTCCCCGCGAATCGAGGCCGCGTTCATCTGGGCGGTCAGATCGGCGTTGTCGCTCGGGAAACGACTTCGGTCCCAGACGGCGTAGGCGTAGTTCGCGTCCGTCGGGTCCGCCGTGATCGATTCCTTGTCGTTGAAGCCGGGCCCGAAGGAGAAACCGGAGACGTTTCGGGCAAGTGTGATCGGCTCGCTCCAGGTGTCGCCGCCGTCGACCGATTTGCTCACGAGCACCGCAGACACGGTCACGTCGGCGCTCGCCGACAGGCTGATCTGATACACGTCGCCGTTCGGCGCGAAGCTGACCCACGGGTCAGACGCCCGGTCGTAGTTGCCTCCGTTCGCGGCGGTTCCTCCCGAGCAGGTGCTGAAGTGTGCCCACGACTCGCTCCATGTGGCCCCGCCGTCGTGGCTCGTCGCGGCGACGAGCCCATGCGCTCCGCCGTTCGACCACCGGTCCTGCTGGAACACGCCGACGATGTTGCTCGGATCGGCCGGGTTCACCGAGACGAACGGCTCGACTTCGCTGTTCACGAAGTTTGTACCCGGCCCGCCAACCGTGCAGCTCGCAAACGGGCTCAGGCCCGAGACGTCGATCGGGCCGGCCGCCGCCAGCGCGAGCCCGGCAACCGTGAACACGGCGAATGCCGCGACCGCGGCGATGAACCAACGTGAGAACCGCATTCTGCACCTCCTCGGACTGTGTTACGCGATTGGCACATTGTCCCACGACGCTAGGGCATCGCCTGGCTTCAGGTTCTGGAGCAATTCTCCCCGCAACGCGGTTGCTCGCGTCGTCGCTCGAAGCCTGTCGTTCGAGACGCCAGTTTCGTAGCGCGTTGTTCTGTAACGGCCTGTCCGGAAATGGCGGTTGAACGCACATCTCTTTTGGTGAGGGAGCCGCAGACGGCCGACCTCGCTGCCGTCGCCGACCAGCTCAGCTCCGCGTGAATGGCAGGTCGAAGATCCTCGCCACCTACCGAGTCATCACACCCGAGGTTTGCCAATGCCCGAAAAGTGGACTGATCTTGGATCGAACCGATTAGGCCATCTCCACGTTCGCCCGGGCATCCATTCATCCGACGGTCTGGTACTCGTGCAAGACCCTCTGGATCAACGGCGCCCCAAACGACGACGCACCGACGGAACCGCCGGACAAAGAGTTCGTGCGGCGGCTCATCCGGGAGTACGGATGGGCGCTGGTCGCCGCGTGAGGCTTCGGCGACTCGCGGGCCGCAAAGTAGGGTTCCATGCTCGCTCGTCGTACCTTACGGTCGCTCCCAAAACGTAAGAGGCGGTCCGACTCGAGGGTGCCACTCTCTTTTGGAGATCTCGGTCCCTCGGTTCAGGCGCGTGAGATCCCCCGTCCGCATGCAAGGAGCGTGCGGCACGGGCATTGCTCCAGACGAGTCATCGCGGTGGCGTCAGACCAGTGCGAGCGCGCCGCGCAGCACGTCGAGCACACCGGTCCCGACCCAGACGATCCCGAGCACGGTGAGCGCCGCCCCGACGAGACGAGGCGAGCCGGCCCGGCGGGGGTCGGCCGCCACCCCGCTGCGATCGTGCCGCTAGTCGCGCGCCCAGGAGTCGCCGGAACGGGAAGCGCTCGACGACGAGTAGCCCAAGCCCCTTGACGAGCAGAATCGCCCCGACCGAGAACTGGGACACCGCGACGGCCCTGCCCGCCGGAAGGAACAGCGTCGCCATTCCCTGGCTTCTACTGGGTCGGCACGGGGGGCGAACATCTCGGCGCTAGGTGGCACAAGCCCCAATGTTGCGCTGCCGCGGCAAATCCGAGGTACAGGGAAGCGACGCGCTAGGCGCGCGCTGAGCGGGCGTACACTCGGAGGGATGCCCGAGGAAAGGCGACCCGATATCCGCCCGCAGCTCCGCGAATTCCTCGCGTGGTACGAGCAGGTGTTGGAGAGGATTGAATCCGGGGCGCTCGTGGCGCCAGGAGAACAGGAGCGCCTCACAGAAGAGGCGTCAGCCGTGGCTCACCTTCTCGATTTCCTTGATTCCAGGGCGGACGAGCCCGCCGGCTAGACTGGACAGCCACCGAGATGTGCCGACACTCTCGGCTCATCTTGCTCGCACCTTGCGGGCACCGTAGACGATCTCAGCAGGGATCCGGCCGCGGGTCAGGCGGTCCTGTGTGGGCGCGCTCGAGGTCGTAGTAGCGGAGGTACTGCTCGGGGACATTGAGGACGATCCGGGCGCAGTTCGAGAGCCCGTCGAGGTTCAGGAGGGCCGCTTGCTCCGGGTTGCCGACCCGCGTGCGAGGGGCCGCGACTAGCCGGAGCCGATGCGGTTTGCGATCACGGTGTCGATGATGCCGTACTCCGTCGCTTCCTGGGCGGTCATGAAGTAGTCGCGCTCCATGTCGGTGG
>JBKPSO010000217.1:0-9445 GCA_046735055.1 Actinomycetota bacterium
CCCTGGTGAACCGGGCCGGCACGACCTTCGTCTTCCGCCTCAACGAGGAAACCGGGGCAACCGGGCCGGACATCGCGCGCGCCTTCACCGTCGCACGCGAGGTCTTCGACCTCCGCAGCCTGTGGGACGAGATCGAACACCTCGACGGCCGAGTCGCCGCGCAGACGCAGCTCGTGATGCTGCTCAAGACACGGATCCTGCTGGAGCGCGCGACCCGCTGGTTTCTGCGCAACCGGCCGCGCCCGCTGGACATCGCGTCGGCGATCTCCCGCTTCGGTCCGGGAGCGGCGACGCTCGCCACGGCCGCCGCTGACGTCCTTTGCGCCGCCGATCGAAACGCGGCCGATCGCACGGCCGAGGAACTCGTTGGCACCGGCGTTCCGCGCGCGCTCGCCGACCGGGTCGGATACCTGGAGTCGCTCCTCCCAGTGCTCGATCTCGTCGAGGTGGCCGGCGCGATCGGTCTAAGCCTCGACGAGGCCATGGGAGTCTATTTCGCGATCGACGACCGGCTCGATCTGCACTCCCTGCGTGAGCGCATCGCCGCGCTCCCCCGGAAGGAGCGTTGGGAAGCACTCGCCCGCCGCGCCCTGTGGGAAGACCTTCAAAGCGAACATCGCGCGCTCACGACCGACATACTGCG
Source organism: Actinomycetota bacterium (assembly GCA_046735055.1). GTDB lineage: Bacteria > Actinomycetota > Thermoleophilia > Gaiellales > Gaiellaceae > DATBLE01. Next base: position 644 of record JBKPSO010000217.1, read on the forward strand.
GGAGTCCGAAACCGAAGCCGTCGCCGAGCGGGTGGCCGGCTGGGTAACACACAACGCCGCCGCCGTCGAGCGTTGCGAGCAGGTGCTCGCAGATGTCAAGGCCGGCGACGCGTCCGACCTCGCGACGCTCTCGGTGGCGGTTCGCGAAATCCGCAATCTGATCGAGGCGATCCCCGCACCCGCCTCCGGGGCGGGCGAGCCGGTCGAGCCGCCCGTCACGCCGGTCGGCCGCTAGCGAGGAGCGCGCGCCGTCCGTACTCGAGCGCGCGATTGCCAGGCAGCCTTCGCCGAATCGCAAAGGCGTAGACGGCGACGCTGAAGACGGCCATCACGAGGGCGTCCCAGCCGAACGTCAGGTCGTTCACCGGTTCGTGCAGGCCGATCAGCGGGACATGGCTGGGCGTGCCGGTGTCGAACGAGCTGAAGTACGAGATTGCGCCTACGCCGATTAGATACGGCCAGAGCCAGGCCGCGCTGGCCCAGTCGAGCGAGGGGCGCTCGTCGGGCGGGCTCGTCGCGGAAGAGACGCCGAGCCTAGCCGCCGGAGCCGACCTCTACTGCGTCAGCAAACAACCGGGACACGCCAATAAGGGCGATCTCAGGAGCGGGATTTGCGTCTCTTCAATCGGACGAGAACCCGATATGCAGTGCGGGGTCTGGACCTTGTCGTTGGCAGTTGCCCGTCGCTCCGATGACCTGTAGGATGGCGTGCCAAATGACGAGTGCGGCTCCGTGGGGCTTCGCGTCCAATCGCGGGCGCGGATTCGGCATCGTGACGGGCCCCGCGTTGTAACCAACCATGGGAGTGCCCTTCCGTGTCGGCGTGACGCGCGACATCCGCACCGCTGAGGGCGGGTCGGTGTATCCGCTCACGCCCCTCGCGAACGCAGAGGAGGTGTCGTGGGAGTTCGTCCGGGAGGATGCCGAGGAGCTGCTGCCGACCTACGTCGAGGGTTTCGATGCGGTGATTGTCTTCGGAGCACGCGTGACGTCTGCCACGCTTGACTGCCCAGAGCCTCCAGTGCTGTTCGCACGACTTGGTGTCGGCTACGACACCGTCGACGTGGCTGCGTGCACGGCGAGCGGGACGCTCGTCACGATCACGCCTGACGGCGTCCGGCGGCCGATGGCCGCCGGGGCGATGGCCTTCTTGCTCGCGTTAGCCCACCGGCTGACCGAGAAGGACCGCCTCGTGCGTTCGGGTAGCTGGGACCGATTCGCCTGCATCGGGACGGGCCTGACCGGACGGACGCTCGGCATTCTCGGACTTGGAAACATCGGCCGCGATCTCTGCAGGCTCGCCGAACCGTTCGGCCTCCGCCGGATCGCGTGCGACCCGTTTGTGGAGCCCTTCGACGATGTTTCGCTCGTCGATTTGGAGAGGTTGTTACGAGAGTCGGACTTCGTGTGCGTCACGCTTCCGCTCACCGCAGAGACATATCACCTGCTGGATGCTGAGCGTCTTGCCCTGATGAAGCCTGGCGCCTACGTCATCAACGTCGCTCGCGGCCCTATCGTCGATCAGCAGGCGCTCTCAGCCGCGCTCGCGAAGGGGCAGCTCGCTGGCGCTGCCCTGGACGTGTTCGAGGAGGAGCCACTTGACGCGACCGACCCGCTCCTCCAACTCGGCAACGTCGTCGTCGCCCCCCATGCCATCGGGCTAACCGACGAGCTGTTCGCAGAGTCGGCGCGGAGCGCTTGCGAGAGCGTGCTCGCGGTCGCGGAGGGACGCGCGCCGCATTACATCGTCAATCCCGAAGCACTCGAGCACCCGCGGCTGCGGACAAGGCTTCGCCAGTGATTGAGAACCCTGTCAAGCGCGTACTCGAGCAGGGGGGTTTCGCCTTCGGTGCGATGCTGTTCGAGTTCGCGACGGCGGGGATCGCTCGAGTCCTGGCAGCGGCTGGCGCCGAGTTCGCGATCTTCGATCAAGAGCACACGGGCTGGAGCGTCGAGACGCTGAAGCCGCTGCTCGCGGGATCGAGAGCGAACGGCATCGTGCCGCTCGTCCGTGTACCCGCGACCGAGCAGCATCTAATCGCCGCAGCGCTGGACGCGGGCGCAATGGGGCTGATGGTGCCGATGGTCGAGGATGCCGGGCAGGCACGGAGGATCGTCACTGCCGCGAAATACCCGCCGCATGGTCGGCGCGGGTTCGGCCTCCTCTACCGCGACGAGCTGGGTGAGGATCCGGTCGCGGTCATGGACACCGTCAACCGCGAGCAGGTCTTGATCGCGCTGGTCGAGACCGCTGCGGGCGTCGATCATGTCGAGCAGATCGCGGCCGTGGAGGGAATCGACCTGCTCTGGATCGGCCACCGGGACCTGACCAACTCGCTCGGCATCCCGAGCAACTTCGCCGACCGTCGGTATCGGGATGCGGTCGAGCGCATTCTCGAGGCGGGACGCGCGACTGGCAAGGCGGTCGGCATGACCGCCGCGACGCCAGCGGAAGGGCGGGAGCTCCTCGCTCGCGGCTTCCGTTGCGTGTGCTACGGAGACCTGTGGCTCTACGAGGGCGCGTTGCGCGAGGCGCTTGATCATCTCCGTACAGCGGTACCTGTGGCGGGGACGATCTGACAGCTGTGCAGAAGATCATCAACGCGCCCGACCGCTTCGTCGACGAGATGCTCGAAGGCATCCTCGAGGCTCACCCCGACCGGCTGTCCGCGGTGGCGAGGCGGGCCATCGTCCGAGCCGATGCTCCCGTCGCAGGCAAGGTCGCGATCGTGACCGGCGGCGGGTCGGGTCATCTGCCGGTGTTCATGGGCTACGTTGGACGCGGCTTCGCCGACGGCGTCGCCGTCGGCGAGGTATTCGCCTCGCCCAACGCCGCAGGCGCCTCGATCTCGCTCCTGAAGCTGGACGAGGAGCTCATCCGCCTGCTGGACGCCGCCGCAGAGAGTCCGTTCGTTCAGCAATGACGACCGAGGCGCTGGTCAGGGTGCTGACCGCGGTTGCTAGCTTGCTGCGGGCGTGCGGAGCGGAGATCGCCAGGGCGGCACCTTCGACCTGCGGGACGCTCGTCGCGACCGGCTTTTCTCGCCGCGGCGCGGGACGCGGGCCAGCCGCCATCGTCTCCCCTCGCGCTCCTCGCTCGACTGGTCGAGGCTGCTTCGAGCGGAATCGCGGAGCGAGGGAAGGTGGCCCTCGGGGACCGGACGATGCTCGACGGGCTCGCGCCCGCGGCCCTCCGCGCGGCGGAAGCCGAGCGTCTTGGCTTGGAGACGGCGCTGCGGCACGCGGCCGAGGCAGCGAACGCCGGCGCAGACCGAACGGCTGAACTGGCGCCACGAGCAGGGCGCGCCCGCTGGCTGGGCGAGCGGTCGTACGGTCACAGAGACGCTGGTGCGGCGTTCGTGGCTGGCGCCTTCGCGTCTGCGTGTCGCGCGCTCACATCCCGCCCTACAACTCCGCAGTCTAAGCGGTCGTGATCGGTTTGGTGTCGTCCTCGGGGCGGTACTCGACGCATTCGATCCGAACCCCGAAAGGAGCGTGGCCGGGGACGAAGGCGGTGACACGCTCAGTACCGTCGGGGCCACGCCCGCTGCCGAGAATCGGGGGGACGGTGGTGTCTTCAGCAAGCTCGGTCGCCGTCCGCGTGACGTCGTCGACGGCGAAACAGATGTGGTGGAGGCCCTCCCCGTTCTCGTGGATGCTCCGAGCAATCTCCGTCTCGTCGTCGAGCGGCTCGACCAGCTGGATGAGGATGTTGCCAGCGTCGAGGTAAGTGAGCCGGACGGGCGGTGCAGCCAATTCCTCGCTGCGCAGGAGCGGAAGCCCGAGCCGCTCGACGAAGTACGTGAGCGCCTCCTTGGTATCTCGGACCGCGACCGCGACGTGGTCGAGCCGGCGGAGCGCGCTCACCGCGGCCCTCGTCCGCGGGCTTCCTCCCAGGAACCGAGGACGTAGTCGAGGTGCTCGCGCATGGCCTGGCCGGCCGCGGCGGCGTCATGATCGCTTATCCCCTCCAGGATCCTCCTGTGGTCGTCGAGTGCCTGCTCGGCGCGATGGGGTAACCCGATCGTCTCGCGTCTGACCTGCAGTAGGGCACCCCCGATCGAGTCGAGCATGACTCCGTACAGCAAGTTCTGGGTGCATTCGGCGACGGCCCGGTGGAAATCGACGTCGGCTTGTGCGGCCGCGTCGCGGTCGTCGAGCACATCGGCCATCCGGTCGCAAGCCGCGCGGAGTCGGGCGATGTCGTCGTTGGTCGCCCGCTCCGCGGCGAGTTCCGCGACCTGGACCTCGATCGTCGTCCTGACCTCGTGCACCTTGCCGTAATCGAGGCTTTCGCTCCCGAGCAGGTAAAGCCGCATCGACTCTTTGACCGCGTCGGAACCGACGGCTGCGACTCGTAGACCGCTTCCCGTCCGCACCTCGATGACGCCCTTCGCCGCCAGTGAGCGAGCCGCCTCCCGCACGACCGTGCGCGAGACGCCAAACTGCTCGCCGAGCTCTCGCTCGGAGGGGAGACGGTCCCCGACGCCAAGCCCCTGGGAGACGATCGTCTCCAGGAGGAGATCGGCGACCTTATCGGATAGCCGGCGCTCCCGCTCGACGCGCGGGAACACGGGGATGTTTTGGGTCTGATCGGTCAAATGGCGCCTTGTCTAGATAAGAGGCAAACCTATCATACAGCTAGTCACCATGCCATATTCTTGTTAGGGTGGGCGATCGTTAGTCGCTCTTGGGGCCGTGTCCGTTTCAGCCTGATGTGCGCGGTCCCAGAGGTTTCGCTGGACCTCATGTCAAAAGAGATTCGAGACTCGTCCGGACGTTCGCGGCGGCCATCGTTGGCGGACGCCCGTAGCGATGGCTCGCCTGACGCGCTCGGTGCAGGATCGGCCTGAGATGTCGCAGCCGCGAGACGAAGTGCTCATCCTCACCGGCCCGCCTGGATCAGGCAAGACGACGGTTGCGCGTCTGCTCACGGCGAGACACGAGCGAGCCGTGCATCTTGAATCCGACTTCTTCTGGCAGTTCATCACGAGTGGATACATCGAACCATGGAAGCCGGAGTCCGATGAGCAGAACACGCTCGTGATGCAGATCGTCGCCGAAGTCGCGGGGCGCTATGCACGGGCCGGATACTTCACCGTCATCGACGGGATCGTCAGCCCGCGCTGGTTCTTCGAGCCGCTGCGAGACGCGCTCACGACCGCCGGGTTGCGGATCGCATACGCGATCTTGCGCCCTCCCCTGCCCATTGCGATCGAGCGAGCGACGATCCGTCCTGCTACCCGACTGGCCGATCGCGGCGTGATCGAACAGCTATGGCCTGGCTTCGCGGATCTCGACGAGCCTCTCGAAGGTCACGTCATTGACAACAGCAGGCTGACCGCCGAAGAAACAGCGACCGCGATCGAGGAGCGACTTCGGCTGGGAACGCTGACCGTCTGACCGCCGAAGACTCCGGAATCGTGCCAGCGGCCACAAAGGGTCGCCATGCCGATACCCCATTTGCCCTGGTCGTTGTGCGCAGCCGGGGGGCGCAGAGCTCGTAGAGGCCGGCTTTTCGGAACGCGCCCGGTGAACAAGATTGTTGGGTCGCACCATTCCAACCACCAGCAGCGCAAGCCGAGCGGCCGCTACCGGAACTCATCTTCAGACGGGCCGACGAGCGACGTCCACGTCTGGGCGTTCGATCCGACTCGCTAGGGCATCCCGCCCAAGCGCTGAACCTGGTCGATGGTTTCGTCCAGATCCTGCTCGACGCTGCCCTGGTCGGCGGGCAGATCTCCGGCAGGGACTCCCTCGTGTCGCGCCTTCTCTTCGGCGCGCTCGACGGCCTGGGCGTCATCCCGGACGCGGAGCCGTTTGAACCAGTCGCTGATGCCCATCATTCACCTCTTTCTCCATGTCGAGCTTGGCTGCCGTTGCAGTGAACCAGATGCCTCGAGTGCGCGCCTCCTGCCCGCGCCGCGCGAGCGTCTGGCGAAGTAGCCGGATCAGGGTGTAGGGAGGGCGTAGAATTCTCCGGCTACAGGTAAACGTCAACCCGCTGCGGACACCGTGGCGCCGGAGTTCCGCAGTTGATGGGCATTTGAGGGCGGTTTGGTGGCGAGATTTGGCTTTGTAGAGCCAAGTCGGCCTGCTCGCGCTTCCGTAAGCGTGGGCACACGGCCGTCGGGGGTGGAGGCTGTTGTGTCGTCCGGTGTCGGTGGTGCTTGTGTGGGCATGTACCTGCGAACGACGCAGCGGCGGCGGAAGGACGGGTCGTTGGTCCGCTATCTGCAGTTGGCGCATAACCACCGGCTGGGTGGGGTGACTCGGGCGGAGGTGTTGCTCAACCTCGGCCGCGAGGACGAGCTCGACGTCGAGGGGCTGCGGCGGCTGGCCCGCTCGATCCGCCGCTACACCGACCCGGGCGCGGAGAGCGCCGCGGCGATCGAGCATGCCGATGGGCTCGAGGTCGTCGGCTCGCGTCCACTCGGCGGCGCCTGGCTGTTGGATGCGCTCTGGCGGCGGCTAGGGATTCCAGCGGCGCTGCGCGAGCTGCTCGGCGCGCGCCGGTTCGCGACCGATGTCGAGCGGGTGCTGTTCGCGCTCGTTGCGAATCGCGCGCTCGCGCCCTGCTCGAAGCTGGCGGCGGCCGAGTGGGCCTCCGAGGACGTGGCGATCCCCGGCCTTGTGCGGATGGACGACGACCAGGCCTACCGCGCGCTCGACCTGCTGGTCGAAGCGGACGCAGAGGCGAGGGTGCAGGAGGCGGTCTTCTTCGCCTGCGCCGACCTGTTGAACCTCGAGGTCGATCTGCTCTTCTTCGACACCACCTCGACCTACTTCGAGGCCGAGCCTGATACCGCCGACGAGGGTGAGCGGGGGCGGTTTCGGGCGCTCGGGCACTCGAAGGACCACCGGCCCGACCTGCCGCAGGTGGTGATCGGGCTGGCGGTCACCCGGGAGGGGATCCCGGTTCGCGTCTGGGTCTGGCCGGGCAACACCAACGACCAGACGGTGATCACGCAGGTCAAGGACGACCTGCGCGGCTGGCGGCTCGGCCGCTGCGTCTGGGTCGTCGACCGCGGCTTCTCCAGTGACGAGAGAGAACCTGCGCTACCTGACCCGCGCAGGCGGCCACTGGATCGCCGGCGAGCGGATGCGCGACGGCTCCGCGGATGCCCGGGCGGCGCTCGCCCGCCCCGGCCGCTACCAGACGGTGCGCGACAACCTCCGGGTCAAGGACGTCCGGGTCGGCGAGGGCGACAACGCCCACCGCTTCGTCGTCTGCCACAACCCGGTCGAGGCCGAGCGCGACAAGGCCGAGCGCGACGCGCACATCGCCCGGCTCGAGGCCGAGCTCGCGCGGATCGAACAGGCCCGGCGCAAGGCGAAGACCAGCAAGGCCCGTAAGGCGCACACCCGCGCCGAGTGCGCGCTGCGCGACCACCCGACCCTCTCCCGCTACCTACGCCAGACCAAGACCGGCCGGCTGCTGATCGACCGACGCAAGATCGCGGCCGAGGCGCGCCTCGACGGCAAGTACCTGCTCTCCTCCTCCGACCCCGACCTCAGCGCCGAGGAGATCGCGCTCGGCTACAAGAACCTGCGCGAGGCCGAACGCTCCTTCCGCGACCTGAAGACAACACTCGAGCTGCGCCCCGTCTTCCACCGGCTCGAGCACCGCATCCAAGCGCACGTCGTCGTCTGCTGGCTCGCTCTCCTGCTGATCCGGATCGCCGAACGCGCCACCAATCAGAGCTGGCGGCGGATCGCAACCGAGCTGCAACGACTCCACCTCGTCACTCTGCAAGGTCCCGCCGGCGCCGTCCAGCAGACCACCCCGCCGACCGACCCGCAGCGCGCGATCCTCGCCGCACTCCAAGTCGAGCCGCCGGCGCGGATCACCGCCCTCGAGCCAGCCTGATCCCGGCCTCCCCGCGTCGGTTGGCGTAGGCACACGCCTATCAACCCTGCCGACGGCAGAAACCCCTGCTCACAAGCCGTTTCTAGCCCTACCGCGAGCCCATCAACTGCGGAACTCGGGTAAGACACCGGGAGCCTTGACGAGGCGATCGAAGTACTAGCGCTCGGCCCACGACCGCCTCGGCCAACACCGCTCGCCGCGCCCAGTGGCCCCACCGTCCGTCCAGGTCCTCGCGGGCTGTGGCGCTGCATCGAACCGAACCCCGCAGAAGCGACACACACGCGCGGCCGCCTTTACGGTCTCAGCGCAGTCTGGACAAACCTTGGTCGCGTCTGCGAAACCGCCCGGGCACCCGCGGTGACTCGCCAACAGGTCAAGGTCAAGACCTACGCATCACACGCGTCGCTCCGCCGCGATTCAGAGTGGATGCCACGCAAGGGCTGGCGCATCGCCCCGGCCAGTCAGGGCAGTTCAACCAATGAAAGTCGTTTAGGCTTCAAGGACACCGTGATGGTGACCTGGGTCCGCGACAAGAGGTCGAAGTAGTTCGAGTTGACCGCTGAACTGGTTGCTACGGGACGTATCCCCAGTCGAACGAGTGGAAGTCGCCAACTTCGCGGCGGAAGCTGAGGTGACGCAAGCTGTTGGTTTCGGTGACCGTGCGACCAGACTCGTCGTCTCGGACCGGACGGTCGACCACCACGTGGCGACGATCCTCCGCAAGCTCGACGTGCGGACGCGCGGCGAGGCGAGCGCCGAGGCCGTCCGCCTCGGCCTCGCGGGCGGAGGCGCGTAGAGGCGTGCGCGTCGAGGGGAAGCGGGCGATCGTGACCGGAGCCGGCTCCGGGATCGGCCGCGCCGCCTCTGTCCTCCTCGCGCGCGAGGGCGCGAGGGTCGGCGTCGTCGACCTCGACGGGGCGGCGGCGCAGGCG
>JBKPSO010000218.1:0-13092 GCA_046735055.1 Actinomycetota bacterium
TCGCGGGGCCGTGGCTCGAGGACGTGCTTGCCGAGCTTCTCTACTGGATCCCCTTCCTCCGCTGGGCGCAGGGCGCTGCCCCTGGGCTGCGCGAGCGGCTCTTCGTCCTCTCGCGGGCCTCGAGCGCCCGCTGGTACGCCGGGATCGGGGGCGGCCGCGCGGACGTCGAGGAGATCGCGGGGGGCGACTCGGAGGGGTTCGAGGAGGAGGAGCTGCTCGGACCGCTCCGGGATTGGGTCGCGGAGGCATTCGCTCTCGGCAGTCGCGCGTTCCGCGTCCTGCCGGCCGCGCCCGTCGACCGCGCCCGCGACGAGCTCGCGGAGCGGGACCCCGCGCAGCGGTTCGAGGAGCGGATGCTCGAGTTCGCGCCCCTGCCGGCCGCCGATCCGCCCGGCGCGCTCGAATTGCCGGTCGGCATTGTCGCCTACGCCGGCGACGCGGAGCTCGGGGCCGCGCTCGCGGAGCGCGGACCGGTCGCCTCGCTCGACGGCCTCGACCGCGCGCGGCAGGCGGCCGTCCTGCGTCGCGCCCGCGGCTTCGTCGGACCGTTCGGCGTCGAGGCGGTGCTCGCCCTCCTCTCCGGCACCAGCGCGGTTGTCGTCGGCGCCGGCCCGAGGCGGGAGCAGGACCGCGATCTCCGGCTTGTCTCCTCGTTCCTCGTGCAGCCGCCCTACGGAGAGCTGCACGTACTCGAGCCCGCGGGCTTGGTCGAGGAGGCGGCCGGGCGCGCTCTCGGGCTGCTCGCCCCCGCCCCCTCGGCGCTCGCGACCGCCTAGCGCGATGGTGTCGAGGATCCGCAAGCGGGAGCGCCCGCCCGAGCCGGCAGTCGAGCCGCCGCTCTGGGAGCGGCAGACCGAGCTGGAGGAGTACGAGACCCTCTGCCGGGTCCGCCTCGAGCACCTCGTCGAGGTGCGCGAGCCGCTCGTGCTCGTCTCCCAGATCCAGCGCTCCGGCGGGACGCTGCTCGGCCAGCTCTTCGACGGCCACGCCGAATGCCACGTCGATCCGTACGAGCTGAAGATCGGTCATCCGAAAAAGCACAACTGGCCGTCGCTCGACCTTTCACGGCCGGAGACCTGGTTCACGACGCTCTGCTACCCGTGGGTCGGAGAGCGCCTGCGCCGCACGGAGCGAACACGGATGCCCGAGCGGGGGCGGAGCGTGTTCCCCTTTCTGTTCCTGCCGCGGCTCCAGAAGCAGATCTTCGACGCGTGCGTCGCCGAGCGGCCGACGAGCGAGCGCGAGGTCCTCGACTGCTACTTCACCTCGTACTTCAACGGCTGGCTGGACAACCACAACCTGTACACCGGGCCGAAGAAGGCGATCGTGGGGTTCACGCCGCGGCTGGCGATGGAGCGGTCGAACGTGGAGCGGTACTTCGCCGCCTACCCGGACGGAACGCTGATCTCGATCGTCCGCCGCCCGGCTGCCTGGTACGCGTCCGCGTCGAGGCATCCGGTGGGCGACTACGGCGACGTCGAGCGCGCGCTGGGGCTGTGGAGCGGCTCGGTGGACGCGGCCCTGGAGGCCTCGGCGGAGCACGGCGAGCAGGTGATCGTCCTCACCTACGAGCAGCTGGTGCTCGATACGGATCCGACGATGCGGGCGCTCGCGGACCGGCTGGGGATCGCGATGTCGCCCGTGCTGCTCCAGCCGACGTTCAACGGGCGGTCGATCCTCGCGAACTCGAGCGACGCCGTCGACCGGCTCGGGGTTCTCCCGGAGCGGGTCGACGCCTACCGAGGGTCGCTGGACGAGGAGACGGAAGCCCGCATCGCCGAGCTCGCGGGCGACCGCTACGAGCGGGCGGTCGCCGCAGCGGGCGCCGAGCACCTCGCGGAGCCTCGATGAGGATCCTCTTCTCTGTTCTGCGCCCGACCGTGCTGAAGAACTTCGAGAGCGTCATCCGCACGCTGTCCGCCCGTGGCCACGAGGTGGAGCTGGTCATCCACACGCGGATCAAGGATCCGAGGCTGGGTGAGCTGATCCCGTCGCTCACCGCCGAGCCGGGGGTGACGCTCGTCAAACCGCCGCCGGTCGCCTCCGACACGCGCGTGATCCGGCGGACGGCTGCCGTCCGGTCGTCGCTCGACTACCTTCGCTACATCGAGCCGCGCTACCCGGGCGACGAGATGGCGCGGGCCGGCAAGGCGCCACAGCTGACTCGCTTCGGCGCCCGGCTGCCGTTTCTGCGCACCCCCCGCGGCCGGCGGGTGCTGCGGAAGGCGCTCGTCGCCGTCGACCGGACGGTCCGGCCGACGTCCGGGCTCGTCCGCTTCCTCGAGCGGCGGCGCCCGGACATCGTGCTCTTCACGCCGTACGTCGACCAGCGAATCCCCCCACAGGCGGTCGACTACGTCCAGCCGGACCTCCTTCGCGCAGCGCAGCGCCTCCGGATTCCGACCGTCGTCTGTGTCGCGAGCTGGGACCACCTGACCCTGAAGTCGTCGCTGTGGCCGCGGCCGGACCGGGTGCTCGTCTGGAACGAGATCCAGTGCCGGGAGGCGGACGAGCTCCACGGCGTCCCGCCGGAGCTGGTCGCCGTCACCGGCGCGCAGTGCTACGACGAGTGGTTCGGCTGGACGCCGAGGCCGCGCAACGAGTTCTGCGCACGGGCGGGGCTCGACCCGGAGCGGCCGTACGTCCTGTACACGTGCCTGGTCAGCCCGAGAAGGGGGCCGTCGGAGGTGGCCTTCGTTCTCCGCTGGCTCGATGCGCTGCGCGCGCACCACGATTCCGCCGTCTCCGGAGTAGGCGTGCTCGTGCGACCACACCCGGGCCGGACCGAGACGTGGCAGGACGTCGACCTGAGCGCGTACGGAAACGCGGTCCTGTTCCCGCGCGATCCCGGCTTCCCCACCACCATGCAGGAGAAGAGCGACTACTTCGACTCCATCTACCACAGCACGGCGGTCGTCGGGCTGAACACGAGCGCGATGCTGGAGGCAGCGATCGTTCGCCGGCCCGTCTTCACGATTCTCGTTCCGGAGTTCGAGAAGTACCAGATGGACAAGCCGCATTTCCGCTATCTGCGCGAGATCGCCGGCGGCGTCGTCCACGCCTCGCACGGGCTGGCGGAGCACATCGAGCTCCTCCGTCGGGCACTCGGCGAGGACGGCTCGGGCTGGCGGCGGGACGAGGCTGCGTTCGTCCACGAGTTCCTCCGGCCGCACGGGCTCGACGTCGAGGCGACCCCGATCTTCGTCGACGAGATCGAGCAGGTGGCTCACGGGCATCATGCGGCTGCCGCACAGCGTCGTTCGGAGCCGGCGCCGGTGGGGTGGGCCCGGTGAGCCGGCGGCCCCACCTGCGAGTGCTGGTCTTCGCAGGCGGACCCCGCTTCTACATGAGGCAGTTCTCCTCGCTCGTCACGGAGCTGGTCGCGCGCGGACACGACGTGCACGTCGCGTTCCAGCCGACGAAGGGCGCGCTCGCCGAGTCGGCGACGCAGCCCGGGGTGACGCACGGCTTCGCGCCGGCGCGCAGCGACGGGGACGGCTGGCGCTCGGTTGCGTGGCTCGTCCGCGGGCTCGAGGACCTCGCGCGGTATACGCACCCGCGCTATCAGCGGGCGCCTGAGCTGCGCGAGCGCATGACCACGAAGATCGCGGGGCAGCTGCGGAAGTCGAACGAGTTCGAGCCGATCGTCCGTCGCCTTGCCCTCCGTCTTGCACGACGGCTCTCGGCCGGTCCGGACGCCGCGCTCTCCGAGCGGGTGATCCGCAGGGCTGCGCGGCTGGAGCAGGCGATCCCGACGAGCCCGGAGATCGACCGCTACATCCGAGCGCGCGCGCCCGACGTCGTGCTCGCCACGCCGGTCGTCAACCGCGCGTCGACCCAGGTCGAGTTCCTCAAGAGCGCGCGCGCTCTCGACATCCCGGCGGCGACGCTGGTCGCGAGCTGGGACAACCTGACGAACAAGGGCCTCCTCAAATGGGTGCCCGAGCGGGTGTTCGTCTGGAACGAGATCCAGCGCCGAGAGGCGGTCGAGCTGCACGGGATGCCGGCGGATCGCGTCGTCGCGACCGGTGCGCAGCTCTTCGATGCGTGGTTCGAGCGCCGGCCGAGCACGCCGCGGGAAGACTTCATCGGGCGGGTCGGGCTCGATCCCGCCCAGCCGTACGTGCTCTACACCTGCTCCAACCCGGCGATGACGAAGACGCCGGAGTCAACGTTCGTCATCGACTGGGTACGAGCGCTCCGCGCGTCGCGCGACGAACGGCTGCGCAGGATCGGCATCCTCGTCCGGCCGCATCCGAACGAGCCCGGCCAGTGGCATGGCGCCGACATCGGCGCGTTCGGCAACGCCGTGGTCTGGCCGCCCAGCGGCGCCGCGGTCGTGAGCGAGGATGCTCGTGCCGACTTCTTCGACTCCCTGGCGCACAGCTCGGCGGTGGTGGGGATCAACACGACGGCGATGATCGAGGCCGCAATCGTCGGCAGGAGCGTGCTGACGGTGCTCACGCCCGATTTCGCGCAGGAGAGCACGCTGCACTTCGACTACCTGCTCGAGGAGAACGGCGGGTTCCTCCACGTCGCCCCCTCGCTCGCAGAGCACGTCGGCCAGCTCTCGCACGTCCTCGACGAGGACGAGGCCGGTGCCGTGCGACGCCGGCGCTTCGTCGAGTCGTTCGTCCGGCCGCACGGGCTCGACCGGCCGGCGACGCCGATCCTCGCCGACGCGATCGAGGAGCTCGCCGGGCTGCCGGTCGAGCGCCGGGCCGCCCCCGGCCGCCTGCTCCTCCGGGTGCCGCTCGCGCTCGAGGCCGCGCTCTGCTCGCTCGCCGCCAGGCGGCCGGGTCCCAAGCGCGGCAAGGCGCGCCGGATCGGCGCTCCCGCGGAAGGCTAGCGGTGAAGGTGCTCTTCTTCGTCCGTGAGCTGCCCTACGTGCAGGGGATCTACGCGCCGCTCCTCGATGAGTTGATCGACCGCGGCCACGAGGTGCATCTCGCGTTCACGAAGAAGATCCGCCGGGACCGGATCGAGCGTGGCCTCGCCGGCCTCGAGCGCGAGGGGCTGACCTTCGGCTACGCGCCTCACCGCGGCACCAGGGACGGCTGGCGCCGGGTTGCCTGGCTCGTGCGCGCGCTCGCCGACCTCGCCCGTTACGCACATCCTCGTTACGACCGGGCGCCGCGGCTGCGCGCCCGCGTAACCGAGAAGGTCCTGACGCGGATCGAGAAGGCGACGAACCTGGAGCCGATCGGTCGCGCACTCGCGCTGCACGTCGCGCGCCGCCTGGCGTCGAGTACCGACGCTGCGCTGTCCGCGCGCGTGATCCGCGCAGCCGCGCGACTGGAGCAGGCGATCCCGAGCGCCCTCGAGATCGACCGCTTCGTCCGCACGCACGCGCCCGGCGTCGTGCTCGTCACGCCGGTCGTCAAGTACGGCTCCGACGAGGTCGAGTACCTGAAGAGCGCGCGCGCGCTCGGGATCCCGGCCGCAACCTGCGTCGCGAGCTGGGACAATCTGACGAACAAGGGCCTGCTCAAGTTCGACCCGGAGCGGGTCTTCGTCTGGAACGAGGCCCAGCGGCGCGAGGCGATCGAGCTGCACGGGATCTCGCCCGAACACGCGGTCGCGACAGGCGGGCAGCTGTTCGACAAGTGGTTCGAGCGGCGGCCGAGCCGCTCGCGCGAGGAGTTCACGGCCGAGGTCGGGCTCGACCCGGCGCAGCCGTACGTGCTCTACCTGTGCTCCAGCCCCTTCGTCGTCAGGACGCCGAATGCCGAGGTCGACTTCGTCCTGCGCCTCCTTCGAGCGCTGCGGGCGAGCGAGGACGACCGGCTTCGCGGGCTCGGCCTGATGGTCAGGCCGTACCCGCGCGGCTCGCAGTGGAGAAAGGTCGACCTGGGCGCGCACGGCAACGCCGTGCGCTGGCCGCCGAAGCACGCCCATGGGCTCGCCGCGGCGGCGCTCGCCGACTTCTACGACTCGGTCGCCCACAGCGCAGCCGTTGTCGGGATCAACACGACGGCGATGATCGAGGCGGCGATCGTCGGCAAGAGCGTGCTGACGATCCTCGAGCCGGAGTTCGCGCAGGAGGACACGCTTCATTTCCACCACCTGCTCGAGGAGAACGGCGGCTTCCTCCATGCCGCCTCGTCGCTCGAGGAGCACCTCGCCCAGGTGCGGCAGGTGCTCGACGAGGACGAGGCGGACGCCGAGCGGCGGCGGCGCTTCGTCGAGTCGTTCGTGCGGCCCCACGGCCTCGACCGGCCGGCGACGCCGATCTTCGCGGACGCGGTCGAGGAGCTCGGGCGCGTGAAGGTCGCCGCTCCGGGGCATGCGCCGCTGCTGCGCGGCCTGCTGACGCTAGAGGCGGCGGCCTGCTCGGCACTGCTCGTCCTGCGGCCGCTGCTTCGCCCGCTGCGCCTACGGGTCGTGGGGGCGGCCCGCAGCCGCGGGCTGCTCGCTCCGCCGGCCAACGTTCCCTAGCCCGAGCGCCGCGCGATCCAGGGTGTCGGCGACCGTGCGAGCGTTTTCTTCCGAGCGGTCGACGAGCAGCGGGTGGCCGGGGTGGCACTGCCGCATGGCCAAGTGCAGGAACTGCGTGATTCGCTCTGGATCCGGCCGGAAGCGGAGGAGCTCGGGAACGCGCGCGTGCAGTTCCGCGAACGAGTGGACGTCGAGCGTGACCCCGAAGCCGGCGTAGTACGGGTCGCCGAGGGTCAGCACCGGCTTGTCGTAGAGCAGCGCCTCGAGCCCGACCGTGGAGCTGATCACGACCACTGCCTCCGAGCCCCGGATCAGCTCGTGCGTACTCGCGTACGGGTTGACGAGCCGGACGTTCGGGCGCTTGCGCAGCCGCCGCAGGAGCCGGATGCTGTTCCGGCCGAGCGACATGGGGTGCTCCTTCAGCACGAGGTCGTGGCCCTGTGGCAGCGCATCGGCGACCTGCTCGACGAGCGAGGCCTGGTCGGCGCAGTGGGGGACGATCCGCTGGATCTTGTAGTCGTCGGTGACGTGGAGGGGGAAGTAGACGAACGGCCGATCGGGATCGAGCCGGTCGTAGAAGGGGCGCGCCGCCCGTGCCCGCAGCCACTCGGAGGCGTTCTGGTGCAAGAGCCGCCACGGCCGGAGGTAGTCGTTGTCGCGGTCGTCGGTCAGCTTCCGCTCCAAGTGCCCTGCGAACACCCTCGCGCGTCGCGCCTCGACGGGCACGCGGCGGAACTCGCGGATCGGCGTCGCCGCGCTCGTGAACGACGCGCGGAACACCTCGACGTCCTCGCGCTCCTCCGCTGAGAGCTCGCGGAGCTCCTCGAGCGGCGCGATCGGCGCGTGCAGCGTGTCGACGTAGACGCGCAGCGGCTTCGGGAAGATCGTGTGCAGGATGAAGAGGACCGGGATGCCGCGCCGGTTCGCGACCAGGTGAGCGGCGATCCGGATCGTCTCGTTCCCCACCTCGGGCAGCGCAACGTCCGGCTGAACCTCGTCGAAGATGCGCTCGAGCGCGCGGAACCGGTCGACGGTGCGCCTGATGCACCACTCCTCGGGTCGGCCGGCGCATGGCTTGTCGTTGCGGTAGACGTCGCGGAGGTGCGG
This sequence comes from Actinomycetota bacterium, assembly GCA_046735055.1. Classification (GTDB taxonomy): domain Bacteria; phylum Actinomycetota; class Thermoleophilia; order Gaiellales; family Gaiellaceae; genus DATBLE01. Next base: position 7,546 of record JBKPSO010000218.1, read on the forward strand.
GATAGGGTACACGGCCTCGATTCTGCGTACCTCGTCCTCGAGCGAGGCCGGCTCGCCGAGCTCGGCGATCAGGTCCTGGATCGAGCGCGCATCGACACCGCGGGCACGTAGGTCCTTTACCGACCGTCGGGACTCGGTCACGTGCGTGACGGAGTGGCCGCGCTGCTCGAGCTCGCGGCCGACGACGCCGTAGAACTCGCTCTCGTAAGTCTGGAGCGTGGTGATCAGGAAACGCATGCCTTCGGCCCGCCAGCCTAGCTCGGCTCGGCGAGCGCTTCCGCCAGCAGCTCGCGGAATCGCGCGGGCGAGTGCTCGCGGACGACATACTCGCGGCCGCGGCGTCGCAGCTCTGCGAGCCGGGCCGGATCCTCGAGCAGCCCGCGCACGGCCTCGGCGAGCTCCTCCGGTGAGAACCCGGAGAGGACGATCCCTCCGCCGGAATCGGAGACGAGCGCCTCGGGACCCCCACTCGGCGTGGTCACGACGGGAAGCCCCGCCGCGAGCGCCTCGGCGGCCGCGATCCCGAAGCCCTCCTGCAGCGAGGGGAGGACGAAGAGCGTTGCACGACGGAGCTGCGCGGCCACGTCGGGCACGAGGCCCGTCGCCTCGACGCGCTCGGGCAACGGCCCGCGCGGCGGCGAGCCGACGAGCAGCAGCCGCACGCCGGGGAGCAGCGGCAGCGCCTCGAAGAGCAGCCGCACGTTCTTGCGCGAGTCGTCCGCGCGCCCGACGAAGGCGAGCACCGGGCTCACGATCGTCTCGCGCCAGACGTCGTCCGCCGCCGGCGCGAAGCGGTCGAGGTCGACGGGGATCGGCAGGATGCCCACGGCGTCCTCGGCGAGCCCGCCTGCCCGCGCGACGCTGGCGCGGCTCCAGGGCGAGGTCGCGTAGACGCGCGCCGCGCCGCGCAGCACGCGGCGCTCGAGACGCCGGAGAACGGGGGCGTTCAGGCGGATCGCCAGCCGCCGGGAGCGGCGCAGCCCCGGCCTGCGCCCTGCCCACTCGTCCGCGAGGCCGGTGCCGATCCAGCACGAATACGCGCGTCCACTGCGCGCCGCCGAGTAGCCGTGCGCGGCGGTCGTCGAGACGACCCACACCGACCGGGCGCGCCGCAGGCGCGGCGCGAGCCGGAAGCCGACGGCGACCTGGTTCGCGGCGTCGAGGCGCCCGAACGGCGCCCGCAGGCCCGGACGGTCGAGCGGCGAGCCGTCGATCGACACGCCGGCGAGGCTCGGGTGGGCGACGTAGTCGAAGGCGGGACGGCGGCCGAGGTCGGCGGCGGCGCGCCAGAACGCCTCCATCTGCGCGAGCGCGCCGCCGCCGAAGCGGGGGTCGGCGCCGACGATCGCGAGGTCGGGTGTCTCCGTCACGGCCGTGAGGGTACGCGGGCAGGGAGCCGGAGGGCCTTCGAGTAGCCTTCGGCCGATGCTGGAACGCCCGCGCCTGCTCGTCCTCAACCAGTACTACTGGCCCGGCCTGGAGGCGACTGCGCACCTGCTGACCGAGCTCTGCGAGGCGCTCGCGGCGACGTACGACGTCACCGTCGTCACGGGCGCGGCTCGCGGCCTGCCCGCCCGCCAGGTGCGGAACGGAGTGACGATCGTCCGCGTCCGCTCGACGACCTACGACCGGTCGCACCTCTTCCGCCGCGCCGCGAACTACGCCACCTACTCGATCGGGCTCCTCTGGCGGGCCATGTTCTTCAAGCGGCCGCACCTCGTCGTCTGCATGACGGACCCGCCGTTCGCCGGCACGATCGCCCGCGTCGTCGCGGCGCGCTTCCGCGTCCCGCTGCTCGTGATCATGCAGGACGTCTTCCCCGAGATCGCCGTCCGGCTCGGCCGGCTCAGCAACCCCGTGCTCGTCAGGCTTCTTCGCCTGCTGATCGACCCCTCGCTGCGCGCCGCCGACCGCGTCGTCGTGATCGGGGAGACGATGAAGCGCCGAGTCGCGGACAAGGGAGTCTCGCCGGAGCGGATCCGGGTGATCCCGAACTGGGGCGACGCGGCCGGCGTCGTCCCGCTGCCGCACGACAACGACTGGGCGCGCCAGCACAAGCTCGCGAAGCGGTTCGTCGTCATGCACTCCGGAAACATCGGGCACGCCCAGAACCTCGACGTGCTCGTGCGTGCCACGACCTTTCTGCGCGACCTCGACGACCTCTCGGTGGTGATCATCGGCGCCGGCGCCCGGCGCTCGCACGTGGTCGAGCTCGCGCGGCTGCTCGAGGCCGACCGGGTCGAGATCCACCCATACCAGAAGCGCCCGATCCTCTCCCAGTCGCTGTCGACGGCCAGCGTGCACGTCGTCGGGCTCGCGCGCGGGCTCGCGGGGTACGTCGTCCCGAGCCGGCTTTACGGGATCCTCGCCGCCGGCCGTCCCGTGATCGCCGCGACGGATCCCGACAGCGAGACGGCGCGGCTCGTCGCGGAGGTCGGCTGCGGCGTCGTCATCCCCCCGGGAGATCCCTTCGCCCTCGCGATCGCGATCCGGAAAGCACACGACGGCGAGTACGACCTCGCCGACATGGGACGGCGGGCGCGGGCGTACGCGGAGGCCGAGGCCGATCGGTCGATCGCCATCCGGCGCTACTGCGACGTGCTCGAGGAGCTGCAGGGAGCCGGTGCCCGCAGTTGAGGCGCTGTTCTGGGCGTCGCTGGCAGCGATCGTCTGGACGCATGCCGGCTATCCGCTCGCCGCGGCAGCCGCGGCCCGCCTGCGCCGCCGGCGCATCCGGCGCGCCGACGTTCTCCCCCCCGTGAGCGTGGTCGTCGCCGCGCACGACGAGGAGGAGGTGATCGAGCGGCGGCTGGAGAACCTGCTGGCGCTCGACTACCCGCCCGACCTGGTCGAGATCGTTGTCGCCTCGGATGCCTCGGAAGACCGGACGGACGCGCTCGTCGAGGCGGTGGCCGCCCGCGAGCCGCGCGTGCGCCTCCTCCGCTGCCCGCGTGCGGGCAAGGTCGCCGCGCAGGACCGAGCGGTTCGCGAGACGGACGGCGAGGTCGTCGCGTTCTCGGACGCGAACGCGACGTGGTCGCCGGACGCGCTCCGCAGGCTCGTCCGCAGCTTCGCCGACCCCGACGTCGGCTACGTCTGCGGACGGCTCGTCCTGACCGACACCGCCGGCTCGAACCGCGAAGGCGTCTACTGGCGCTTCGAGACCTGGCTGCGCGAGCAGGAGTCGGCGCTCGGGTCGGTCACCGGTGGGAACGGGGCGATCTACGCCGTCCGGCGGGCCGACTACGTCGAGGTCGACCCGCGCTTCGGCCATGACCTCTCGCTGCCCTACGTGATGGTGCAGCGCGGCCGGCGCGCAGTCTACGACCGGGAGGCGATCGCGAGCGAGCGGCCGACGCCGGAGATCGGCACCGAGTACCGGCGCAAGGTGCGCATGTTCGAGCACTGCTGGCTGATCGTCGCGCGGGGAAAGATGCTCCGCCGGCTCCCGCCGCTCTACTTCGCGGAGATCTTCTCGCACCGCCATCTCCGCTACGCGTCCGGGCTCCTGCACCTCGTCCTGCTCGGAACGAACGTCGCGCTCGTCGCGGCGCGGGAGGGCTGGATCTACGACGTCGCGCTCGGGCTGCAGGTCGTGTTCGGCGCCGTCGCGCTCGCGCGGCCGTCGATCGCGCGGTACTACACGCTCGTCACGTGGGCGACGGTGGTCGCGCTCTGGAACTATCTGCGCCGCGGCGTGCCCGCGACCTGGGACCCGGCGGAGGGAACGCGCTGAACCGTGCCCTCGACGTCGCCGGCGCGGGGGCCGTGCTGCTCGTGACGAGCCCGCTGCTCGGTCTCGCCGCCCTCGCGGTGAAGCTCGAGGACCGCGGCCCGGTCTTCTACCGCCAGCTGCGGGTCGGGAAGGACGGGCGCGACTTCGAGCTGCTGAAGCTGCGGACGATGGTCGTCGACGCCGAGCGGCAGGGCGCCGGCTACGCGGTCGACCGGGACGACCCGCGGATCACCCGAGCGGGCCGTGTTCTCCGCCGCCTCTCGATCGACGAGCTCCCGCAGCTCTGGAACGTGCTCCGGGGCGAGATGAGCCTGGTCGGCCCGCGGCCGACGCTCCGCTACCAGGTCGACCGCTACGACGAGCGCCAGCGCAGCCGGCTGGACGTCAAGCCGGGCCTGACGGGCTGGGCGCAGGTGAACGGCCGTGCGGCCCTGCCGTGGGACGAGCGCATCGAGCTCGACCTCTGGTACGTCGAGCATCGCTCCACCGGGCTCGACCTGAAGATCCTCGTGCGGACGCCCGTCGCGCTCTTCCGCGGCACCTACAAGGGCGCGACCGGCGGCTGGACGTGACGCTCGCTCCGCTCGCTTCATGGGGGGAACAGCCGGTTCCCCCCATGAGCCCCCCTCCCAAAGACAATTCGCACCCCAGAGACCCTCGCGGCCGCGCCCGCCATGTCGGTCGCGGCGGCGACGCTCGCTCCGCTCGCTTCATGGGGGGAACGGCCGGTTCCCCCCATGAGCCCCCCTCCCTAACCTTCTCGCACCTCAGCAACGTCATCTGCCGCGCCCGCCATGTCGGTCGCGGCGACGAAAACAAGTACCTGCACGCTTCAGCGGCGCAGCACGATGTTCATCGAGCGGAGCTCGCGGGCCTTGTCGAGGACGGCTCCCGCGGTGCCCGGCTCGAGCTCGCCGTTCCGGTGCAGCAGGCAGAGCTCGAAGCCGAGCGACTCGTAGAACCTGAGCACGTCTGCGGGTGCCTCGCCCCCTGCGTGCGGCCCGTTCCGGAACTCGACGATCGCGGCCGCCACGGGGCCGCGCTCGAGGATCGCCGAGGCGCCTCGCAAGACCTGCGGCTCGGCTCCTTCCACATCCACCTTCAGCACGTCGACCGCGCCCTCCGGGACGAGCTCGTCGAGCGGCGCTGCGCGCACCTCGACGCCCTGGTCACCGATCCGGGCGCCAGAGCGGTGCACAGGGTCGATCGCGATCCACACCGTCCCGGCCGCGTCCGAGGCCGCAGCGTCGACCACCTCGACGTCGGCACCGTGCCGCCAGACGTTCGCGCGCAGCAGCTCGAGCGTCCACGGCACCGGCTCGACGGCGACGACATGCGCTCCGAGCTGCGCTGCGAACAAGGAGTGGTAGCCGACGTTCGCGCCGACGTCGACGAACAGCGACCCGGGCTCGAGGAAGCGCGCGAGCATCTTCATCACATCCGCCTCCCAGATCCCCTGACTGCGGATCCACGGCGTCAGGTGCTCGTCCGCGCGGTCGAACCACAGCGTCCCGATCGCGGTGTCGAGCTCGACCGCGTCGGCCGGCAACGCCGGCGGCGGGCCGCCCGGCAACGGCGTGTGCTTCCGCCGCCTGCGCCGGAACGCCGCCAGCGCGGGCCGCAGGACTCGGCGTACTCGCTCCGGTACACGTTCCCAAACCGCCCAGCCAAGCCTCCTCACGGCCGCGTCGTACCACACGGAGTCGCCGGAGGTACCATCGTGCGGATGGCCGACAAGGGACCCGGCCCGTCCAAGGTGCTGGAGAGCGACGACGCCGTCGGGGCGCTCGGCGTCGCCGGGAAGACACACT
>JBKPSO010000219.1:0-4800 GCA_046735055.1 Actinomycetota bacterium
CTACGTCGACCGCTACCACCACCGCCCGCACAGCGGGCTCAACTACCGGACACCCGACGAGGTGCGCCGGACCTGGGAGGATCGACAACAACTACAAAAACAAGCGGCCTAACCTGTCAACGCCGACGGGGAGCAGGTCAGAAACGACCGCTTCATTGTCGGGAGGTACACGATGATCGCTCACTGTGTTGGTATAGGCCTTAAGAGCGCGTCGGCAAGTAGGCAGATGCGATAGGGAGGTGGCACGTCATGCCGTTGCCGGATCGGGCGGCGTTCGAGATCGTCTTCCCGCGCGTGGAGGGCTACCAGCAGGCGATCCGCAACCGGATCACCGTCGACTGGGACGCGGTGCCGCACGTGAAGATCGATCCCCTCGAGATCCCGAACGAGGTGCTGATGAAGGCGAGCCTCGTGCTGAACAAGGGCAAGCCGTCGCTGCACGGCCCGGGGAAGATCGATGGCCTCAACCTCTCTCGCTGGCGCCAGGAGGTTCGGCTCCAGGAGCGCGTCTTCGACATGGCGCGCGCGCTGACACGCGAGTATGTCGCGCAAGACGCGTGCGAGGCGCCGGCGCACGTGCTTTTCCCGCAGCTGCTCCGGTTCGTTCGGCGCTTCGTAACCGAGCGGATCGAGGCGGCCGATCCAGAGCAGCGCATGGACGTCTTCCTCTCCCCGTACTACGGGTGGGCGGTCGAGCGGCTCGTCGAGTCGATCCGGCCCGACGCGTCACAAGGCGAGGCCCCGGAAGTTCCGAAGTACGAGAAGAACCGACCGAGCGGCTCGACCGCCGAGGTCGACTTTTGGACGTCGAAACCGGTCAAGGAGACGGCGAAGTCGCATCTCAACTACGTCGTCGCCGACACCAAGCAGTGGGAACAGTCGGCTGCCTATTACCTCGAGGCATCGAAGCGAGTAGTCACGTACGTGAAGAACCAAGGGCTCGGCTTCTCGATCCCGTACCTCCACGACGGGCAGGGCCACGACTACATCCCCGACTTCATCGTCCGACTGGACAACGGTCTCCACCTGATCCTCGAAATCAAGGGTCACGATCCGCTTGAGGCGGTGAAGGCTGCCGCGGCTGAGCGGTGGTGTGACGCAGTGAACGCCGACGGGAGCTTCGGGGAGTGGCTGTATGCCGTCGCCAAGGACATCGGGGCCGTCCGGGCAATCCTGGACAACGCTGCGGCCGGCGTGGTCCCTCCGGCGGGCTGATGCGGGGCGCGGCCCGGTTTTTTGGCAGAGCTCTCTAGCCCACACCTTGCCGCCCGTTTTCGCACGACCGCACTTTCGGCGCCATTTTTTGGCGGCGGCTGGCTGTTGCCAGTGCAGGCGCTGTCTTGGTGTCTGCGCGCGCGCGGAAATCGCTCCACGATTGGGTTTGCGGTCGCCCTGCGCTCGCTGAGCGAGATTCGCTGTACGAGAACTGGCTGGAGCCGGATTCTAGGCGGATCCTGCGAGGGCGTCCGCCTTCTTCCTCGCCCGCACCGCGTTGAGGACCGCGTATTCGGCTTCCATGATCGCGGACTCCGCAAAGCTGATCGCGTCTTCCGCATCGACCTCGGCCCACTCGGCGTCGTCTTCGGCGGCGCTCGCGTCGATCGCAGCCTTCTTGGCATCGATGTGTGTCCGCGTGCGCTGGACGTGTTGGTTCCAATCGCTGCGAACCTGTTGCCAGTGACTCTCGGGCCGATCGGCCTGTTGCGGCTTGTCACGTAGCTCGGCTGCGCGCGCGTCGGCGCTCCGGCGCGCCTCGTCGACCTTGGCATCTACGCCGGCCTGATCTTGCTCGGCCGCCTCGATGATCGTGCGTTGGGCCTCCTCGACCTCGCCCTTCAGTCTCGCGAAGTCGCCGCGTAGCTCGAGCGATACCGGCGTGGCGTCGGTCATGACGTGCCTCCTCCGGGTTTGTGGTGGGCGCCTGAACCGATCTAACACCGGCTCGGATGAGAGTTCTTCATCCCAATAGGGTGATCGGCCGGCCACCTTCCACCAGTGCAACGGGCCGTGCTGCAAGAGGCGATCGACGTCCTCGTCATCCTGAACGCCCTGCGTGCGCTCACAGACTGACCGTCGTCAGGCCGTCTGCTGCTGCTCCGCGGCGTCCGCGGCTGCGATGCGAGCTCTTCTGGCGGCGGTGAGCTCCTCCGCGACGATCTGGAGCCCGGCTGCGATCGGCACGCCGATGATCGCCCCGATCAACCCGAAGAGCGCCCCGAACGCCAGGACGCTGGCGAGCACGGTGAAGCCGGATACCTGGGCCGCCTTCCCGATGATCGTCGGCTGCAGGATGTAGTTCTCGATCTGCTGGTAGACCACGATCACGATCACGAAGGCGATCAAGGCTCCAAGGCTGACTGACAGCGCAACGATCGCGATGATGATGCCGGCGAGCGTGGCCCCGATGTTGGGGACGAGGTCGAGGATCCCCGCGATCACCGCCAGGGCGAGCGGGTGCGGAAGGCCGAGGATCACCGCGGTGACGCCGTAGACCGTCCCGCAGATCACGGAGACGGCCAGGTTACCGAGCATGTAGCGCGACGTCGTCTGGATGATCCGATCCGTGACTCGCAGGAAGCGCTCCCGCTTGTCCCGATACAGCAGGCTCCCGATCCGGTCCCGCCAACGCGGCTCGTCGATCAGCCCGAAAAGCGTCAGGAAGACGACCGACAAGCCGAGCGCGACCACCCCGAAGGCCGTGACTCCGAGATGGACGGCGCCGGCCGACACCTTGCGCACCCCACCGGTGATGTCGTTCGCGTGCTTCCTCAACGTGTCGAGCGAGTCGCTCCCGCTGTTGATGAAGTTGCCCAGACCGCTGTGTCTGGCCTTGTCGACGATCTGCGGTAGGTCATGGCTGAGCTCGCGCACCGCGTCGCTCATTGCCTGCACCAGCACCAGCAAGACGGCACCGATGACGATCACGATCCCCACCACGAGCACCGTGGAGCACAGCCCCCGGCTCCAGCCCAACCGCCGCTCCATCGCAGTCACCACCGGCGAGAGGACGGCGACGCTGAAGACGGAGACGAAGATCGCGAGCAGCACGTTCGTGATCGACGCCAGCGACCACGCGATCGCGACGGCGCCGGCGACCAGCAGGATCGTCCGGATCGATATCGAGACATCGACCCTGCGGCGACCGGTGTCCCTGGCCCGCGAAGAGGACTCTTCCTCGACCATTCACGCTTCATACCGAACGGGGCGGATGATCTACAGCCTCCAGGACGCGACGCAGCGCACCTACGTGCAGAGACGACGCCGACACGCGGACCCCATTGGCGATCGCGGGCAGCAGCATGGCAGTCGTCCGGTGGACGCTTGTTCCCGGAAGGACATGACGGTGGCCGATCGCAGTGCGACGAGCGAAACGTCGACAGGCACAGCAGGCTGGCTGCGGCACCGGCGCTGGCGTCTCGCGTGCGGCGTCACTCTGGTCGAGGGCGTCGTCGTCGCGCTCTCCTCGGACGTCTCGCGCTGGACGCTGATCGCCGTGGCCGCCGCAGCAGCCATCCTCTACGCGACCGCCGGGAGAAGCAGAGCTCGCAGAACGTCCACGAACTTCTCTGGATCTTCGCCTGTTCGCAGGCGATGGCCGCCAGCGCGTCGGTCGTATCGTTCTTCGTCTCGTGGATCGCATAGCTGCTCGCTGCCGTCCTCGCCGTCGTCGTGGTCGTTCTGCTCGCCGTCGACCGCCCGCCGCATGACGTGGACGAGAGGTCGACCGGCAATGAGGCGCCAATGGTGATCACGCCGCGCGACCTCGTTCGTCTCGCCCGGCAGCTCGCCGACCAGGCTTGCAGCGTCGCGCGCTCCGGGGCAAGGCGCCGCGCCGATCGCGTCAGACGCCCCGATGGGTGAGCCGGCCCCCGGGCGCCGGCGGCGGGTCCAGACCGAACCGCGAGACGGCCGGGGCGAGGCTGCCGCGCCCCGCGACCCGCGGGGCCAAGCGGGGCGGATCACGTGGTCGCGGTTCGTGCGCTACGCCGCGCTCGTGGCGGTCACCGGCGTCTCGATCTACCTGTTGCTGCCGAGTCTGCTCGGGGTGTTCACGTCCTGGCCATCGCTCAAGCACGCGCACTGGTACTTCGTCGCGGTCGTCCTGGTCAGCGAGGCTGCGAGCTTCGTCTGCATGTGGGATCTCGACCGGATTCTGCTCGGCACGCGCACGTGGTTCCCGGTCGCGACGGCGCAGCTGGCCGGCAACGCCGTCGGCAGGATCCTCCCCGGAGGCGGCGCGACTGCGACGGCGTTCAGCGTGTCGATGCTGCGCCGCGCGGGCTTCGACGGGGGAGAAGCGACGGTCGCGCTGGCGACGTCGACCGGGCTCCAGCTCGCCACGGCGCTCGCGCTCCCGGTGCTGGCGTTGCCGGCGATCGTCGGCGGCGCGTCGATGGCGCACGATCTCGCGGCGGCGGCGTATCTCGGGCTCGCTGCCCTCGTTTTCCTCGTCGCCGCAGGCTGGACCGCGCTCAGGTGCGACAAGCCGGTGCGGCTCGCGGGGCGCGCACTTCAGTGGCTCCTGAACCACACCGTGCGGAGGGAGGACCCGCTCACCGGGCTGCCGGAGACGCTGCTCACGGATCGGAACTCCATCCGCTCCCTGCTCGGCGCGCACTGGAAGCGAGCGACCCTCTCGGCGGCCGGGAGGACCGGCTTCGACTACCTCACTCTGCTCGCTGCGCTCGCGGCCGTGGGCGCCTCGCCGCAGCCGTCACTGGTACTGCTCGGCTACACCGGGGCTGCGCTACTCGCGCTTGTCCCGTTCACGCCCGGCGGGCTCGGGTTCGTCGAGGGCGG
>JBKPSO010000220.1:0-20633 GCA_046735055.1 Actinomycetota bacterium
CTCGTGAAGACGATCCTGCGCCCGTCCGGAGACCAGGTCGGGTCGATATCTTCGCGGGTGTTGTAGGTCAGCTGACGCAGACCGGTGCCGTCGGAGTTGATGACGCAGATCTCCCAGTCGGTGGTGGTGTCCCCCTCGAACGCGTCGAACGCGATCTGTCGGCCGCCGGGGGAGAGCGCGAAGGAGCGGATCCACAGCTGGGTGCGGAGCTTGCGTAGGCCGGTGCCGTCGGCATTCACAACGAAGAGGTCGTCGCCCAAGAAGAAGATGCGCTTCCCATCCGGCGACCAGACCGACGGAGGGTGCCGCGCCCCCCTATGGGGGCGTCCGGTCGGGTGCGGGGTATCCGGCGCAGCCTGCGGCCGTCGGCGTCGACGAGGAACAGGGCCCACATGCCGCGCGCGTCGCGCGGGCTGCTCGTGAACACGATCGTGCGGCCGTCGGGCGACCACGCGGGGTTCGCGTGCCACAATCCCGGGATCAGTCTCCGGCGCCCCTTGCCGTCACGGTTGACGACGAAGATCATCCTGGCGTCGACTTCGCAGGTTTCGGTGTACAAGATCTTCTTCCCGTCCGGCGACCAGGCCGGATCGACGCACGTGCCGTAGATCGCGGGTACGATCGCGCGCCGGCCGCTGCCGTCCCCGTTCGCGACGTAGAGCCGCGACCGCACGCCATACCCGATATACGAGACGACGAACGCGATCCTTCGACCGTCAGGAGACCACACGGGGAAGCGATCGGCAGGCGTGCCTGCGCTGTGTTGCCGGCTGCCGTCGGCGTTCATGAAGTACAGCCGACCGTCCCGAAGGAACGCGATCGTGTCGGCCTGCGCAGCATCGCCTCCCGCATCACTCGTCCCTATCCACGCCAACGCGGCGACGGCGACCGCCGCTGCGGCCATCGCCACTCCGACGGCAGCGCGGTTCCTCTGCCTCACGTGACGATTGTCTCACGTCGACGCCGCGAATACCCGCGGACAGCGCAGCCCAACCGACCTGCCCGAGGACCGGTGAGCTGGACACAGTCACTAGAGAAGGGTGTCCATACCCCTTTATCCATCCTGCCTGGAGCCCCATTCCTGCGGCGAAATGTTCAACCCATGAGGCGACGCCTCGCCGGGGTGCGCTATAAGCGCCCGGGCGTTCGGTTCGCACCCGGGCCCGCCTTCGTGGCAAAACGCCCAGTCAGTCTTCGTCCTCCCAGAGTGGCGCGCCCCACTCACTGAAGAACGCAACGAGATCCTTACCCGGCTGATTGAAGCCGGGCTCCTCGGATGCCGCGTGGCTGCGCCGCCAGCGAGGCGCTCGATCCCTGCTCTTCACCTAGCCGATGAGCGGAACCCAGCTCGGACGCGTGTCCGAGGCGCGGTTCCGCGTGAGGTTCGACTTCGCCGCGGCCGTGGCAAACTTGCTCCTTCGAGCCGGGGGGTGAACTCGAACGCTGAAACCGGCTTTGAGGTGACGCACGATCGGGGAGGAGACGCTCTGCGTCGAGCACGAACGAGAGCTGTGGTGGTGGTGGTGGTGTTCGCCGCGGTACTCGCGGCGCCTGCGTCGCCGCACAGACGCAACGCCGGCATCGTCTGGGCGGAGGCGAACGCGATCTACGGCGCGAACGCCGACGGCAGCGGGCGGCACAAGATCACCGCATACTACGGCCGCTACTTGCCGGACAACTTCAGCTCGCCCGTGTGGTCGCCGTCCGGGCGCGTGCTCGCGTACAGCACCTGCGGCAGCGACACGTGCTTCATCCAGCTCTTTGGGCCGTCGGGGCGGAAGCGGACGCTTTCGCTCGACAAGTTGCAAGCGGAGACCAGCCCGACCTGGTCACCCGACGGGCAAGAGCTCGCGTTTACGTCATCTCGCGGTAGTCCGATCGCCGGTGAGGGGATTTCGGCCGTCTCGGTTGTGTCTCGGCGAATGCGCCGGATAACACCTCCGAAGGTCTTGCGGATGGACGAGGATCCGTCCTGGTCGCCGGACGGGACGACGATCGCCTTCGTCCGGTTCGTTAGCAAGCGCGTCATCTACCCCTTCCTCACCGGCGCGCCCGTCATCTACCTCGTCGGCGCCGACGGCAGGCGGCTGCGCTGGCTCACACGCGGCGAGTCGCCGTCGTGGTCGCCGGACGGGCGCCGCCTGGTGTTCGCGTGGGGCGATGGCATCTACACGATCGAGCCCAGCGGCCACGGACGGACGCGCATCGCGCGCGTCCGCGGGACGAAGGGGGATCTGCTTCAGCCGCGATGGTCACCCGACGGGAGAAAGATCCTGTATACGACGACTCCCTACGGGCGTCACCCTGGGATCTGGGTGATGGACGCCGACGGCTCCGACCGCAAGCGTGTGGTCACCATCCGCGGCTTCTACCGTGACAACGCTCTCTTCGGCGCGAACTGGAAGCCGTGACTGCCGAGGGATTTCTCTCGAAATCTGATCTACGAGGCCGACGGCGACCCCTGTCGCGCGCTGGGTGATGCGAAACGCGTGGCCCTCGAAGATGGAGATTGGTGCAAGAGATCAAACGGGAGAGCGACATTCCACTCGCCTGACCAAGGCTGACTCCGGGGCTCCGAAAGCGGTCGCGCCGCGAGCATCACTATCCGCATTCCGCAGCGACAACGAGATCCGCAGCATCTCGGCCTTGGAGTACCGTGTCTACGGGTAGGCAGGTGCGGACATGATCACCGGAGTTCATGCAGTGATCTTCACCGCGGACGCGGAGCGGGATCGCGCGTTCTTCCGAAATGTGCTCGAGTTCCCTTCCGTCGATGCCGGCGGCGGCTGGCTGATCTTCGCCCTGCCGCCCGCGGAGCTGGCGGCTCATCCCGCCGAAGAGGGCGGCCAGCACGAGCTCTACCTCATGTGCGATGACGTCCACGCCACCGTCGCCGAACTGAAAGCCAAGGGAGTCGACGTCGCCCGGCCCATAAGCGACGAGGGCTTCGGGCTCGTGACCGCGATCCGACTACCCAGCGGCGGCGAGCTCGGGCTGTACCAACCGAACCACCCATCGCCGCTGGCCTTCTAAGTAGGGGAGGCCGGCAAAACGTCGCGTGCCCGGGCAGGCAGCGGCGATTGCGGGTGCGTGCGAAAGACACGTCTCGCGCGGCGCGCCACCGGCTCCAGGCGTCCTCCGCTCCGCGGTCGCGCGCCCTCCGCGTAGAGCGCGAAGACGCGCCGCTTCCAGTCCAGCAAGTCGAGTTCGTCCACTTCTTCGTCCCGGGAAGGCAGAATAAGCCGTCCATCGAACGAATTGGAGGATCCTTCTCGATGAGCTCGTCGAGTTTGAAGCTGGTGGGGATTGCGGCGACTGGCGTCGTCGCCGCAGGCGTCCTCGCGCTCCCCGGCGCACTTGCCCTCGAGAGGCCCGGGACGATCCGGATCACCGACGCGGAGAAGCGGCACTCCCACATCGACTTCGGCGCCGCGGGCCACACCTCCGGGGACATCGACACTTACCGCTCGCTCCTCTACAACAGGCGGATCCAGGCCAGACCCCTCGGCCACGCCGACATGGTCTGCACGACGATCACGAGGTCGACGCAGAGCTGCAACGCCACCTACTTCCTGCCCCGGGGCCAGCTCGTCGTCTCCGGCGTGATCTCCTCGCGGCTGATCTACATCCTCGCCGTGGTCGGCGGAACGGAGTACTACAACAACGCCCGTGGCACGCTGACGGTGACCTCCATACACCGTTCACCCACCCGGGAGCTGCTCGTCTTCCGGCTCGTTGTATGAACAAGGTGCTGATCTGTGACGACGAGCCGCTGCTGCGCGAGCTGATGCGGGTCGCGCTGGTCGGCGACTACTCCTTCGAGGAGGCCGGGACCGTGGAGGAGGCGATCGAGCGCGCAGCGAGCTTCCGCCCGGATGTCGCGCTGATCGACGTGATGATGCCCGGCGGCTCGGGGCTCAAGATCATCCGCCACCTGAAGAGCGAGCCCGAGCTCGGGCACGTGCGCTGCGTTGTCGTCTCCGCCTTCACGGATGAGGCCGACCGCCGCGAGGCGAGGGAAGCGGGCGCCGAGGCGTTCGTGGCCAAGCCGTTCGATCCCGACGAGCTCTCCGCGACCGTCGCCTCGCTGCTGGCGGACGCCGATTGAGATGCGGCTGACCGGCTGGCTCGCCCAGCGTTACCGCCGCGCCGCCGACAACGCGGCCACGGCCCCGATCGTCGCGCGCGTGCTGGGCGCGATCGGCGTGCTCGCGATCCTCGTCGCCGCCGCGTTCGCCTTCGTGCTGGTAGCGCTCTCGAACCTGCGCGGGTCGACGAACGAGCAGGCGGTCGCAAACCGTGTGACGACCGGTGCGCTGCGGCTCGAGCGCATCGTGGACGAGCTCGACCAGAGCCTGCGCGGCTTCGTGCTCACCCGGAACAAGGGCATCCGCCAGAACTGGGACACGTCGCGGCGCGCCCTCCCGGCCGCGATCTCCGCGCTCGAGAAGCAGGTTGCCCCGCAGCCCCACGAGGCGAAGCTCGTGCGCAACATCGCCGATCAGGCGCGGACGTACGTGACGGACTACGGAGAGAATATCCTGCAGATCGCGGAGGAGGACCCGGCCGCTGCGCGCTCACCGACGGCGACTGGCGAGGGGCTGATCTACATCGGCGGGCTCCGGCGCAGCCTCGCCCGGCTGCTCGCCGACGAGGACCGCCTGATCTCGTCGCACGCGTCGTCGTCGAAGAAGCGCGCCAACCAGGCCGTGCTGATCGGCAGCATCGCGCTCGGGACCTCGGGCTTACTGTTGTTGCTCGTCAGCGGCTACCTCGTTCGAGCGGTGGCGCGGCCGGTGCGCGTCGTCGCGAGCGGGGCCTCGCGGATCGCGGCGGGCGACCTCTCGACCCGGATCCCGGCCGGCGGGCCTGCCGAGATCAGGGAACTGACCACCGCGTTCAACACGATGGCGGAGTCGGTCGAGCACGGCCGCCGCGAGCTCGAGGTGCAGAACGAGCAGCTGCGGCAGAGCGAGCGAGCGAAGTCGGAGCTGATCACGATCGTCTCCCACGAGCTGCGGACGCCGCTCTCGAGCATCCTCGGCTACACGCGCCTGCTGCTGAAGCGCGACCCCGACCAGCCTACGTTGCGCCGCTACGTGGAGATCATCCACGACCAGGGTGAGCGTCTGGCCGGCCTGATCGAGGGCTTCCTGGCAGCGGACGAGCGGAACGGCAACGGCCTCAAGCTCGCGTCGGTGCCGCTCGACCTCGGCGAGCTCGTGCGGCGCGAAGTTGACCTGATCGCCGCCGACTCCCCGGACCACGAGCTCGAGGTCGTCCTCGGCGCGGAGCCGTTGACCGTGCTCGCCGACCGGGAGCGACTGGCGCAGGTCGTGATCAACCTCGTCACGAACGCGGTCAAGTACTCGCCGGCAGGCGGTCGTATCCGGGTCGAGGTCCGCAAGCGCGGCACTTCGATCCGGACGAGCGTCCAGGACGAGGGCCTCGGCATCCCGCTGCAGCACCAGTCGCGTGTCTTCAGCAAGTTCTTCCGCGGCGAGGCGAAGGCGACTGGCGTTCCGGGTATCGGCCTGGGCCTCGCCCTGTCCCGCGAGATCGTCGAGGCGCACGGCGGCCGGATCGATTTCACGAGCATCGAGAACAAGGGCTCGACCTTTTGGTTCGAGCTGCCGATGTACCAGGCAGTTGCAGATGTTCGTGCACAGCAGCGCGCGTCCTCGCCCAGGACCTAGAAGGTCGGGCGAAAACGTGCTGCCAATGTGCAGTTCTCAGGTCTCCGCATGAGCATCGACCCGAGCGACGACTGCACGTTCTGGTACGCGAACGAGTACCTGCCGCAGAACGGACTTCAACTGGACCTGGATCGGCTCCTTCCAGCTGCCGGGCGTCTTTGGGACTATCGGGGGTGGGTCCCCATGAGCTAGCCTCGACCGGGTGAGGCTCGAGGGTATCCACCACATCACGGCGGTCACGGCCGATGCACCGCAAAACGTCGAGTTCTACGCGGGCCTGCTCGGCCTCCGCCTCGTCAAGAAGTCCGTCAACCAGGACGACCCGACCGTCTACCACCTGTTCTACGCCGACGAGCAGGGCTCGTACGGCTCGGATCTGACCTTCTTCGAGTACCCGGGCGCGCGCCGCGGCCGGGCCGGAGCTGGGATGCCCTATCGCGTCGTCTGGCGCGTGGCGTCGAGCGACGCGCTCGACTTCTGGGCGCAGCGCCTCGGCGCCGCCGGGGTCGAGTCGGAGCGCACCGGCGAGCGGCTCCTCCTCCACGACCCGGAGGGGCTAGAGCTCGAGCTCGCCGTCGTCGAGACGGATGACCCGCCGCTGATTGCCGACCACCCCGAGGTGCCCGCCGGGCTCGCACTGCAGGGCTTCGACTCGGTGCGCGTGTACGCCGCAGACCCGGAGCAGAGCCGCGGCTTTCTCGAGGAAGCGATGGGCTTCCGGCCGGCCGGTGAGGACACCTGGGAGTCGCGGGGCGAGGAGCGGGGGTCGCTCTACGTCGCCGACCGCACCGACGTGGGGGGGCAAGGCGGCGCGGGCACAATTCATCACGTCGCCTGGGCCTCGGCGATGGACGAGCACGAGGCCTGGCGTGCCCGCGTGGCCGAGGGCGGCGCGCGGCCGACCCCCGTGATCGACCGCTTCTACTTCCGCTCGATCTACTTCCGCGAGCCGAGCGGCGTGCTGTTCGAGATCGCGACGATCGGGCCCGGCTTCGCCGTCGACGAGCCGGCCGAGCACCTCGGCGAGCGGCTCTCGCTCCCGCCCGACTACGAGCACCTGCGCACGCAGCTCGAACCGGTGCTCACGCCGCTCCCGAACTCTCGGAGCGTCGCGGCGTAGAGAAAACGAGCGACAGGCCTCGAGGCCTGTCGCTCGTTTTCCTAGGCGACTGCCGGGATCGCTCGCACCTTCTCCTCGGACTCGTACGTCGGGCCGTAGCCGAGCAGCCGGCCCAGCGGAGCTCCCAACGCGAGCCCGGCAGCCTGGATCCAGGCGGGCGGGAAGGGGAGGCGCACCGTGTCGAAGTGCGCCTTCGCGATCACGGCCAGCCGGAGCGGATTCGGCATGCCCTTGCGGTTCGTCTTGCCGTCGGCGGCGAGCGCGAACATCGTCTCGAGCAGCGACTCGAACTGGAGCGCCGGCCGCACCTCGCAGACAAACCGGACCGGCTCGTCGCCCGCGTTCCAGAACTCGTGCGCCGTGCCCGCCTCGACAACGGCGACCTCGCCGGGCCGGAGGGTCAGCTTCTCCCCGCCGACCTCGAGGCCGAGCGTGCCCTCGGCGACCGCGAAGCGCTCGCTCTGCGACGGGTGGACGTGCGCCGCCGCGACGAACCCGTCGGGCTGGACGACGGTCTCGATCACGACTGCCTCGCCGTCCGTGTCGGCCGAGGTGGCGAGGAAGGTGATGCGCTCGCCGGTTAGACCAACGAATTCCCACCGGTGCGGCGTACATTTCGAACGTGGCGGATCTGCTCGCGTTCCTTGGCATCGCGGCCCTCGTGATCGTCACCCCCGGCCAGGACACGGCTCTGACCATCCGGAACACGCTCGCCGCCGGCCGGCGCGGCGGCGTCTTCACCGCGGTCGGCGTCTCGAGCGGGCAGGCGGTCTGGGCGATCTCGGCCGCGGCCGGCGTGACCGCGCTCCTCCGCGCCTCGGAGCCTGCCTTCTTCGCCCTCCGGCTTGCCGGCAGCGCCTACCTCGTCTACCTCGGCGTCCAGGCGCTTCGCTCGGCCCTTCGCCGCGCGCACCCGGTCGATCTCGCACCGCAGCCGCGTCGCGTCCGCGCCTTCCGCCAGGGCGTGATCAGCAACCTCGGCAATCCGAAGATGGCGGTCTTCTTCACGAGCCTGTTGCCGCAGTTCGGCTCCTCGTTCCCTGCGCTGCTGGCCCTCGGACTCGTCTTCTGCACGATGACGGTCGTCTGGCTGAGCGCCTACGCGGTCGCTGTGGCCAAGGCCGGCGACGTGCTACGCCGCTCGCGCATCCGCCGCGCGCTCGACGGGCTCACAGGGGTTGTGCTCGTCGGGCTCGGGCTGCGATTGGCGAGCGAGCGCTAGGGGTATCCATCCCTTTATGGCGAGCGCGGCGCGTGAGCTACACGGCACCGAGGACTACGCCGTCGAGACTCCCGACGGGTCGATCGGCCGAGTCGAGGAGATCTGGCTCGGTCCCGCCGGCGACCCGCAGGCGCTCGCCGTGCGCACGACCGACGGCGCGCACGCGCTGCTGCTCGACCAGGACGTGGTCACCGTCGACCGCGAGCACCGCTGGGTCGTCGTCGGCGAGCATCCCACGCTGCTCGAGCTCGCTGCGCCGCAGGTCGTCTCGGGTAACGGGCGCTTCGCCGCCCAGTGGACGACGACGGGCGCGGTCGTCCACCCGGAGCCGTCCGCGCGCCTCGTCGGGTTCCGTGCGGCCGTGGAGCGCCACGCTCCGCACCTCGCCGTGCGGCCGCTGTGGCAGCAGATCGCGATCCTCTACGCGGCGGTCACCTTCATCGTCCTCTTCGCGGTCGGACTCGTCTTCTTCGTCGCCTGGGTCGCGACGGGCTCGCCCTACTAGACTCGGTGGGTACTCGGCGCTCCTCCGTTAGCCATTTGCCGAGGCGGGTACATGCCACGCGAGGAGGTGAATCGCATGGCAACGAGCAAGCAGGTTCAGGCGGCCAAGCGGAACGTGAAGAAGGCGCAGGCGGCGGCGAAGCGCAAGCGCACCATCGCCCACCTGCCCGAGCGCACGCGCCGGAGCCTCGTCCAGCAGGCGCAGAAGGGCCGGCGCCGCGGCGGCGCAGCCGGTCACGCGCTCGAGGACCGGAACCGAGAGCAGCTCTACGAGCTGGCGAAGAAGAAGAACATCCCGGGCCGCTCCAAGATGGGGAAGTGGGACCTGATCAAGGCGCTGCGGAAGAGCTAGCGCTCCCGCCTGTCACCAGTCGGCGGCGATCACGATCCGTCCAGCTTCGCGATGTTCGCGCGCTCGTCCTCGTCCGGCTCCGCGACCGAGAGCCAGGCGTCGACGATCTCTCTTGCCGTCTCGGGCGTCGTCCGCTTCAGGCTCATCACGAGAACGTTGGCATCGTTCCAGCGCCGCGCGCCCTCCGCGATCCACGGGTCCCACGCGAGCGCGGCGCGGGCGCCCGGCACCTTGTTCGCGGCCATCGACGTCCCGGTCCCGGTCCAGCAGAAGAGCAGGCCCTGGTCGGCCTCTCCGGCCGCGACCGCGCGCGCGACGTGCTGCGCGACGTCGGGCCACTGGTCGCGGTCGAGCAGCTCGACCTCGTGCCCGTGCGCGCGCAGCTCGTCGACGGCGGCGTCGAGCGCCTCGCCCTCGTCGTCCGAGCCGACCACGAACTTCACGCCTACAGCCTAGAAAAAGCGCTGCGCCGCTCTGCGGCCGCGCAGCGAACCCGGGAGAGGCTCCTCCGACCCCGCGGCCACTCTACTCCCAGCGGAACGGTGATACAAGTGCGGTGCGTGCACCCGGTTCGCACCCTCTTCCGGCCGATCGAGCGCGCCGTGCTCGGCGGGATGATGACGCTGGTCGCGGTCGTGCTGGAGCGCCGGCTGCGCGCACGGCAACGCTAGGAGGGCTTGGCGGGACGTTGCTCGTCGCCGGGGCGCGATGGTGGTCGAGATGCAAGGACGCAGGGAGCCTCGATAGTGGTCAACTATCGGGGCGACTGAGGACGCCGCAGACCGGCCGCCCAGCGCGTTCCGGCGACACAGACCACGTTTCGCCAAGCCCTCCTGGTCAACGCCGGCGGAGCAGGTCGCCGACGAGCACGAGTCCGGCCACGCCGGCCACGACGCCGAGCGTGACGGGAACCCAGGTGTCGATCGAGTCGGCGGCCCCGGCGAGCACGGCCGCCAGCAGCGCCGCTCCGCCGGCGAAGGCGAGGGCGATGCGACGGCCGGCGCGGCGGATCGCGTCCTCGAGCGTCCTGCTGTCGCGTAGCTCGATCTGCAGGCCGGGCCCCGGCCGCGCCCCGGTCAGGCGCTCGATTCCCTCCAGCAGCCGCGAGGCGCGCAGCCGGAGCTTCTGCCACTCGTAGACGGCGCGCTGGAGGTCGAGCGCGCCTCGGACGCTGTCGCGGACGCCGCGGAACATGAACGGACCGACGGCGGCAAAGGGGTCGAGCCCCGGATCGAGCTCCGAGACCGCGAGCTGCATCTGCCCGAACGCCTTGCCGGTCATCGCCAGGGCGGCTGGGAGCCGCACCCCGTACCGCGTCGCGATCTCGATCATCTCGTCGAGCATCGGGCCGAGCTCGATCTCCGCAAACGAGTCGACGCGGTAGCGCTCCATCCACGCCTTCAGTTCGCCGCGCAATACCTCGACATCGACGTCCCCGCGCGCCTCGCCCATCATCAGGAGCACGTCGGCGAGGAAGTCGGCGTCCTTGCGCCAGAACGCGAGCAGGAGCAGCAGCAGGAGCTCGCGCGACTCCTCCTCGAGCGTGCCGGTCATGCCGAGGTCGAGGAGGTGGATACGGTCGTCCGCCCAGAGCAGGTTTCCTGGGTGGGGGTCGGCGTGAAAGAATCCCTCGCGCAGCACCTGTCGGTAGAAGGCCTCGAGCAGCTGCTTGGCCGCCTCTTGCCTCGCCTCGCCGTGCGGCGCCTCCCGGAGCGGTACGCCGACGACCTCGTCCATCACGAGCAGTCGACCCGTCGAGAGCCGCGTGTGAACGTAGGGGACGGAGAGGCGCGAGTAGCGCGCGAGCACCTCGTGCATCCGCTCGATGTTCGCCGCCTCCTCGCGGAAGTCGAGCTCGCGGCGCAGCGAGGACGAGAGATGCTCGACCACGGCCGGGATGTCGACGAGCCCCTGGAGCGCCTCACGCCCCTCGGCCTTCTCGGCAAAGAGCGCGAGCAGGCCGAGGTCGCGCTCGATCTCCTCGGCCGCGCCGGGGCGCTGCACCTTGACGACGACGCGCTGCCCGCCGTCGAGCCGCGCGCGGTGCACCTGTCCGATCGTCCCCGCCGCGAGTGGCTCGGGCTCGACGTGCTCGAAGACGTCTTCCCATGGGACGCCGAGCTCCTGCTCCATCACCTGGACGACCTCGGCCTCGGTCAGCGGCGGGACGCTGTCCTGCAGGCTCGCGAGCTCGGCGACGACCTCCGGCGGCACGAGGTCGGGCCTGGTCGAGAGGATCTGGCCGAGCTTCGCAAAGGTCGGCCCGAGCTCCTCGAGTGCCGCCCGTAGCCGGGCCGCGCGGTTCTCACCGCGATCGAGCCGGTCGCGCAGGCCGTGCTTCGCGACCACGGCCGCGATCCGCGCCGTGCGCGCGGTCAGGTGCCCGCCCGCGAGCTCGGTCACCGCTTCCTCCAGGGCAGGCGGAAGCCCTCGGGCGGGGCGGTGTCCACGATCACGACCGTACAGCGTGCGTTGTGCGAGACGCGATTGGGGATGTTGCCGAGCAGGAACTCGCGCCGCCCGCTCATCCCGACGTTGCCGACGACGATCACGTCGACGTCCTCGGCCTCGGCGGCCGCGATGATCGATGCGGCCGGGTCGTCCTGGGAGTCGACCCGGTACCGCGCCCCGGGCGCATGCTCGGCGACGTAGCGCTCGAGCTCCTCCTTCTCGCCGCCGGCCTGGAGGACGATCAGCTCGGCCCCGTACCGCTGGGCCATGTCGACCGCCCAGCGCACCGCCCTGGTGGCCGTCTCCGAGCGATCGGTGCCGACGAGGATGCGCTTGACGTTCACAACGGCAACTCCTGCAGCGCCCACAGGATCGCCTCGGAGAACGTGGGGAAGGGCGGGATAACGTCCAGCAGCACTTCTACCGCCACCTCGGCCCGAATCGCGAGCGTCAGCTGCTGGCACCATTCGCCGGCCTCGGGCCCGACCGCGACCGCGCCGACGAGCACGCGCCGTTCGGGATCGGCCACGAGCTTGACGAAACCGTGCCGTTTCGGCCGCTCGTAGGTCGAGGAGCGCGGCGTGCGCTCGACCTCGTAGCGCCCGTAGACGAGGCCCTCGCCCTCGGTCCGGCCGACGGTCGCGACCTGCGGGTCGGTGAACGCGACCGCGGGAATCGCCCGGTAGTCGGCCGTGCGCTCCCGGCCGGCAATGTTGGCCGCCGCGACGCGGGCCTGGTACTTGCCGACGTGTGTGAAGAGCGCCCTGCCCGTCACGTCGCCGAGCGCGTAGATGTTCTCGGCGGCGCGCAGGCGGTCGTCGACGTCGATCCCCGTCGGCGAGATCCCGACGCCGAGCTGCTCGAGCCCGAGCCCTTCGACGTTCGGCTTCCGGCCCGTCGCGACCAGCAGGCGTTCCGCGGTCAGCTCGTCGCCGTTCGCGAGGCGAACCTCCGTGTGAGACACCGGATGGTGTCTGACGCTCTCGACCTGTGCGCCGAGGCCGACCTGAATCCCCTCCGCCTCGAATGCCGCCTGCAACGCCTCCGCCGCCTCCCGGTCGACGCGTGGAATCAGCCGCTCTTCGCGCTGCAGGATCGTCACCTCGGAACCGAGCCGCCGGTAGAGCTGTGCGAGCTCGCACCCGGCGGCGCCGCCGCCCATGACGACGAGGCTCGCAGGGACCTCGTGAGACGAGGTCGCGTCCCTCGTCGACCACGACTCGACGTCGTCCAGCCCTTCGACGGCCGGCGAGACCGGGGAGGACCCTGTCGCGACGACGAGCGTGTCGTACTCGATCTCTTGCTCGCCTGCCTCGACGACCCCCGGCCGCGCGACGCGTCCCTCGCCGCGCACGAGCGCCACCCGCTGACTGTCGAGCCACTCGACCTGCCCGGCGTCGTCCCAGTCGGAGGTGACCCAGTCGCGCCAGGCGAAGATCGCCTTGACGTCCAGCGGCCATGAGGTCAGCCCTGGCGTCCGTGCGGCGGCGTCGCTCAGCTCCGGCGCGCGCAACAGGGTCTTCGACGGCATGCAGGCGAAGTAGCTGCACTCGCCGCCGACGAGCCGGGGCTCGACGAGCGTGATCGGCATCTCGGTATCGAGCCGCCGCAGGGCGCCACAAAAATGCTCGCCCGTCGAGCCTCCGCCCAAGACCACCACGCCCGGCACGGGAGGAGCTTACGGGGCGAAGACGGCGGTCGTTCTGGTGGATCTCGCGATGTGCACGGCGCAGGCCGGCCTCGTGCCGCGGCAGTCGTCGAGCCAGCGCGGCGGTGGGGTTGCCTGCGAGAGACCGAACCCCACCGCCGGAACGCTTCGCCTCAACCTGTCGGCTGGAAGTAGTGCTTCCGCAGATAATGGGCGACCTTCAGGCCGAGGACCGCTCCTTGCGCGTCCGCGGTGCGGAAGTGGATTCCGCCCCAGACGCGGGCGTCGATGACCTCCTTGAGCGCGTCCGAGAGGCGGTCGAACGAGCGCGTGGTGCGCGTGCGGATGCTGTAGGCGCTGAAGGGAATCTTGTCGGTGGCGAAGAAGTCCTGCATCGTGTGCACGATCGCGCCGCTGGCGCAGGTGTGCGCCGATGGATGGTCGGGGAAGGGCGGAGTGAAGAGCGGCGGACCGTACTGGGGCGCCGCCGGGTCGAACAGGGGTGTCCAGTTGGGGTCGGCCTCGGTGGCCGGGTTGCCGTCGGTGTCGGCGGCACGGATCGCCGCGACCGGGCGCCAGAACTGCCAGTAGTACTTGTCGTTGTAGCAGCCGATGAAGCCGTCGGCGGCCGCCATGTTCTCCATCGCGAACAGGCGCGCGTTCTGCACGATGCCCACCTCCTGGCGCGTCGCGACAATCGTACGGGTGACGGCGTTCCAGAACGCGCCGTTGGTCTGCCACCAGATCGCAGCCTCGGTCTGGTCGGCTGTCCGGGTCGTGCTCGTCAGCGAGCCGAGCTGTTTGATCTCGTTGAAGTCCTTCGCGTAGGCGGCGCTGGCGAGCGGATTCGGCCCGTCCGTGCGCAGCATCTCCGCGCTTGGGACGATGAACGGGGTGACGTTTCCGACCCAGGGAGCCGGGTCGGGCGCGAAGTTGGGCGGCGTCGGCCGCCAGACGCCAGGCCCTTCGGGGTACAGCACCGGCGCCGGGCCGCCTCGGCCGTCGTGTGCACGCGCAGCGAGCATTGCATCGGCCGCCGCCGCACCGACGGCCACCCCGGCGGCCTTCGACCCAGGCGGATCGTCGGGCAGCTGTGCCACGTACGCGTCGTAGATCGGCTGAAGAGTCGTCAGCTGGCCCGGGAACAGCCCGATCAGTACTCGGTAGGCGGCGGTCGCGGTCGCCGCCTCCTTCGAGTCCCACGGGTTGGCCGGCGGTGCCAGCAGGTACGGCCGGTGCCTCAGCTGATCGATCGCGTTGACGGCGTCGTATACCGCCCCCTGCACGATCGCGAAGCTCAGCGCCGAGACCGCCGGCGGCTGACCCGCCCGGACCACGATCGCATCCGACGCGATCGCATTCCAATCGGTCACCCCGTCCGCCCGGGCAACCGCAGGCGACCCGAGTCCGCCGACCGCGGCAGCGACCAGCACAACTGCCGCCATCCGAGTCATCGATCGCATGTGCATGGATCTACTCCTCTCTGGGCGAGACGGCCGCGAACTGACGGAGTGCGCCGAGCCCCGCTCGCACGATGCGTCATCGGGCCCCGGATCCTCGGTCTCCGTTCAGGCCGTTCGCCTCCTCGTTGGAACGAACGAGGCTAGGAAGTCGTCGTCGCGAGGACTACGGGGGTGGCAGGCGAGTGCCGGGAGGCTGCCACCCCGTTGCACCCGGGTGCTAGTCCGCTTGACGCAGCGCGTGCGATCACCGACAACTTCCGCAGTACGAACAGGAGGTCGATCACCCTGGAAGCTCTGGACATCGAGGCAGTGGGGGAAACGCTCGACCGGTGGCGAGTCGAGGTCGAGGAGCTGCGTGCGTCCCGGAAGCGGATCGTCCTGGCCTCCGATGCCGACCGGCGCACGATCGAGCGTGACCTGCACGAGGGCGTGCAGCAGCACCTGGTTGCGCTGGCGGTCAATCTGCAGCTCGCGGTCGAGTTGGCAGACGCTGACCCTACGGCGGCGAGAGCCCTCCTCGAAGAGATGGGACGCGACGTGCAGCAGGCACTGGACGAGACGGCACGGCTAGCGCAGCGGATCTACCCGCCGCAGCTCGAAGCGGGCGGCCTCGCCGTGGCGCTGCGTGCCGCCGCCGCAAGCATCGGCATTCCTATCTTCGTCGAGGTCACAGCGGGCCGGGGCCACGCGCCCGAGGTCGTGCAGACCGTCTACCTGTGCTGTGTCGAGGCGCTCGAGCACGCCGGCACCGAGGGGCAGGCCACGGTCACGGTGCGCGAGGAGGAGGGGGCGCTCGCCTTCGGGGTCGTCACGAAAGACGCCTTCTCCGCCGCGGAGCTCGACCGGCTGCGCGACCGCGTCGAGGCGCTCGGCGGCCGGCTGACGATCGGATCAGAGCCCGGCCGCGGCACCTTCATCTCGGGCTCGCTTCCGCGTTCGTGATGACCCTAATCGCTCTCTGCCAGGTAGAGGATCACGGCCTTGACGCGCTTGTGGACCGTCGTCTCCCACGTGAGCCCGAGCTTGAGGAAGATCGAGTGGATAACCTTCTCGACCGATCTTTCGGTCAAGAAGAGCGTCTCCGCGATGGCCGCGTTGTTCTTTCCCTCGGCCATCTCGCGGAGCACGTCGCGCTCGCGGGGCGTCAGCTCGTTGAGCGGCGACTCCTCGCCCCGCGCGTTCTCCGCCACAAGCGTCTCGACGACCTTCGGGTCAATCACGGAGCCGCCCTCCGCGACGGCGCGAATCGCGGCGATGAGCTGCTCGACGTCCTTGACGCGCTCCTTGAGGAGGTAGGCGCGCCCCGCGCTGCCGCCCTCGAGCAGCGCGAGTACGTAGCTCGGCGTTGCGTATTGGCTGAGCAAGACGACGCCGACATCCGGATTCGTCTTGCGCAGCCGCTCGGCTGCTTGAATCCCTTCGTCGGCGTCGCCCGGGGGCATGCGGATGTCGGTGACGACCACGTCCGGCCGCTCCGCGTCGACCGCAGCAAGAAGGGAGTCGAGGTCGCCGCACACAGCCGCAACCTCGAAGTCGGGCCGCGTCTCGAGCAGCCGTCGGACGCCTTCGCGCACGAGGTAGTGGTCCTCGGCGAGCACGAGCCGGAGCGGCATGGAACGAGGATACGCCGGTGACGCCTTCGGCTCCAGGCGCGCTCGAGGCGGATCGGTGAACACAGAGCGTCCGCTCGTGCTGATCGTCGACGACAGCGAGATGAACCTCAAGCTCGCGCGCGACGTGCTGCGCGCGTCCGGGTTTCGGACGCTCGAGGCCGCAAGCGGAGCGGAGGGGCTCGCGCTCGCAGCCGAGCACCTACCGGACGTGGTCCTGATGGATCTCCAGCTCTCGGACATGAACGGCACGGACGCGGTCCGGAAGCTTGCGGAGGGAACGCGGACGGAGCGGATCCCGGTCGTCGCGCTGAGCGCGCAGCCGCTCGAGGGCGGCGGAGATTGGATACGAGCAGCCGGGTTCGCCGGCTACCTCGAGAAGCCCATGCGCGTCAGCGAGTTCCCGGAGCAGGTGCGACGTTACTGCGCGAAGACAGAAGCGTGACCGGTTCTGCGGCCTGCCGCGCTCTTCGGGAGTCACGATCCGAGGCGCGCGCTAGACGCTGTTCGTGTTCGTGAGGCAGTCGCGGAGCGGTCACGGAGCACCCCGATCCGACGCTAGGCTCGAAAGCATCAGCTGGGCGAGGACGCGAGGCCTCCGTCGAACGAGGTGTGCCAGCACCCCGTCAAAGTGGCAAGCGGGCATGGTTGGCACACGCGCGCCCACCTTCTACGTTCGGCCCCAGGACACTGGACGAACTCGCGCCGGCATGTGAACATCGTCACGTACTGGTTGCCCGGGGCGAGCCGAAAAGGAAAGGAGACCCACGAGCAATGCGGACACTCTTCATCGGAGGTGCAGTGATGGTGCTCGTCGTGTCGCTCGCGGCCTGCGGGGGCTCGGGCACGAGCTCATCTGAGGAGACCTTGCAACGGCAGGCGGATCTGAACGCGATCGACCAGATCGAGAAGAACTTTCACAGGGCCACGTCGAGGAAGGACATCGACCTGATGATGAGCCTCTGGGCCCCGCAGGCGACCTTCACCACCAAGCCGGGAGAGACGCTGACGGGAAAGAGGCAAATCCGGCAGTTTTGGCTCGCGGCGCCGGCCTTCCAACCCGACAACCGCTGGATCTCGGATACTCCGGCCTACAAGATCCGCATCACGGTCAACGGCGATCGGGGCACGCTCCACTTCGAGTGCCACTACGTCGATAGCAAGACGAAGAAGCTCGGACCGGTCACCGCCGCAGATCAACAAGTCGCGCGGATCAACGGAAGCTGGTTGATCACGGACATGGTCGGAGGGTCTGCGACGCTGACTCCGTGACCGTCGTCGGATGTCGAGCCGAAGCACCGGCGAGCGGCGAGCCCCGTTGCGAGGCGGTGGTGGATGAGCGCGGGTGACAATCCTCTTGTACGCGCTGTCGGCCGTCTGCCCGCCAAGGTCCATACAAAGCTGCTCGTCGCGTTCGTCGGCACCGCGGTGCTGGTTGTCGTCGTGGGCCTGCTCGGTCTCCGCGTCCTCGGAGAGTCACAGGACAGGGTCGCGCGGCTGGGGGCGCTCCAGCAACGGGCCTCGGCGTACGGCAAGCTCCAGAGCGACGCCTCGCATGTTCGCCTCCTGCTGGCTGAGAACGTCACGAGCGACTTCTACAGGGTCAACCAGCCGAATCCGCCGCGGCCGAGCGGGCGCGAAGCAGCCGCCGTAGACAAGGCGATCGCGAACGCTGTCGCGCTGATCGGTCCCGCGACCTCGCCCGTCCGACTCGGATTCGTGCCTCCTGCCGAAGACGAGCGCGAGCTTCGCGCGATCCGCGCGAAGAGCGAGCGGCTCTCGGCTGTCATACGCCAGCTCATCGACTTCGAGACCGGCGCGGCGCCACGCGGGGGCCCTCCACGACTCCGTACCAGGGCTGAGCAGCTCGCCAGCGACCTCAACCAGCTTGCCGCAGTGCTTGCCAATAAGACAACCGCCAAGACCGAGGCGCTGATCGCCCAGAACGCCAGTGCCTACGCGAGCTCGCGGAACCTCGTTGTCGGCGTCGCAGCAGGGGCGATCGTCCTCGCGCTGCTCTTGGGGCTTGTCCTCTCCTGGTCGCTGATCGGGCCCATCCGGCTGATCGACTCTCGGCTGGCCGAGATCGCCTCGGGCGACTTCTCCGGGCACGTCGACGTTCCCAACAGCGACGAGCTGGGTGCGCTGGCGGCGAATGTGAACCGGATGAACGACAAGCTTAGGCGCCTCTACGGGGAGTTGGAGACGGTGAGCCAACACAAGTCGGAGTTCCTGGCGAACATGTCGCACGAGCTGCGGACGCCGTTGAACGCGATCCTCGGCTTCTCGCAGGTGCTGCGCGAGCGGATGTTCGGCGACGTGAACGAGAAGCAGACAGAGTACCTCGACGACATCCTCTCCTCGGGCAACCATCTGCTCTCGCTGATCAACGACGTCCTCGACCTGGCCAAGGTCGAGGCCGGGCAGGTGGAGCTCGAGGTGGCGCCGTTCTCGCTGCGGGACGCGCTGGAGCGCGGCGTCGTGTTGGTGCGTGAGCGGGCCACGGAGGACGGCGTCCGGGTCGAAGTGTCGGCCGATCCGGAGGTCGACGTCGTCGAGGGCGACGAGCGCCGCATCCGGCAGGTGATCTTCAACCTGCTCTCGAACGCGGTCAAGTTCACGCCTGAAGGTGGGAGCGTCAGCGTGAGCTCGGCACAGCTCAACGGAGAGGTTCACGTCTCGGTCGCAGATACGGGCCCCGGAATCGCACGTCAGGACCAGGCTCGGATCTTCGAGGAATTCCAGCAGACGGATGTCGGGGCAACTGCCCGCGAGGGAACCGGCCTCGGCCTAGCGCTGTCGAAACGGCTCGTCGAGCTGCACGGTGGCCGGATCTGGGTCGACAGCGAGCTCGGCAAGGGGAGCACGTTCGTGTTCACGCTGCCGACGCGCACTTAGCTATGGCAGGCGAACGGATCCTCGTGGTCGAGGACAACGAGAAGAGCATGAAGCTGTTCCGGGACGTCCTCCAGGCGACCGGATATCAGACGCTGGAGGCGACCACCGGCGATCAGGCAGTCGAGCTGGCTGCTGACCACGCTCCCGATCTCGTGCTCATGGACGTCAGGCTTCCGGACATCGACGGAGTCGAGGCGCTGAACCGGCTGCGGGCGGACGAGCTCACGGCCTCCATCCCGGTGCTCGCGGTCACCGCCCAGGCGATGCACGGCGACCGCAAGCGGTTCCTGGCCGCGGGCTTCGACGGCTACATCTCGAAGCCCGTGAACGTCGTCGAGCTCCTCGGCACCGTGAGGCAGTACTGCGACGGGCGGCGTCGATGAGCGGCGACGACACGGCTACGACGTCGTCTCGGCCACCGACGGCCGGGCCCTCTAGGACGTCGTAACAGCGCGAAAGCCTGAGCAGACTAGGCTCCCGCGCATGGCACGGGCCACCGCCGCCGAGATCGTCTTCGACCACGTCACGAAGCGCTACCCCGGCCGGGAAGAGGCCGCGGTCGACGACCTCGCGCTGACGATCCCCGCTGGCGATATCTGCATCCTCGTCGGCCCGTCCGGCGCCGGGAAGACGACGGCGATGAAGATGGTCAACCGGCTGATCGAGTTCGACGACGGCGACATCCGGATCGACGGGACGAGCGTCCGCGACCAGGACGTCACCGAGCTCCGCCGCGGCATCGGCTACGTGATCCAGCATGTCGGCCTCTTCCCGCACATGACGGTCGCGGACAACGTCGCCACCGTCCCGCGCCTCCTCGGGTGGCCCCGCGAGCGCCAGCGCGCCCGCACGGCCGAGCTGCTCGAGCTCGTCGGCCTCGAGCCCGCCTACGGCAAGCGCTACCCCGCCCAGCTTTCCGGCGGCCAGCGCCAGCGCGTCGGCCTGGCCCGAGCGCTCGCCGCGGATCCGCCGCTGATGCTGATGGACGAGCCGTTCGGCGCCCTCGACCCGATCACGCGCGACCGCCTCCAGCTCGAGTTCCTGCGGCTGCACGAGGAGGTGCGGAAGACCGTGATCTTCGTCACCCACGACATCGACGAGGCGATCAAGCTCGGCGACAGGATCGCGATCATGCGCGAGGGGGGCATCCTGGCGCAGTACGACACGCCCGACCAGCTACTCGCCCACCCGGCTGACGACTTCGTCGCGCGCTTCGTCGGCGCCGACCGAGGCCTGAAGCGCCTCGCCCTGCGCCGCCTCGACGAGATCGAGCTCGAGCCCGTCGACGGGATTCCACCGAACGCGCCGCGAGCGCCCGGCTCGACCACGCTCCGCGACGCGCTCTCGCTGATGATGGCCGAGGGCGCCGATCCGCTCGTCGTCGTCGACGCCGCGGACACGCCGGTCGGCCTGCTCTCGGTCGCCCACGTCGGCCGCGTGCTCTCGGAGCTGTGAGCGAGGTGGATTGTCACGCTCTAGGCACGCCCGCGTTTCCCACGCGTCACACGTCTCTCGTTAGGCTCGCAGTGGGTGGTGGGCCGGGGTGCCGCGAGAGGAAGAGGGTGTGAGCATCCTCGGCCAGGGCCCCGTCATCCCGAACTTCGGCGCGGGCTCGAAATGCGAGACGGAGAACCACTTCTTCTGCCCGGGCTGGGTGCAGGACCACTGG
>JBKPSO010000221.1:0-11279 GCA_046735055.1 Actinomycetota bacterium
AGCCGCGACGGGAAAGGCCCTCGGCCCGCAGCACGACTTCCCCGATCTCCGCCTCTTCCTTCGGGAAGAGCGCGTCGAGCGAGCGCCCCACCATCAGGCGCACGATCTCGCTATGGGGAAGCTGGTCGGCCGGCCGCGTCGCCACGTGCCGCCCGTCTCGGAGCACCGTCACCGTGTCTGCGAGCGCCTCCACCTCCTCGAGTCGGTGGCTGATGAAGACGATCGCGACGCCGCGCTCTCGAAGCCGGCGGACAGTCCTGAAGAGAGTTTCCACTTCGTGTGGTGAGAGCGCCGCGGTCGGCTCGTCCATGATCAGGAGCCGGGCGCTGGACGAGAGCGCCTTGGCGATCTCCATCAGCTGCCGGTCGGCGACGCCGAGGCCTCGCATAGGCGTGTCAGGCCCGAAGTCGACGCCGAGCTCCCTCAGGAGCTGGGCGACTCCGGAGCGCATCGCGTGCCAGTCGACGAGGTGGAGACGACCGCGCGGGTGACGGCCCGCGAAGATGTTCTCCGCCACCGTCAGATCGGGAAAGACGGTCGGCTCCTGGTACATCGCGACGATCCCGAGCCGGTACGCGTCGTGCGGGCTGCCGATTCTCTGAGGCTCGCCCTCGAGGAGGAGTCGGCCGTCGTCGGGATGTACGACCCCTGTCAGGATCTTGACGAGCGTCGACTTGCCGGCGCCGTTTTCGCCGACGAGCGCGTGCACGGTCCCCGCCTCGATTGCGAAGCTGACGCCGTCGACGGCCTGCACGCCGCCGTAGCCCTTTGTGACTCCGACGAGCTCGACGAGCACGCTCATCGCGGGTATGCGGCGGTGACCCCGCCGTCGACGTTGATGACGTTGCCGGTCGACTTGGCCGAGCGCGGGCCGGCCAGGAAGGCGATCGCCTCGGCGACGTCCTCCGGGTAGACGTTCACTCCCAGCTTCGTCCGCTCGCGGTAGAAGCTCTGGAGCTCGTCCTCGGCGACGCCGTAGGCGCTGGCGCGCTCGGCCTTCCAGCCGGACGACCAGATGCTCGACCCCTGGATGACCGCGTCGGGGTTGACCGTGTTCACCCTGATCCCGTGCGGCCCACCCTCCTCGGCGAGGCACCGGGCGAGGTGGAGCGACGCGGCCTTGGCCGACGAGTACGCCGCCGCGTTCGCGCCGGCGACGAGGGCGTTCTTCGACGCAACGAAAACGATCGACCCGCCGCGACCCTGCTCCTCCATGACGCGGAACGCCTCGCGCGACGCGAGGAAGTAGCCGCGGGCGAGCACGGCGTAGTTGAGCTCCCACTCCTCGAGGGTCGTCTCCGTGATCGGGGCGCTCGTCGCGAGGCCCGCGGAGGAAACGAGGATGTCGATACCGCCGTACTCGAGGACTGTCCGGCGCGTCAGCTCCTGGACGGCAGCCTCGTCCGTGACGTCGACGGGCGCCGCGAGCGCCCGCCGGAGCCCGTACGCGGACACGAGCTCCTCCGCGACCTCCGTCGCACCCTCGGCGTTGAGGTCGCCGATGACGACATGGGCTCCGCGCACCGCGAGCGCCCGCGCCGCCGCACGACCGATGCCGCTCGCGCCGCCCGTGATCATTGCAACGCGCCCGGCGAGCTCGCCGCGGGGCGGCGCCTGGGCCAGCTTGTAGCGCTCGAGGGGCCAGTACTCGATCGCGAACGCCTCGCTCTCGCTCAGTGAGCGGAACCCGCCCAGCGCGTCCGCCGCATCCTCGACGGCGATAGCCCGGTGGTAGAGGTCACGCGTGAAGCGCGCGCGCCCGGCGTCGGCACCGACTGTGACGATGCCGACGCCCGGGACCACCACAACGCGCGGGCCGGCCGGGTCGATGGGGAATTGCCGCGTCTCGTCGTCGAGGTTCCGCTCGTAGTAGTCCCGGTACCACCGCGAGAACTCCTCGACGCCCCCGGCGAAAGCGGCACGGAGCTCGTCGGCGCCTTGCGTCTGCGGATCGAACCCGACGACGAGCGGCTTGTGCTTCGTGTTGATCAGATGGTCGGGGCAGGGCGCGCCGACCTGGCTGACCTCCGGCGCGCGGGTCGACGATGCGAACGCTACGGCCTCGGGGCTCCGGTCGACCTCGAGGATCACGCCCTCCGAGTCGGCCAGCAGGGCGCCGCGGAGCGTGGGGAGAGACCGCGACAGGAGGGCAGTCGCCTCGTCCTCTCCGAGCTCCGCGACCTTTCCGCCACCCAGGCCGAAACCTCCCTTGGCGGCGCGCTCGATCGCCTCGGCCGCCCTGGCTACGAACTCGAGGGTCGTCCGGTAGCTCTCCTCGCCCGTCGCGCCCCACGTGACGAGGCCGTGACGTTCCAGGAGCACGGCGCGCGCGGTCTGCTGCCCGTCCAGGAGCAGCGCGATGCGCCGAGACATGTCGAACCCGGGCCGCTGGTAGTCGAGCCAGACGGCCTCGTCGCCGAATGTCTCGTCGGCCAGCCGCCGCGCCTCCGGCGTAGAGGTCAGGGCGATGACCGCGTCCGGATGTGTGTGGTCGACGTGTTCGGCCCCGATCCACGCGTGCAGGAGCGTCTCGATCGACGGCCGCGGCTGGTCCGGGCGCAGTGCGCAGCGGAGCAGGTAGTCGACCATGGTCGCGTCGTCCATCTCCTCGCGGGCACGCAGGAGCAGCAGCTCGTCGAGCCGGAGACCCGGAAAGCCGGCCGCGGTGATCGTTGCCAGATCCGTGCCGGAGCCCTTGACCCACAGGACACGCGTCTCGCGGCCGGCGTGGTCGATCACCGTGTCCTTCGCCGAGGTGTTCCCGCCGCCCTGGTTCGCAAGGGCGCGGTCGGTACCGAGCAGGCTCGAGCGGTAGACGAGCCCGTCGAGCACGCCGAGCCCTGCGGCTGCGCTCTCGTCCCAGCGGTCCTCGGGCGCCGGGATCCCTTTGAGCACGTCGGCGACGCCGCTCACGAAGTCACCTCGATGCCCGCCAGCCGAGCGAAGCGCTCACGTGCCTCGCGCCACTCGGCCGATTCCGAGGGTTCGTAGACGGTCGGGGTGTAGGACGCCCTCACGACGCCCCGGGCCTCGTCGAGCGAGGCTAGCTCGCCGAGCGCCATCGCCTGGACGAGCAGGTTGCCGATCAGCGTCGCCTCCGCGGGGCCGGCGAGCACGGGCAGTCCCGCCGCCTGCGCGGTCCAGTCGCAGAGCAGCTCGTTGCGCGCACCGCCGCCGACGACGTGCAGCTCCGCAGCGGTGTTGCCCGTGACCTCGCCGAGCAGGGCGACGACCTGCGCGTGCCCAAGCGCGAGGCTCTCGAGGATGCAGCGGGTGACTTCCCCGGGTGTGGCCGGCTCGGGCTGGCCGGTGCGCGAGCAGAAGTCGGCGATGCGTGCGGGCATGTCGCCTGGCTCCGCGAACGTCGGGTCGTCCGGGTCGACGAAAGAGCTGAGCGCTGGTGCGGAGCGAGCGAGCTCGACCAGGTCTTCGACCGAGTGCTCATGCCCGTCGATTGCCCATTGCCGACGGCACTCCTCGAGCAGCCAGAGGCCGGTGACGTTCCGCAGCAACCTGAATGTCCCCGCGACGCCGCCCTCGTTCGTCAGGTTGGCTGCGTAGGTAGCGTCCGTGACGAGCGGCCGGTCCACCTCGAGGCCGACGAGCGACCAGGTGCCGACGCTGAGAAAGACCGACCGCGCCTTACGGAAGGGAACGGCGGCGACGGCGGAGCCGGTGTCGTGGGTCGCGACGGCTGTCACGCGTGTCCCTTCAAGCCCGGTCGCAACTGCGGCGTCAGCGGCGATCGGCCCGAGCGGCGTGCCGGGCTGCAGGATGTCCGGGAAGAGGCGGGCCGGGATCTCGAGGCGGTCGAGCAGGTCGCCCGCCCACTCGCCGGTGCGTTGGTCGAGGCACTGCGTCGTCGTCGCGTTCGTGAACTCGGTCGTCCTGCTCCCGCACAGCCAGTAGTGGAAGAGATCCGGGATCAGGAGCAGCGTCTCTGCAGCCGCGAGCGACGGATCGTGCGCGTCCGCCATTGCCGCGAGCTCGAACACCGTGTTGATCGGGAGGAGCTGGATCCCCGTGCGCTCGTACAGGTGGCGCGGAGGGATCCGTGCGTACACGCCCGGGACGGCGGCGGCGCGGCGGGCGTCACGGTAGTGCACCGGGTTGCCGACCAACCCTCCGGACCCGTCCAGGAGCCCGAAGTCGACGGCCCAAGAGTCGACCGCGATCGAATCGACCCCCGCATCGCGCGCGGCGGCACGGAGACCGTCGAGCGTCTCCTCGTAGAGACGCAGGATGTCCCAGTGGAGCGTTCCGCGTACGCGAACCGGCGTGTTCGCGAATCGGTGCACCTCTGAGACGGCGAGTCGCTCGCCGTCGAACCGGCCGACCGCGACCCGTCCGCTCTGGGCACCCAGGTCGACCGCTGCCATGACGGCCATCAGCCGACCCGCGCGTCGTTTCGCACGGCGCGGCGCAGATCACGCGGCCGCACCGGGAGGGGCTCGCGGGGCCCCGGATCGACCGTGACGACCTCCACCCCGGCGCCGCGCCAGGCCTCGACCTCGCCGGCCGGCGCGCTGGAGTCCGTGATGATGCCGGCGAGCTGGTCGACTGGAACGAACGCCAGCAATGCGCTGCGATGCCACTTCGTGCCGTCGAAGATCCCGTAGACCTGCTCGCAGGCGTCGGCCATCTCCTGCTTGATCCGCACCTCGTCCGGGTTGAGGTCCATCAGGCCCCGCTCGAGGCTCAGGCCCCGGGCGCCGAGGAAGCCCTTGTTGATTCGGGTCGTCCTGAGCACATCCGTGCCCAGGTCGCCGACGAGGGACATCGCCGAGAGGCGGAGCATCCCGCCCGTGACGAGGACCGAGATGCCAGG
This sequence comes from Actinomycetota bacterium, assembly GCA_046735055.1. Taxonomy (GTDB): domain Bacteria; phylum Actinomycetota; class Thermoleophilia; order Gaiellales; family Gaiellaceae; genus DATBLE01. The sequence goes on from JBKPSO010000221.1 coordinate 4,829, forward strand.
CGCGTCCGCCAACGCCGTCGCGACGAGCAGGCCGTTGGTGACGACCACGAGTTCTCGCTTGCCGCGTAATTGGAGGGCGAGGTAGTAGGCGGTCGTGCTCGCGTCGAGCGCGACGGCCTCGCCCTCGTCGACCAGAGCCGCCGCGGCCCGCGCGATCGCGCGCTTGCGCTCGACTTCGAGGCGGAGACGGAGGTCGAAGCCGACCTCCGACTGGCCGTGCTGGAGCGCCCGCACGCCGCCCCGGACGCGCGCGACCAGCCCCTGGCGTGCGAGCGCCGAGAGGTCGCTGCGGACTGTCACCTCGGAAACCGAAAATGCTTCCGCAAGTTCCGCAACGTGAACGGAATCGCGCGTCTCGAGCAGGCGGAGCACGTGCTGCATGCGCTCCTCCTGAGAGAACACGGGAGAGTCCGAGCGTCCTTCGATGAGTGCGACCCTACGACGACGCCGAGTCGGAAGTCAAGGGCAGAACGTTCGCTTTCGAATTGGAGCAAAACGAAGGCGGATTCGTAATCCCGTCGGGAATGCGTCAGACTGCGCGACGATGGACGAGAGCGCAGTCCTCGCCCGGCTCGGGCAACTCGAGATCGAGACGCCGTCGTGGGGGTACGGGAACTCGGGCACGCGGTTCCACGTCTACCCGTGGCCGGGCGCAGCGCGCACGGTCCACGAGCGGATCGCGGACGCTGCCCTCGTCCACTGCCTGACGGGCTGCTGCCCGGCCGTCGCCCTGCACATTCCCTGGGACGCGGTCGACGACTACCGCGAACTGCGCGCGTTCGCCGAGTCTGAGGGCATCCGCATCGGCGCGATCAACCCGAACCTGTTCGGGGATGACGAGTATCGGCTCGGCAGCCTCTGCCATCCGGACGAAGCCGTCCGCGCACAGGCGCTGCGCCACTGCCTCGAGTGTGTCGAGATCGCTGCGGAGGTGAGCTCGACGGTCGTCAGCCTCTGGCTCGCCGACGGCACCAACTATCCGGGCCAGGACGACCTCCGTGCCCGACATGCCCGGCTACTCGAGGGACTGGAGCAGGTCTACGCAGCACTGCCCGCGGGGACCCGTCTGCTCGTCGAGTACAAGTTCTTCGAGCCTGGCTTCTACTCGACCGATCTGCCGGACTGGGGAACGGCCGCCCTCGTGTGCCGCCGTATCGGGCCCCAGGCGCAGGTGCTCGTCGACACGGGGCACCATCCGCAAGGGACGAACATCGAGCAGATCGTCGCGCGACTCCTTGCCGAGGGGCTGCTCGGCGGCTTCCACTTCAACAACCGCAAGTACGCGGACGACGACCTGATCGTCGGCTCGATCGACCCGTTCGAGCTCTTTCGGATCATGCGCGAGATCGCCAAGGGCGGCGGCGATGACGTCGCGTTCATGATCGACCAGTCCCACAACGTCGAGGGGAAGATCGACGCGATGATCCAGTCGGTGATGAACATCCAGACGGCGTTCGCGAAGGCGCTGCTCGTCGAGGAGGAGCGGTTGGCGGCCGCGCAGGCGGAGGGCGATGTGCTCGGCGCGCATCGAATTCTGATCGAGGCATTCGAGGCGGACGTGCGGCCTTTGCTCGCGCGCTGGCGGACGGAGCGCGGGCTGGAGGCGGACCCTGTCGAGGCGTTCAGGGCCGGCGGGTACGCCGAGCGGCTGGCGGCGGATCGCGGCACCTCGGCGGTGGAGAGCGCCTACGAGACGACGTGAGCCAGCGCAGCGCATTCGTCCTCCGGGTCCGACCGGACAAGATCGACGAGTACGTCCCTGCGCATCGCGAGGTCTGGCCCGACATGCTCCGCGCGTTGAAGGACTCCGGCATCCGGAACTAGTCTGGGGGCATGCCGACGGTCCAGCTCTTCGCGACCTGTCTCGGCGACCTTGCGTTCCCGCAGGCGGTTGCCGACGCCGAATGGCTGCTCCGGCGGGCCGGCTTCGAGGTCGAGTTTCCCCGGGGCCAGGTGTGCTGTGGTCAGCCGGCGTTCAACTCGGGACACCACGCGGCCGCCCGCCGCGTCGCCCGTACGTTCGTCAGGGCGTTTTCGCGTGAGCTGCCGATCGTCATCCCCTCGGGATCGTGCGCGACCATGGCCTCGCACTACCTGCCGGAGCTCGTCGGCGCCGAGCCGTTCGAGGTCTGGGAGCTCTCGGCCTTCCTCGTCCACGCGGGCTTCCGGCCGCTGCCGCGGAACGCAGGTCGGCGGATCGCCTACCACGACTCCTGCCACATGCTGCGCGAGCTTCGCATCTCGGCGCAGCCTCGCCGGTTGCTGGGCGCCTCGGGCGCCGAGCTCGTCCCGTTCGCACGGCCCGATCTCTGCTGCGGCTTCGGCGGCACGTTCTCCGTCCGCCAGCCGGAGGTCTCGCTCGCGATGGCCGACGACAAGCTCGCCGGGGCGGAGGGGGCCACGATCGTCACCGCCGATCCGGGGTGCCTGATGCACCTGAGGGGGCGTGCCGAGCGGCTGCGTGGGCGGGTCGACATCGTCCACCTCGCGAGCGCACTCGCACGGGGCGTACTTGCCTGAGCTCGCGCAACCTTCGCCGCGCTTTCGGGAGATCGCGCGAGGCAAGCTCGGCGACGCGCGCATCGAGGGTGCGCTCGACCAGGCGACGAACCGCCTACGCGCCAACCGGGTCGCGGCCTGGGCCGAGCTGGCAGACATCGAGGAGCTGAGACAGCGCGCGCACGAGATCCGGATGGCGGTGATCGACGATCTCGATGCGCACGTCGCCCGCTTCACGGCCGCGCTCGAGTCGCGCGGCGGGCACGTCTTCTTGGCCCGGACGGCGGCCGAGGCGAGCGAGTACGTCGCGGACGTCTGCCGGCGCCGCGGCGCCAAGCTCGCGGCGAAGTCGAAGTCGATGGTCTCGGAGGAGATCGGCCTGAACGAGGCACTCGAGGCGGTCGGCGTGCGTCCTGTCGAGACCGACCTCGGCGAGTACATCCTCCAGCTCGCCGGAGAGCATCCGGTGCACATTCTCGCGCCCGCGATCGAGAAGACCGCCGACGAGGTCGCGGAGCTGCTCTCGGGCGCAGGCGGCAAGCCGGTGCCCCCAGAGCTCGAGGCCCTGACGAACGCGGCGCGCACGCAGCTGCGCGAGACCTTCCTCCAGGCAGACGTCGGGATCACGGGTGCGAACTTCGGCGTCTCGGAGACTGGATCGATCTGCCTGGTCACGAACGAGGGCAACGCGCGGCTCGTCACCTCGATCCCACCGGTCCACGTCGCGCTGCTCGGCATGGAGCGGCTCGTCCCGTCGACCGCCGAGCTTGCGGTGCTGTTGAAGCTGCTCGCCCGCTCGGGCACGGGCCAGAAGCTGTCCGTCTACACGACCCTCCTGACAGGGCCCCGGCGGCCGGGCGAGACGGACGGCCCGGAAGAGCAGCACGTTGTCATTCTCGACAACGGACGCACCAACCTGCTGCGCGGCCGGTACCGGGAGATGCTCGCGTGCATCCGGTGCGGCGCCTGCCTGAACGTGTGCCCCGTCTACCGGAAGACCGGCGGTGCGGCCTACAGCTCGGTGTACTCGGGGCCGATGGGCGCCGTCCTGCTGCCGTTGCTCGTCGGGCTCGAGCAGGCGCCCTCACTGCCGCACGCGTCGTCCCTCTGCGGAGCCTGCACCGACGCGTGCCCGGTCAAGATCCCGCTGCACGAGCTGCTCCTCGACCTACGGCGCGATCTCGTCGCCGAGCGGGTCGCGCCGTTGCTCGAGCGAGTCGGGTTCGCCCTCTGGTCGCTCGCGTGGTCGCGGCCGCTCGGCTACCGCCTGACGACGCGCCTGGCGCGGCTCGGGCAGCCGCTCGGCGGGCTAGTCGGGCCGGGTCGTGCGTGGTCCCGAGGGCGGGCGCTACCTCGGCTCGGGCGGCGCTACCGGGACCGGCGCGGGTGAGAGACGAAGCCGAGTACAAAGGCGACAGCGAAGCTGTCGGTCTTGGTGCGAGGCGATGTCGTGACGCCGAAGGCGTCAGCCTCGTCGACGAGTTCGTCGCGAACGCGGAGGCCGTGGGTTGCCACGTCCATCGCGGCGCGCCGCCGGAGCTCGGGGGCGCAGGTGTCTCGACGGCGCTCTACGGGCTCGCCGACACGGGCTCGGTCGTGCTCGCGGCCACGCCGGAGGAGTCGCGCCGCAACTCGCTGCTCCCGGACGTCCACGTCACGCTTCTGGCTGAGGATCGGATCCTGCCGGGGCTCGATGAGCTCTTCGCGGCCCTCGGCGCCGAGCTGCCGAGCGCGCTCGCGATCGTCACCGGTCCGAGCCGCAGCGCCGACATCGAGCAGAAGCTGGCAGTCGGCGTCCACGGCCCGCGCGAGGTGCACGTCGTCCTGCTGCCTGCCGGATAGGCTCAGAGCATGCTGCCGATCGACCGGCCCGGGAAGATCATCTGCATCGGGCTCAACTACCGCGACCACGCCGAGGAGCAGGGCGTGCCGCTGCCGGAGGCGCCGCTGCTCTTCGCGAAGTGGCAGAACGCCCTGATCGGGCCGGGGGAGCCGATCGTGATCCCGCCGATCGTGACGAGGTGCGACTACGAGGCGGAGCTCGGCGTCGTGATCGGGTCCCGCGTGCGCGACGTCTCGGCCGAGAACGCGCTCGACGCTGTCGCCGGCTACATCTGCGTCAACGACGTCTCCGCCCGCGACCTCCAGTTCGCCGACGGCCAGTGGACGCGCGGCAAGTCGCCGGACACGTTCTGCCCCGTCGGCCCGCGGCTCGTTCCGGGCGACGACGTCCCGGATCCGCAGAACCTGGCGATCCGCGCGGTCCTGAACGGGGAGACGAGGCAGGAGTCGACGACCGCGAACATGGTCTTCGGGGTCGCCGACCTGATCGCCTACGTCACGCGGACGATCACGCTCGAGCCCGGTGACCTGATCGCGACCGGCACGCCGGCCGGGGTCGGCGCATTCCGCGACCCGCCCGCGTTCATGCAGCCAGGCGACGAGATCACGATCGAGATCGAGGGTCTCGGCAGCCTGACAAACCCGGTCACCGCCGCCTGACGCGGCGGTGGGCGCCGGCCAGGGGCACGCGCGCGCTGACGGGCTCCTCAGCCTCGGCGTCGTCGCGAGCGCCGTCGCGGTGGCGCTCGGCGTGCGGCTCGCCGACCCACTGATCGGGCTCGCGATCGCGCTTCTCGTCCTGCGGATCGCCTGGCAGGCGTGGGTGACCGTGCGATGAGGCGCCACGGGCTCGCGCTCCTTGCCGGCCTCTTCCTCGTCGGCCTCGCGCTGCGCCCGCCGATCGTCGGGGTCGGGCCGCTGATCCCGGCGATCCAGGACGATCTCGAGGTCTCGCACGCCGTCGCCGGGCTGCTCGGGACGATCCCCGTGCTCTGCATGGGCATCTTCGCACTGCCGGCACCTGCTCTGACGCGCCGGTACGGCCCGAGGCTCGCGCTCGCCGCCTGCCTTGCCCTGATCGGCGGGTTCGGGATCGCCCGAGCCGCGGCGCCGGGAGCCGCGGGCGTGATCGCGCTCACGTTCGGGGTCGGCCTCGGCCTCGGCTTCGCACAGGCGCTGATGCCGGTCGCGGTCAAGGAGCGCTTCGCGAACCGGCCGGCGTTCGCGACCGGGATCTATGTGCTCGGGATCAACATCGGCTCCGCGCTCTCCTCCGCGCTCGCCGTGCCGATCGCGGACGCGGCCGGCAGCTGGCGCTGGTCGCTCGCCGCGTTCTCGATCGCGACGTGCGTCCTCGTTTTCGCATGGTGGTGGCTGACGCGCGGCCAGCCGCCGCACCGGCGGGCGGAGGTCACGCCCGTTCGCCTGCCGTGGCGAAGCGGTCTCTCGTGGCGCCTGGTCGCGATCTTCGGCTCCATGGCGTGCCTCTTCTACGGGCTGAACAACTGGCTCCCGGACGCGTACGTCGAGCGCGGCTGGAGCGATGGGAAGGCCGGCGCGCTGCTCGCCGTTCTCAACATCGCGGCCCTCGTGACGACGATGATCATTCCCTGGCTCGCCGACCGGCGCGGCTCGCGCCGGCTCTACCTCGTGCTCTTCAGCGGCGCGCTCGCCATGAGTTGCGCTGGGTTTGCGGCGCTGCCGGGCGGTGCGTGGCTCTGGGCTGCGATCGCCGGCCTCTGCACCGGGGCGATGTTCCCGCTCGTGATGACCCTGCCGGTCGACGTCGGTCGCCGGTCGGTCGACGTCGGCGCGATCGCCGGGATGATGCTGGGAGTCGGCTACACGATCGGCGCGATCGCGCCGCTCGTCCTCGGCGCTGCCCGCGACGCCACCGGCACGTTCACGACGACCCTGTGGCTGATCGCCGGCGCCGGAGCCGTGCTCTTCGTGCTCTGCGCGGCGATGTCCGCCGAGCGGATCGGCCGAGGCGTGACCGCTCCCGCCGCTCCGTGAGGGAGCGCTATTTCGAGGGCGCACGGGCGATCGCGCCGATCGGGATCGCTGCGTTCGTGTTCGGGATCTCGTTCGGCGTGCTCGCCCGCACCGC
>JBKPSO010000222.1:0-5190 GCA_046735055.1 Actinomycetota bacterium
CTTTCTGGAGGAGGAGGCGCCGAAGTACCCGCACCTGACGATCGCGGGCACGACGGACGTGGAGGAGGCAGTCACCGGCGCCGACGTGATCGTCACCGGCACGCACGCCCGCAAGTGGCTCGTCGACGACGCCTGGGTGAAACCGGGCGCGCACATCGCGGCGCTCGGGGCCGACCTGAAGGGCGAGCAGGAGCTCGACCCGCGCATCCTCCAGCGCGGCCGCGTCTTCGTCGACGACATCCGCCAGTGCCGCGAGGACGGCGAGATCAACGTGCCGCTCTCGGCGGGGCTGCTCACGGAGGACGACGTCGCCGGCGAGATCGGCAAGGTGGTCTGCGGCGAGCTCGAGGGCAGGCAGTCCGACGACCAGGTGACGGTCTTCGACTCGACCGGGATCGCCCTGCAGGACTCGGCGACCGTGCCGCTCGAGTACGAGCGGGCCGTTGCCGCGGGCGTCGGCGTCGAGAAGAAGATGATCTCGACCTAGCCGCCATGGTCGCCGCTGTCTTCGAAGCTCGGATGAGCCGCGAGCAGGCGGAGCGGCTCGCGGAGCTGATGCAGGAGGGGCGCCCGACGCGGCCGGGCGGCGTCCGCACAGCGGTGCTGCTCGTCGACGGGGAGCTCGTGCAGCTCGTCGCCGTCTGGCAGGACCGGGAGACGCTCGAGGCCTACCTGGCCGAGGCGCCGGTGCCGCGCGGGACGGAGCTGATGCGGAAGGTCGGCGTCGAGCCGGAGCTGCGCGTCGTCGACGTGCTCGAGCTCGGCTAGAGGCGGGCGGCGGCGGCCCGGTGGAGTTCCGGATCCTCGGCCCGCTCGAGGTTCTCGACGACGGCATGCCGGTCCCGCTTGGACGCGGCCGGGAGCGGGCGCTGCTCGCCCTCCTGCTCACCCACGCGAACGAGGTCGTTTCGGTCGACCGCCTGATCGACGAGCTCTGGGGCTTCGAGCCGCCGAAGGCCGCCGTCAACACGGTGCAGTACTACGTCTCCCGCCTGAGGAAGGTCCTCGGCGCCGACCGCATCGTCACCCGGCCGCCGGGCTACGCGGTTCGCGTCGAGCCGGGAGAGCTGGACCTCGACCGCTTCGAGGGGCTCCTCGCAGAGGGCGGCGACGCCGTGCGGCAGGCGCTCGCGCTGTGGCGCGGCCCGGCCCTCGCCGACTTCGCGTTCGAGTCGTTCGCGCAGGCCCCGATTGCCCGCCTCGAGGAGCTCCGGCTCGTCGCGCTCGAGCAGCGCGTCGAGTCGGATCTCGCGGCCGGACGGCAGGCCGAGCTCGTCGCGGAGCTGGAGACGCTCGTCGCAGAGCACCCGCTGCGGGAACGCCTCCGCGGGCAGCTGATGCTCGCGCTGTACCGCTCGGGCCGGCAGGCCGAGGCGCTCGAGGCCTACCAGGCCGGGCGGAAGGTGCTGGTCGACGAGCTCGGCCTCGAGCCGAGCCCCGTTCTTCAGGAGCTCGAGCGGGCGATCCTGCAGCAGGACCCGTCCCTCGCCCTGGTCGCGGAGGAAGCTCGTCCGGAGCGGTCGATCGTCGTCGCCGTCCGCGGGGAAGCCGACCTCGACGCTCTGATCGCGGTCGCCCAGCCGTTGGCCGTGCGATCCCCCCACGAGTTGATCCTGATCGGGCTTGTGGGCAGCGTCGCTCAGCTGTCGGAAGCGACCGGCCGGCTGAACGAGCGGCGCGCGGCGCTCTCCACGCGCGGTCTCGCGGCTCGCTCCGCCGCGTTCACGACAGACGACGCGGCGGCAGATCTCCTGCGGCTCGTTGCCGAGCAGGCGGTGGACCTCGTTCTTCTCGACGGGTCGCCGGTGCTCGCCGAGGGCGGTGCGTTGCCCCCGGAGGTCGAACGGCTCCTCACGGCCGCGCCTTGCGACGTGGCGCTCGCGGTCCGCGCTCGCACGCTGGAGCCCGCCCGGCCGGTGCTGGTTCCCTTCGGGGGTGCCGAGCACGACTGGGCGGCGGTGGAGCTCGGCGCCTGGGCGGCCGCGGCGACGGCGGCGCCGCTGCGGCTCCTCGGGGTCACCGGCGGCGACGGCCGCCGCGACGCGAGCCGGCTCCTCGCCAGCGCGTCGCTGCTCATCCAGCGCGCCGTCGGGGTGTCGACCGAGCCGGTGCTGGTCGCGCGGAAGCCGGCAGAGATCGTCGCGGCCGCGGCCGAATGCGCGCTGGTGGTCGCCGGGCTCTCCGAGCGGTGGCGCACGGAAGGCCTCGGCGAGACACGTCTCACGCTCGCGCGCGAGGCGGCTCCGCCGGCGCTCTTCGTCAAGCGCGGCCTGAGACCGAGCGGCGTCGCACCCGAGGGGACTCTGACGCGCTTCACGTGGTCGCTCGCGGAGGCGCGCCGCTAGCTGCGCCTACGCCGTCTGGAAGGCGTGCCAGCGGCGTTCCTGGTACGCGTGCTCGCGGAAGACCGAGTTCCAGCACGCGTACCGGCAGGCGCGGCGCGAGAACGGGCCGCCGTCGCGCACCTGTCCCTTGCGGATCGTGACGTCGCCGAATGCGCCCGGAAGGTCCCTCGCAGCGGGCTTGCCGGCGATCCAGTAGTCCCATTCGGCCGGCGAGACGAGAGGGCGGGTCGTCTTCTGCACCGGGTTGTAGTAGCCGACCCGCATCGTCAGCGCTCCCGGCGGGCCGGAGTGCCACCAGTTGACGTAGTCGTAGGCGGCCTGCAGCCGGGCGGGATCCTCGACCGCGCTCGAGATCGCGAAGCCGCCTGCCCAGCCGCGGTAACCCTCCGGCGGCGCCGCGTACCGCACGGGGAATCCCTCCGCCTGCAGCGCCGTGACCTGGGTCGACCACATCGACTCGACGACGACTTCCTTCGAGAGCATGTACTCGACCGCTCTGATGCTGTTCCCCTCGTCCCACAGCCCGTGGAATTGCCCGCTCTTCTTCAGCCGGACGAGGATCTTGACCAGCCGGTCGATCTCGGCGCGGCTCATGTCGCCCTTGTCGCGGAACCGCATCAGGCCGGCGGCCTCCGCGGCGTTCCCCGCGTCGACGAGGCCGATCTGCGCGCCGCCGAACAGCGCGACCCGCCCCTTCCAGCGCGAGTTCAGGAGCTCCGCCCACGAGACGCGCTCCGGCGGGCGGTCGATGACCCGCGAGTTGTAGCCGATCGAGTCCATGTTGAAGTAGTTAGGGACGGCAACCACGTGCCGCGGCTCCGGCAGGCCGTGGTAGGGCTTCCCGGTTTGTTCGTCGATCCACTGCACCATGCCCGTCACGCCCGGAAGCAGGCCGTGCGACGGCGGGTAGGCGCCCGAGTCGTCGACGTACATCCGGCGGAACGGTGCGTCGCCCTGGCCGTACGTGCAGCGCGGGTTGCCGGGCCGGACCTTGCCGTACTTGAAGAGCTTGTCGACCTGTGACCAGCGCGTGATCCTGCGGGTGTCGATGGGTTGCAGCGCGTCGTAGCGCCAGATCAGGTCGTAGGTGAAGTAGTAGTTGGCGAGGACGTCGAACGACGCCGGGGTCGTGATTGCCCGCTGCACGAGCGCGTCGGTGCCGGTGATGTCGAAGGCGATGTCGAAGCCGAGGTCCCGCTTGGCCAGCCGGGCGATCTCGTCGAACTCGCCCGCGCCGATGCCGAGCACGTGCAGCGTGCCCTGAAAGCCGTCGCTCGAACGGTACCCGCCGAGACCAAGACCGGCGACCGCGGCGGCGCCGCCCGCGAGGAACTCTCTCCGGGTGAGCTCCGGGGTCATCGCACGTGCACCGTCGTCCATACGCCCCGCTCGTCGGCGGTCACGTGGTCCGGATGTGGGCCGACCCGGATCGTGGCGACCACGCGCCCCAGCCTCGGATCGACGTGCGAGATCGTGCCGTCCTTGTAGTTCGCGACCCAGACCCCGCCTCCGCCCGCCGCGACCGCGACGGGGTCGCGGCCGACGCGGATCCTGCGGACGAGCCTGTTCGTGCGTGGGTCGACCTGCGAGACCGTGTTGCCGAGACTGTTCGCGACCCAGACGTAGCCTTCGCCCGCGCTGACGCCGTCTGCTCCGAGACGGAGTGGCGTTCGCGCGACCACACGGTTGTCCAACGGGTCGATCCGTAGCAGCGCGTAATCGTCTGCCAGGAGGTCGTTGCTCGAGACCCAGACGGAACCTTCGCCCGCAGCGATTCCCTTCAGCGCCCCCTTCAGCGCACCGGTGGCGATCGTCGAGACGAAGGAGGTGCTACGCGGGTTGACGTGCGACACGACCCCGTTCACCGGCGCTGCCAGCCAGACGCCGCCGGCGCCGGATGCCGCGAGTTCGGCGGCTTGCGCTTCGTCCGGTACCACGAGCTGGTGGAGGTTCGCCCCGGTTCGCCCATCGAGCTGCGCCACGAGACCGTCGGCTGTGACGACCCACACCGAGCCTTCGCCGGCCGTGACTGCGACCGGCCCGGGTGCCGATCCGGTCGCGGCGACGCGGTTCGTGCGCGGGTCGACCCTCGTGATCCGGTTCTGGTCGTGCTCGGCGACCCAGACGCTTCCTCGGTCTACGGCTACCCCCGTCGGGTCGGAACCGAGATCGAAGGTGGCGACGAGCTGGTTCTTCTTCGGATCGATTCGCTGGAGCGAATCCACCTTGGGGGCTGCCACCGGCTTCGTACTCGGCCGGGCCGGTCCGTTGTCGCGGATGAGGAGGAGCGCGGCAACGGTCGCGCCGAGCGCCACTACCAGCCCGGCCGCGATCACCAGCAGCAGCTTCCGGTCCCGGACGACGACGTCGTGGAGGCCCAGCGCCTCGCGGGCGGTGTCGACCAGCTCGGCGCATGTCCGGTAGCGGTCATCCGCCTCCTTGGCCAGCGCCCTCGCGAACACGGGCTCGAGGTCGGGGTACCTGGCAACGCTCGGCGGCGGATCGTGCAGATGCGCCCAGAGCACCGCCAGCTCGGACGTTCGCGGATACGGCACCTCCCCCGTGAGGCACTCGTGGAGGACGCAGGCCAGTGCGTAGACGTCCGCGCGGCCGTCGACCGCTCCGCCTGCCACCTGCTCCGGCGACGCGTAGGCCGGGGTGCCGAGCGATGGCTCCCGGCCGACGGGTGGCATTGCCTCGCCGAGCCGGCGTGCGAGGCCGAAGTCGCTCAGGTACACGTGGTCGTGGGCGTCCAGCAGGACGTTCGAGGGCTTGACGTCGCGGTGGACGAGGCCGTGCGCGTGGGCGGCGTCGAGCGCGGCGGCGATCTGACCGCAGAGCGCGA
>JBKPSO010000223.1:0-5013 GCA_046735055.1 Actinomycetota bacterium
GGTCGGCGACGTCCTCGTGGCGAAGCCCGCCCCAGACCTTGCGGTCCGTCGTCACCGGCGTCGATTTGTAGCGACCCCGGCGGATCAGGTCGAAGAGCGTCGCCGTGAACTCCTGCGAGCCCGCCGTCTTGTCCTGGCGTAGGAGCGGGGGGACGAGCGCCGGCTCGCTGTCGGTCGGCGGCTCCTGCTCGTACTCGCGGTCGTAGCCCGTCCCGCGCTCGCGGCCGTAGAGCGCCCACACGAGGAGCATCCAGGCGATCGCCGGCCCGATCCCGAGCAGCGCGAGGAAGACGAGCGTCCGCGCGAGGTGGTGCTTCGCGTCGTCGAGCTGGGCCTGGTCGTGGAGGTAGGCGGCCTGGTCGTCGTGCTCTTCCTTCTTCACCTTCGCGAGCCCCGGTCCCGGGACCACCTTCGCGCCCGACGTCGAGCGCAGCAGCGAGCGAGGGAACGTGACGCGCAGCTCGACGAACTGGTTCGCGGAGACGTTGACGGCGTGCAGGAGCGCCGCCCGCGGCGTCCGCTCGACCACGCCCTTGACCCAGCCGGGATGCCCCCAGACGTTGTAGGCGGGACCCAGCCGGGCGGGCTTCGGCAGCGCCACGGATGCGCGCAGGTCGCCGAGCGGCGCGCTCCAGTTCGCGCCCCAGACCTTCAGGTTGACGTCGACGATGTCGTCGTAGGCGATCGCGAGGCCGCGGAAGCGGTACGCGATCGTGTACGTGTGCGGCTCGCCCGCGGCCTGGAAGTGCCAGACGATCCGCACGCGCTTGCCGTTCTGCTCGTAGTTGAACGTGTGCGGCGTGTCGATGCTCCCGAGCTCGGTGCTGCCCCCGCGGGTGTACTTCTCGCCCTGCTCGCCGACCTGGATGCGGTCGATCGACTCGCCCTTGCGGAGCGGGATGTCGCGATACGCCCCGTGAAAGGCGCCCTCGATCGTGATGTTCTCGGCGACGAGCAGCGAGCCGTCCGGAGCGACGCGGACGGCGATGTCCGCCGCCGGCAGGCTGTAGGCACCCGCTGCTCCGGGCAGGGCGAGTGCGACGACGGCCGCCGCCAGCAGCAGCGCCTTCCGCATGCGCGTTAGCTCGCCGGAGGCTCGGCGGCCGAGGGCGTCGCGGGCGGGGCCGGCGGGGCGGGCGTGCCGGGCCGACCGAAATCGACGCGCGGCGCCTCGCGCGTCACGTCCTCGGTCTGGAAGTACTCGCGAGGCCGGAAGTTGAAGATGCCGGCGATGACGCTCGTCGGGACGGTCTCGAGCGCGTTCTCGTAGCTGAGCACCGTGTCGTTGTAGACCTGGCGCGCGATCGCGATGTTCTGCTCGACGTCCGAGAGCTGCGCCTGGAGCTGCTGGAAGTTCTCGGTCGCGCGGAGCTGCGGGTAGGCCTCGGCGACGGCGAAGAGCCGGCCGAGGGCGGCGGTCAGCACGTTCTCGGCCTGTGCCTGCGCGGCGACGCCCTGCGCCTGCTGGGCCGCGACGCGCGCGTTCGTGACCGCCTCGAACGTCTCGCGCTCGTGCGCCGCGTAGCCCTTGACCGTCTCGACCAGGTTCGGGATCAGGTCGTAGCGCCTCCGGAGCTGGACGTCGACCTGCGCCCACGCGTTCTCGGAGCGGTTTCGCAGGCGGACGAGCTTGTTGAACATCGCCACCAGCCAGAGCAGCAGCAGGACGACGACGGCGACGATCGCGATCACGACCCAGGTCACGGGGCCAACCCTATGTCAAACGCGCCGGGCGAGCCAGACGGAGTCTTCGCCGCCCTGGTAGGGGCGCCGGTCGAACCAGCCGAAGCAGGCCTCGATCCGGAACCCGGCACGCTCGATCAGCGCCCGCCACTCGGGCGCCGAGAGCCAGGAGAGGGCCAGCCGCGGCTTGCCAGGCTGCCCGTGGACGGACAGCGTCAGGGTCAGCCTGCGCTCCCGCGTGTCCCAGTCCGCGCGCTCCCAGATTCCGGACTCGCGCTCCAGCCAGCGCCCGTCCGTCTCCTCGACATCCTCCGCGGAGGGCTCGAAGACGTCGAAGACGAGCATCCCGCCGGGTACGAGCAGCTCGCGGGCGGCACGCAGGGCAGTGAGGCGGTCCTCGTCGTCGGTCAGGTGGAGGAAAGAGCGAAACGGACACGTCACGAGCCTGACTCGCTCGTCCACCGGCGGGTTGCGGAGGTCGCCGAGCCGCAGGTCGAGCAGGTCGGCGACGCCGGCCTCGGCGGCGCGGGCGCGGCAGACCTCGAGCATCCCGGCGGAGGAGTCGACCCCGATCACGGGCACGCCGGCCTCGGCCGTCGGGACCGCGATCCGGCCGGTGCCGACGCCGAGCTCGACGACGGTGCCCCGGGCCTTCCGCGCCTCGGCGACGTAAAAGCCGATGTCCTCCACGACGCTCCGGCTCCACGGGTCGTAGAAGTCGGCAATGCGGTCGTAAGGGCTGCGATTGCCGGTGCTAGATTCGTTCGATGGGCTGGGAGGCGGACTATCTGGCTGAGGCACGGGCCGCGATCGTAGGCGCTGCGAGCGAGCAGGAGCTGGAGGACGCGCGCGTTGCCTACCTCGGTCGCCGCAGCAGGCTGACGGAGGCGCTGCGGAACGCGCAGAGCCTGCGCGTGGAGGAACGGGCGGAGCTGAACCGGACGAAGGCCGAGCTCGAGGAGGCGGTCGCCGCCGCGCGCGACCAGATCCGCGCCCGGGCGCTCGACCGCTCGCTCGCCGAGGAGCAGGTGGACGTCACGCTGCCCGGCGTCGAGATCCCGCGCGGGCACCTCCACTTGATCACCCAGATCCGCCGCCAGGTCGAGGACGTGTTCGTCGGGCTCGGCTACCAGATCTTCGACGGCCCGGAGATCGAAGACACCTACCACAACTTCACGGCGCTGAACACGCCGGAGTGGCACCCGTCGACGTCGCCAAACGACACCTTCTACGTCGGCGAGGACCTCGTGCTGCGCACGCACACGTCGCCCGGCCAGATCCGGTTCATGGAGATGCACGAGCCGCCGGTCTACATGGTCAGTCTCGGGCGCACCTACCGGCGCGACACGCCCGACCCGACCCGCAGCCCTGTCTTCCACCAGGTGGAGGGCCTCGCGGTCGACCGCGGGATCACGCTCGCCGACCTGAAGGGAACGCTGATGTACCTGTCGCGGGCGCTCTTCGGCGAGGACCGCACCGTCCGGATCAGGACGAGCTACTTCCCGTTCACCGAGCCGTCGATCGAGTTCGACGTCTCCTGCTTCCGATGCGGCCAGGAGGGCTGCCCCTCGTGCCGCTACAGCGGATGGCTGGAGATGGGCGGCGCCGGCGTCGTCGACCCGAACGTCTTCGGCTACGTCGGGTACGACCCGGACGAGGTCTCCGGGTTCGCGTTCGGTCTCGGCCTCGAGCGGATCGCGATGCTTCGCCACGGCATCCCCGACCTGCGCGTTCTCTGGGAGAACGACCTCCGGCTCCTGCGGCAGTTCTAGTGGCGCGATGAAGATCCCCGTCTCCTGGCTGCGCGAGTACGTCGAGGTCGACGCCACGACCCGCGAGATCGCCGAGCGCCTCTCGATCTCGACGTTCGAGCTCGAGCGCATCTCCCACCACGGTGTTCCCGACCTCGACGGCAACCTCGGCCTCTTCCGCGTCGGGCGCGTACTCGAGGCCGGGAGGCACCCGAACGCTGACCGGCTCCAGCTCTGCACGGTCGACGTCGGCGAGCCCGAGCCCCGCCAGATCGTCTGCGGGGCGTGGAACTTCGGCGCAGGCGCGACCGTCGCCGTCGCCCTCCCCGGCGCCGTACTGCCCGGCGGGCAGAGGCTCGAGCAGGCGAAGCTCCGCGGCGTCGTCTCGGACGGGATGATCCTCTCCGAGCGCGAGCTCGAGATCGGGCCGGACCACTCTGGGATCATCGTCCTCGCGAACCCGGCCGAGCCCGGCACGCCGCTCGCGGACGTGCTGCCGCTCGGCGAGGAGGTGATCGAGGCGGAGACGGGCTTCAACCGCCCCGACCTGCTCTCGATCTACGGGATTGCGCGCGAGGTCGCGGCCGTGTTCGGCGCCGAGCTGCGGCCGATGCCGGGCCGGGAGCCGGATCGCCCCGTTGACCCGGAGCCGGTCGAGGTGCGCGTCGACGATCCCGTCGGCTGCCCGCGCTACATCGGCCGGCTGTTCCACGACGCGCGCATCGGCCCCTCGCCCGAGTGGCTGAAGGCCCGCCTCACCGCCGCCGGCATGCGCCCGATCTCGAACGCGGTCGACGTGACGAACTACGTCATGCTTGCGCTGGGGAACCCTCTGCACGCGTTCGATCGACCTAAGCTCGCGCGGGGCCGGATCATCGTCCGCCGCGCCGCGCCGGGGGAGGAGCTGCGCACGCTCGACGGGGAGCTCCGTCGCCTCGAGCCGTCCGACCTCGTGATCGCCGACGCCGAGCGCGCGGTCGCGCTCGCCGGGATCATGGGCGGCGAGGAGACGGAGCTGGCAGACGACACCTCCGACATCCTCCTCGAGGCGGCCAACTTCGAGCCGGTCGGGATCATGCGGACGTCCGAGCGGCTCACCCTGCGCACCGAGGGGTCGAACCGCTGGGAGAAGGGCGTCGACCCGTACCTGGCCGAACAGGCCGCGACCTACGCAACCGAGCTGCTCGTCGACCTGACGAAGGCGCGCTATGCGGGCGAGATCGACGTGCAGGGCGACCTGCCGACGCAGCCGGTCACGCGCCTTCGCCCCGAGCGCACCGACGCGGTCGCGGGGCTCGAGATCCCGCCCACGGACCAGCGCCGGATCCTCGAGCGGCTCGGCTTCGAGGTCGAGGAGGACGGGGGAGCCGTCACCGTCCCGACCTGGCGCGCGCGCGACGTCACCCGCGAGGTGGACGTGATCGAGGAGGTCATCCGCGTCCACGGCCTCGAGCGGGTGCCGTTCACGCTGCCGCTGCGGCGGGAGATGTTCGGGCGGCTGACCGACGAGCAGCGCCTGCGCCGCGTGGTCGAGGACGTACTCGCCGGCGCCGGGCTCTCGGAGGCATACACGCTGAGC
>JBKPSO010000224.1:0-9169 GCA_046735055.1 Actinomycetota bacterium
CTCTAGAGGAGGGGGCCCGTGGGGGAACCAGGGGTTCCCCCACGCTGACCGCGGCCGTATCGAACGGCCCGCGTCGCCGCCCGCCGATCGACCCCCTGGTCGAGCAGCTGCTGCCGCTCCTCGCTCTCCCGTGCCCAGCGAAGGAAGAGCCAGGCGAGAACGCCGAGCGTGACCAGCGAGCCCTCGAGCATCATCACGCCGCCGGCGATCCCCTGGTCGGCGTGCGCGGAGATCGCCCACCGCTCGACCGGATGCTCGTAGTACCGGTAAAAGACGCCGCCCGACCAGATGAAGACGTTGCCGAGGATCGTCTCGACGACGCGGACGGCCGCGATGTAGCCGAGCTTGGCCCCGGTGCCGAACCACTCCGGGCCGGGGAGCACCTCGACCACGGGCGCCCACATCAGGCAGCCGCAGGCGAAGAAGAGGATGTGCTGGACCGCGTGCACCCCGAGGTGGTGCAGCGCCCCCTGGTAGGCGAAGGGGAGGTGCCAGAGCACGAGGTTCACCACCCAGATCGGGAACGCGACGAGCGGGTGGGTGAGGAAGCGCAGCCGCACGACGACCGGCAGCGCGAGCACCGGCCGCAGGATCGGGCCGGTCAGACCGGCGACCATGCAGAGCGGCGCCAGGTCGCCGAGCAGGATGTGCTGGAGCATGTGTACGAAGAAGAACTGCTTCTCGCCGAGCGCATGGATCGGCGAGGCGACGGCGAGGAAGGCGAGCCCGAGCCCGAGGCCGAAGACGAGGCGGCGCCAGACGGCGACCGGGGTGCCGCGGGCGGCGAGGGTCGCGGCGCGGCGGTAGTAGAGGAATGCAGCCGCCGCGATCAGCAGCAGCTGGGCCGGGTCCCACGTCCAGCTCGTCAGCGGGGACGGCATCCAGGGAGCTTAGACTCGAAGCCGTGGCGAGCTACGAGCGGGCCGGGGTCTCGCTGGCGACCGCCGGCGCGGTCGTCGAGCGCCTGCGCGCGGCGGTCGAGTCCACCGGCGCAGAGGGGTTCGGCGCCTTCGCGGGCCTGTATTCGCTCGGGGACGACCGCTTCCTCGCCGCCTCGATGGACTCGATCGGGACGAAGCCGATCGTCGCGCGGGCCCGGGGAGCGCTGCGCAACTGCGGCGCCGACATGGCTGCGCACTGCATCAACGACGTCGCGACGACGGGCGCGGAGCCGCTCTTCCTGCTCGATTACGTGGCCGCGAACCGGCTCGACCTGGAGCAGGTGGCGGAGCTGGTGGAGGGCGCCGCGGAGGTCTGCCGCGCGGCCGGCTGCGCGCTCGTCGGGGGCGAGACGGCGGAGCTGCCGGGGGTCTACCGCGAGGAGGAGCTCGACTTCGCGGCCTGCTGCGTCGGAATCGTCGACCGGGCCCTCCTGATCGACGGGTCGCGGGTGTCGGCGGGCGACGTCGTCGTCGGGTTCCCGTCGGCGGGTGTCCACGCGAACGGCTTCTCGCTCGTCCGGCGCGTGCTGGAGCTCGAGGACTACGACGGGGGCGACCTACTCGCGCCCACGCGCCTGTATCTGGACGACGTGCGCGCGCTGCGGCGCGACGCGGACGTGCGCGCGCTCGCGCACGTGACGGGCGGCGGGATCGAGGGAAACCTCTCGCGCATGATCCCGCAGGGGTTGCGGGCGGCGATCGACTGGGACGCATGGGAACGGCCGCCGGTCTTCCACTGGCTCGCCCGCCACGTCGGCGAGGAGGAGCTGCGCCGCGTCTTCAACCTCGGGATCGGGTACTGCGCGGTCGTGCCGGATCCCGCCGGACGCATGGTGATCGGGCGGGTCGAATGATCGGCGTGCTCGTGTCCGGGGAGGGCACGAACCTGCAGGCGCTGATCGACGCCGGGCTGCCGATCCGCGCGGTGGCGTCGAACCGGAAGGAGGCGCGGGCGCTCGAGCGCGCGCGGGCGGCCCGGATCCCCGCGGCGACGTTCTCGCTCGACTGCCACGCGACGCGCGAGGAGCGCGACCTCGTGATGGCGACCTGGCTCGAGGACCAGGGGGCCGAGCTCGTCGTGCTCGCGGGGTACATGCACCTGCTCACGCAGCCGTTCCTCGACCGCTTCCCGGAGCGGATCGTCAACGTCCACCCCTCGCTGCTGCCGGCCTTTCCCGGGAAGAGGGCGATCGACGAGGCGCTCGCGGCCGGCGTCGACACGACGGGCGTCACCGTCCACCTCGTCGACGAGGGCGTCGACAGCGGGCCGGTACTCCGCCAGGTGCCCGTGCCGGTCGAGCCGCGCGAGTCGCTGGTCGAGCGGATCCACGCCGTCGAGCACCGGCTGCTGCCGGAGGTGGTGCGAGAGCTGTGCGCGCGCTGATCTCCGTCTACGACAAGACGGGCGTCGACGACTTCGCCCGTGGGCTCGTCGAGCTCGACTGCGAGCTCGTCGCGAGCGGCGGCACGGCGGCCTTCCTCGAGGAGCAGGGCCTGCCGGTGACGCGCGTCGAGTCCCTGACCGGTTTCGCGGAGATGCTCGGCCACCGCGTGGTCACACTGCACCCGGCGGTGCACGGCGGCATCCTCGCGCGGCGCGACGTGCCGGACGACCTCGCCGACCTCGCCGAGCACGAGATCGAGCCGTTCGATCTCGTCGTCGTCAACCTCTACCCCTTCACCGAGGTCGCCTCGCGGCGCGGTGTCAAGGCGGAGGAGGCGGTCGAGATGATCGACATCGGCGGACCTGCGCTGCTGCGCGCGGCGGCGAAGAACTTTGCGCACGTCGCCGCGGTCTCGCGGCCGGAGCGCTACGAATCCGTGCTGGCGGAGCTCCGCGAGGGCGGCGAGCTCTCGCTCGACACGCGGCGCTCGCTCGCCGCCGAGACCTTCATCGTCACCGCGGCGTACGAGTCGGCGATCTCGGCGTGGTTCTCCGACCGCGAGACCTTTCCGGAGGGGCTGATCCCGACGTTCTGGAAGGAGCGCGACCTCGCCTACGGCGAGAACCCGCACCAGCGCGCCGCGTACTACGCCGAGGCCGGCGCGCGGCGGCACCTGCTCTCCCGGGTCGAGCAGCTGCACGGGCGCGAGCTCTCCTACAACAACCTGAACGACCTCTCGGCCGCGAGGCAGCTGCTCGAGGAGTTCGCGCTGCCGGCCTGCGTGATCGTCAAGCACGCGAACCCGTGCGGCGTCGCCGTCGCGGCGTCGATCGAGGACGCGTACGAGCGGGCGCTGGGAGCCGACCCCATCTCGGCCTACGGCGGGGTGGTCGTGCTCAACCGGCCGGTCGAGGACAAGCTCGGCGCGCGCCTCGCGGAGCAGTTCGTCGAGGTGCTGTTCGCGCCCGGGTACGAGGAGGGCGCGCTCGACGCGCTGCGCGCGAAGGAGGCGATCCGGGTGCTCGCCTCGACCGAGCGCCGCTATGCGCCGACCGGCGAGCGCGACTACCGGCGCGTCCTCGGGGGGCTGCTCGCCCAGGACCGCGACGCCGACGTCGATAACCGCGAGGCGATGTGCGTCGTCTGCGGCGATCCGGGCGAGTCCGACTGGGGCGACCTCCTGTTCGCCTGGCGAGTCTGCAAGCACGTCACCTCGAACGCGATCGTGATCGCGAAGGACCTGCGGACGATCGGTATCGGCGCCGGTCAGATGAGCCGCGTCGACGCGGTGCGCATCGCCGTCGAGAAGGCGCAGGAGCTCGGCCACGACGTGGAGGCCGCCGCCCTGGCCTCGGACGCCTTCTTCCCGTTCCCGGACGGGCCGCGCCTTGCCCTCGACGCGGGTGTGCGCGCGATCATCCAACCCGGCGGCTCGAAGCGAGACCCGGAGGTCGTCGCGGCGGTCGAAGCAGCCGGCGGCACGATGGTCTTCACCGGCCGCCGCCACTTCCGCCATTAGCGAGCAGGGAGCGCCTTGCCGAGTCGCACCTGCTCCACGGGAGGCACCTAGCCCTTCGCCGCGACCTCGCGATGGAGCGCTACTCCGCAGACGACGAGCGCCACGCCGGCGACCTCTATCAGATTCGGGATCTGGGCGAGCACGACGATGCCGATCACCGTGGCCGTCGCGGGGAGGAGCGAGACCATCAGCGAGTACGTGGCCCGGCTCAGGCGGGCCATGGCGAGCTGGTCGAAGACATAGGGGATGACCGAGGAGGCGACGCCGACGCCGACGCCGGCGGCGAGCGCGACCGGATCGAGCAGCGCGGGCGCGACGCCGGCGCCGCCGATCGGGGTCACGATCACGACCGCCACGAGCATCGCCGCGGCGAGGCCGTCGATTCGCGTCAGCTCGCGGCAACGCGCGACGCGATGTGCCAGCACGATGTAGCCGGCGAAGAGCACGGCGTTGGCGAACGCGAACGCGATTCCGAGCGGCTGGCCCGCGATCCGCACGTCGACGAGCGCATACACACCCGCCACGGCGAGCGCCAGCGCGGCCAGGTTGCGCCGAGAGCGTGCACCGAGCGCCGCCAGCACGATCACCGGCAGAAACTCGATCGCCGCCACCGTTCCGAGCGGCAAGCGGTCGATCGCCAGGTAGAAGCACGCGTTCATCACCGCGAGGACGGCGCCGAGCGAGCCGACGAGCGGCCAGACCGTGCGCCCGCTCCCCGTCAGCGCGCGCCACGGACGCCGCCAGAGGGCGAAGACGGCTGCCGCGCTCGCGATCCGAAGCCAGGCGACGCCGAGCGGCTCCACCCGGGCGAACAGCAGGACCGCGAACGAGGGACCCAGGTAGTGGAACACGGCGCTGATCACGAAGTACAGCTCCGGAGGAGCTGAGCCGACTCGCTCCCCGAGCGCAGATCTCGATCGAGCTGTTGCCTGCGTCACCACCCGGGCATCGTCGCCGCAAAGCTGCCATCATGGAATGGATATTCGACGGAGGTTTCTGCCAGATGCCTGGTAAGCCAAGGACCCGAGATGCAGCCACCTACGAAGCAAAGCTCCTCGACGCCGTCAACCTGCGACTCCTCGAGGAACTCTCCTCGAACGGCCGCGTCGGCGTCGCGGAACTCGGCCGCCGGGTCGGCATGTCGGCCCCCGCAGTCGCCGAACGGTTGCAACGCCTCGAGCGGGCCGGAGTGATCGCCGGCTACCGCGCCGAGATCGACCCGGCCGCGGTCGGCTTCCCCGTCTCGGCGGTGGTGCGCATCCGCCCCTCACCCGGTCAGCTGCAACGAATCCCGGAGATCGCACAGGAGACGCGCGAGGTCGCCGAGTGCTACCGCATCACCGGCGAGGACTGCTACCTGATGCGGCTCCACCTCCGCTCGATCGACGACCTCGAAGAGACGCTCGACCGCTTCACGCCCTACGGCCTCACCACGACCTCGATCATCCACTCCGTCCCCGTGCCCCGCCGCGGCCCTCCGCTCCAGCCGAACGACTAGTGGTCCACGAGGATCGTCAGGTCGAGCTGCCGTAGCCGCTCCGGGTCGGCGAGGATGTCGATCTCGACGATCCTCCCGCCCCTGACCGTAGCGCCCCCGACGGAGAACGGCTCTCCGTCGAGGATCGAGACCATTCCGACGGCGCCGTTGACGAGCGCCGGCTTGACGACCAGGCCGAGCCGCGAGTAGTAGAGGGCCTGCCCGGCGACCTCCCTCGCCCCGCGGACCTCCTTCCATCCGCCCCCGGGCACAGGACCGAGGTCCGCGCGCAGCACGACGTTCGGGTCGAGCACCTCGAGCAGCGCCGCGAAGTCGCCGTCGCGCGAGGCCGCCAGGAAGGCGTCGACGACTTCACGCTGAGTGTCGAGATCGGCGTCGGGAACCGCGTTCCCGCCCTGGACGCGGCGGCGCGCGCGGCTGGCCAGCTGGCGTGTCGCCTCGGGCGAGCGGTCGACGATCGGCGCGATCTCGGCGAAGGGGACGGCGAAGATGTCGTGCAGCACGAACGCGAGCCTCTCCGGCGGAGACAGCGTCTCGAGCACGACGAGCAGCGCGAGGCCGACGGAGTCCGCGAGCAGCGCCTCGTGCTCCGGGTCGGTCCCGTCGGCCCGGTCGACGATCGGATCGGGCATGTACACGTCGATCGACGCCTCGCATCGTGATTTGCGCGCGCGGAGCATGTTCAGCGAGACGCGCGCGACGACGGTCGTCAGCCAACCGCCGAGGTTCTCGACCTCGCTCGTGTCGGTGCGACTCAGCCGTAGCCAGGCTTCCTGCTCCTCGAATCGCTCGGCCAGCCAATCGCGCTCGTCCATCAGTCACATTCCTCCGTCGCGTCGGGTCATCCAGATAGACCCGCGAGATCCCATTGATGTGACCGAAAGGAGAACACGATGAGAGTCTTCGTCGCCGGCGCGAGCGGTGCGATCGGCACGCGGCTCGTGCCCCAACTGGCCGATCAAGGCCATGAGGTGATCGGCACCTCCAGGACGCCCGGAAACGCAGAACGTCTGCGGGCGCTCGGGGCGCAGCCGATCGTGCTCGACCTGCTCGACCCTGGCGCCGTGCGCAAGGCCGTCCTCGAAGCCCAGCCCGACGCGATCGTGCACCAGGCGACCGCCCTGGCGAATGTGCGCTTCACGAAGAACCTCGACCGGACGTTCGCGCAGACCAACCGGCTCCGGACCGAGGGCACGGACGCGCTGCTCACCGCCGCACGCGAGGCGGGAGTGCCCCGGTTCGTCGCCCAGAGCTTCGCCAGCTATCGCTACGCGCGCGAGGGTGGCCCCGTCAAGACCGAGGACGATCCGCTCGACGACGACCCACCGGCAGCGATGCGCGAGACCGACGCCGCGATGACGTACCTAGACGAGGCCGTGACCGACGCCGGCGGGACCGCGCTTCGCTACGGCGGCTTCTACGGCGCCGCCAACGACGGGTTGGTCGAGCCCGTGCGGAAGCGGCAGTTCCCGGTCGTCGGCGCCGGCGGCGGCGTCTCCTCGTTCATCCACCTCGACGACGCCGCCGCGGCGACCGTGCTCGCCCTCGAGCACGAGGGTCCGGCGATCTACAACATCGTGGACGACGAGCCGGCCCCGGTCCGCGAGTGGCTGCCGGTGCTCGCCAACGCGCTCGGAGCCAAGCCGCCCCGTCACTTCCCGGTCTGGCTCGCACGGCTGTTCGCCGGCAAAGCCGTGGTCATGATGGGAACCGAGTCCCGCGGCGCGTCGAACGCGAAGGCGAAGCGCGAGCTCGGCTGGACGCTGCGCTACCCCACCTGGCGGCAGGGCTTCGTCGAGGCCTACGCGGCACCTGCGGGGTCGACCTCGGAGCCTCGGTCGCCCATGTATCTCGCCGAAGGAGGTTCGAGATGAAGTCCCTGACCGTAACGGCGCTCAGCCTCATCGTCGCCGCGCTTCTTTCCATCGGCGGCCTGGTCTTTGCGCTGTTCCTCTTCTTCCCCCTGTTCCTGCTCGGACTCACCGGCGTCCTCTCCGGACTCGAGGACCGCACGGAATAGGTGAGCCCGCTCACTCTGCCGCTTCGTCGCGGATGCGACTGCGCCCGTGCACGAGCGCCGCGACGTCGGCAAGCGGGCCCAGGTGGCCGAGCTTCTCGGGGTTGCCCACCGACCGCACCGTCTGCACCTGGCCGTCAGCGATGTCGAGCGTCCAGACGTAGGCCAGGCGGCCTGCCCGGTCGAGGAACATCGCTCCGGGCTGCCCGTTGACCTCCGCCCGCCGCATGATGACGCCGAGCTCCTGCACACGCTGCCGCAGTCCAAGCATCAGCCGGGCGACGGGGTCGCGACCGACGAGCGGCCTCGGCAACGACGGCACCTTTCCGCCACCGTCGCCGTAGAGGACCACGTCCGCCGCCAGCAGGTCGATCAGAGCGCCGAAGTCGCCTTCCCCGACAGCGTCGAAGAAGCGCGTCGCGAGCTGCTCGCGCGCCTCGTTTGACGCCTCGAAGCGGGGCCTGTGCTCCTCGACGTGCCGCCGCGCGCGCACGGCGAGCTGGCGGCAGTTTTCCTCGCTCCGTTCGACGATTGCCGCGATCTCGCGGTAGTCGTATTCGAAGACCTCGTGCAGCAGGAAGACCGCGCGCTCGACGGGCGAGAGCCGCTCGAGCAGGAGCAGGAACGCCATCGACAGGGAGTCGGCACGTTCGGCGTCGCGCGCACCCTCGGGCGCATCGTCGTCGGTCAGCAACGGCTCGGGCAACCACTCGCCCACGTAGGCCTCCTTCCGGGCACGCGCGGAGCGCAGGTGGTCGATCGACAGCCGGGTCACGACCGCCGAGAGGTACGCCTTCGGCGACTCGATCGAGGCGCCTTCGTCGAGTGCGCCCTGGTAGCGCAGGAACGACTCCTGGACGATGTCCTCCGCCTCGGCGACGCTGGCGAGCATGCGATAGGCAATCGAGAACAGCAGCGGACGAAGGTCTGCGTACGCCTCGGCGACAAGCGTTCTCCGGTTCACGATCGTCCCGTCCACTCTAGACCGCCTCCCTCAGCTGGGGCTCGACGCCACCGCGTACGACCGCGAGGTGCGGCTCGGTCAGCCCGTCTCTGAAGCCCTCGTACCACGTCCAGCGGGGCTCCCAGTCGAGCTCGCACTTCGCCTTTTCGTTGGACGAGCCGCGGATCTGCGTCATCACCGAGATGCCGACCTCCCCGATCGCGAGCCGCGCCAGCCAGATCGGCACGCGCCGCGGCGGCTTCGCTCCAACGCACTCCGCGAGGTACGGGAGCCAGTCCGACACCGGCGCGGGCTCGTCGTCGACGACGTTGAACCGCCCCCGCTTGCCTCGCTCGACCGCCGCGACGGTGGCGGAGGCGGCGTCGTCGACGTGGATCCACGACCAGACGGCGCCGCCGTCGCCGACGATCGGCAGCTTCCGCCGGCGGACGAGCTCGACGAGCTCCTCCGAGGCGCCCGGGCCGTAGAGGTTCCCGTAGCGAAGGACGATGCCCTCCAGCGTGGCGTTCAGCACCGACACCTCGAGGCGCCGGATCGCCGCGAGTGTCCTCGCCTGGTTCCTCGGAGGATCGGAATCGAGGGGATCCGCCTCGGTCTTGACCGCACCGCCCTCGCGGGCGTTCGGCCACCCGGTGAAGCTCTGCGCCACGAAGCGCCGCACGCCGACGGCTTCGGCAGCGGCGAGCAGATTGCCGGTGCCGATCGTTCGCAGCTCGTTCGTGACCGCGAACGCGTCGTCGAAGTGCTTGAGGTCGTCGTTGCCGGCCAGCGCAGTCATCTGGTGGACGATCACGTCCGGCATCGTGCGGGCGACCGCGTCACCGACCGAAGCCGCATCGAGGCCG
>JBKPSO010000225.1:0-3479 GCA_046735055.1 Actinomycetota bacterium
GGCAGGACCACGTCCGCGTACTTCCGCGTCGAGTCGTTCAGGAAGATGTCCTGCGAGACGATGAACTCGCATCGCTCGAGCCCCTCCTCGACGTGGTGCGCGTTCGGCTCGGTCTGCGCCGGGTTCTCGCCGACGAGGTAGAGCGCCTTCACCCGGCCGTCGTGGAGGCCGGAGACGATCTGGTCGAGGCGGTAGCCCGGCGTCGCCGGCACCTCTACGCCCCATGCCTCGAAGAACTTCCGCCGCACCTCCGGGTCGTCGACCGGCTGGTAGCCCGGGAGGTACGACGGGTTCGCCCCTGAGTCGTTCAGCCCCTGGACGTTGTTCTGCCCGCGGAGCGCGTTCAGCCCGGTCGACTCGTAGCCGAGGTGGCCGGTGATCAGGACGAGGTTCGCGAGCGACCAGATGTTGTCGACCCCGCACGCGTGCTCGGTGATCCCGAGCGTGTAGAAGATCGCCGCGTGCCGCTCGCGCGCGTACTCGCGCGCGGTCTCGCGAATCGCCTCCGCCGGCACGCCCGTGACCTGCTCGGCCTCCTCGGGCGTGTACCGCGAGACGACCTCGCGCACCTGGTCGAACCCCTCGGTGTGCTCGCGGATGTACGCCTCGTCCTGGAGCCCTTCATCCAGGATCGTCTGCATCATCGCGTTGATCAGCCAGACGTCCGTGCCCGGGCGCAGCTGCAGGTGGCGCTTCGCGAGCTTCGTCAGCCAGATCGCGCGCGGGTCGGCGACGACGAGCGTCGCGCCTTTCCGCACCGCCTTCTTGATCCGCAGCGCGAGCACCGGGTGCGCCTCGGTCGTGTTCGAGCCGATCACGAGCATGAAGCGGTCGTTCTCGATCTCCGGGATCGAGTTGGTGCTGGCTCCTCTGCCGAACGACCTGACCAGGCCGTAGAGGGTCGGGGCGTGTCAGGTCGCCTCGCACGAGTGGACCGAGTTGGTGCCGATCACCGCCCGGGCGAGCTTCTGGACGAGGTAGCACTCCTCGTTCGTCGTCCGCGCCGACGAGAGGAAGCCGATCGCCTGCGGGCCATGGCGGTCGCGGACGCGGGTGAGGCCTTGGGCCGCAGCCCGAAGGGCTGCCGGCCAGCCAGCAGAGTGCAGCTCGCCGTCCTCGCCGCGGACGAGCGGCGTCGTCAGCCGGTCCGGGTGGTGGACGAAGTTGAAGGCGAAGCGGCCCTTCACGCAGAGGTTGCCCTCGTTCGAGACGTATGTCGGGTCGGAGGTGACCTTGACGATCCGCTTCGTGTCGGGGTCGACGTTCAAGTCGACCTGGCAGCCGACCCCGCAGAACGTGCACGTCGTCTTCGTCTTCACGAGCCGCTCTTCGTGCCCCGCCGGCTCGCCCTCGACGAACTTCTCGTAGATCGCGCCGGTCGGGCAGACGGAGAGGCAGCCGCCGCAGAGCTCGCACTCGGTGTCGAGCCACGAGCGTCCCCACGTCGGGACGATCCGCGCCTCGCCCCCGCGGCCCTCGAGCGAGAGCGCGGAGCACTGCATCACCTCCTGCGTGTAGCGGACGCAGCGCGCGCAGAGGATGCAGGCGTCCGGGTCGTAGCCCATCAGCAGATCGCGGTCCTCGTAAGGCTCGCGCTTCGCGTCGGGAAGGACGATCGGTGCCTCGACGCCGAGGTCGGAGGCGAGCTCGAGCAGCTCGTTCGGCCGCCCGCCGGGGTTCCCGTTCAGATGCTCGCTGAGGAGCATCTCGGTCAACGTCCGCTGGAACTGCGGCACCGACGAGTTCGTCGAGACGACCATCCCCTCCGCAACGCGGGTCGCGCAGGCCGGCAGCGGCCGTGGCGCGCCCTCGACGCCGACGACGCACATCCGGCAGCCGCCGTACGGGTCGAGCTTGTCGTCGTGACAGAGGGTCGGCACGAAGACGTCGTGCCGGGCGAGCGCGTGGACGAGCAGCTCGCCCTCGGGCGCAGAGACTTCGCGGCCGTCGAGCGTGAACTCGACCATCGCCTCCATCCTACGCAGCCTCTTGCTCGGCGGCGAACAGCCGCCACTCGCCGGGGATGCCCCTCAGCTCGGAGCTGCCGCGATCCGCGAACGTGATCCCCGAGCCGGCGACGAGATCCCTGACCGTGCTCGAGACCAGCACCTCGCCGGGCGCCGCCAGGGAGGCGATGCGGGCGCCGATGTGGACGGCGATGCCGCCGACCTTCCCCTCGACGAGCTCACACTCACCGGTGTGCAGGCCGGCGCGCACCTCGAGATCGAGGTCGCGCACGCCGGAGACGACGGCGCACGCACATCGGATCGCGCGCGCCGGCCCGTCGAAGCTCGCGAAGAACCCGTCGCCGGCCGTGTCGAGCTCCGTGCCGCGATAGCGGCCCAGCTCGCGGCGCACGAGCTCGTGGTGGCTGGTGAGCAGCGTCCGCCAGGCGGCGTCGCCGAGCTCGGCGGCACGCGTGGTGGAACCGACGATGTCGGTGAAGAGCACCGTCGACAGGACCCGATCGGGCTCGGCCGCTTCCCACTTGCCGGACACGACGTCGTCGACGAACCGCTCGAGCTCTGCGAAGAGCGCCTCCTGGTCACCAACGCCCGGAGCGAAGTTGCGGCCGCTCAGCTCGACGAGCCGTGCTCCGGCGATCCGGTCCGCGAGGTAGCGTGCGCTGCGGACGTCCTGTGGGGCAACCTCCTTGCGATGCAGGATGAGCGTCGGGACTCGGATCGATGGGAGAACACCGCAGACGTCGACGTCGAGATTCATCCGCAGGTAGTCGCGGAAGGCACCCGGGCTCACGCTGAGCCGGACGACGCGGGCGAATGCCCTCTGCTCGTCCTTGGTCATATCGGGAGACCCGGAAACCAGCAGCTCGTCGAAGGCGTCCGGCTCCGCCCAGCGGCGCACGATGTCGTCGACCCGCTGCCCGTAGTCGCGGCGTGATTGGAGCCACGGAAACTCGGGCGAGCGGACGAAGCGCGGCGCCGTGTTCATCAGCACCAGGCCAAGCGTCCGATCCGCGTACGTCGCCACGAAGACCATGGCGAGCGGGCCGCCGTCTCCCAGCGCCATGATCAGGGCCCGTGTCGACTCAGCCGCGTCCATGACCGCGCGGATGTCGTCCATGCGCGTCTCCAGCGTGGTGTCGTTCGAAAGGCGATCGGACATGCCCGTCCCGCGCTTGTCGAAGACGATCAGCCGCCCGAGCTTCGCCAAGCGCGTGAGAAACCGGTCCACGACGGGGTTCTCCCAGTTCAGCTCCACGTGGTGCGCCAGGCTCGGGATCCAGACGAGGTCGAGTGGGCCGTCCCCGACGACCTGGTACGCAATGTGGACGTCCCCGCTTCGCGCATACCTCGTCTGCGGCACGCCTACGGCGCCAGGCATTGCGCCTTCAATCGTGTCACTTCCGCCAGGACGAGCGGGCGAATCGACACGCCGATCTTGCGGTTCACGTGCCCGTCCGCCCACATCACGACCCAGCCCGTCTTCGCGCTGTAGAGATGGAGTACCGCGATATG
>JBKPSO010000226.1:0-4636 GCA_046735055.1 Actinomycetota bacterium
GCGCTCTGGACGACCGTCGCCGTGTTCGGCGCCGCCGTCGGGCCGGTGCTCGGCGGCGTCCTCACCCAACTCTTCGACTGGCGCGCGATCTTCGTCGTCCAGGCGCCGGTGGCCGCCGTCGCGCTCTTCGCCACGGGCGCGGCGACCGTCCTCGCGGACGAGGAGCCGCGGAGGCGGGCGCGCGGGGCACTCGCCGCCGACGCGGCGCTCGGGCTCGTCTTCGCGGCGCTCGTCGGGGCGCTCTTCCTCGCCGTCCTGCTCGTGATCACCGTCTGGGGGCTCGATCCGATCACCGGCGCGCTCGTCGTCAGCACGCTGCCCGCGGCCACGCTGACGGCGCGATGGGTCGGACGCGGACTGTCTCCGGCGGCGGCCGTCGCCGGCGGCGCGGCGCTGCTCGCCGCCGGTCTCGTCACGCTCGCGCTCCTGCCGCGCGTGTCGAACGCGCTCGTCGCGCTGTCGCTGGCGTTCTGCGGCACGGGGCTCGGGCTCGCCGTGCCTGTGCTGACGCGCGCGTCGCTCGACGCCGAGGCCGGAATCGTGCGGAGCGGGGCGATCACCGTCGCCGCCAGGCACGCCGGCCTCGTCCTCGGGCTGGCGCTCGTCGCACCGCTGCTGACGGGGGCGCTCGACCGCGCGGGCGAGCGAGCGCTGCTCGGCGGGACGAAGACGATCCTCGACGCGAACATCCCGATCCGGAAGAAGGTGCCGATCGCGCTCGCGCTCCGTGACGCGCTCGAGCAGGCGCAGAAGGGCGAGGTGCCCGACCTCGGCAAGCCGTTCGACGACGCAGGCGCGCGGACGAACGACGACGTGCGGGCGGCGCGCGACGACCTGGTGACGACGCTCGAGTCGGCACTGACGCGCGGCTTCCGGTCGTCGTTCGCTCTCGCGGCCGTGTTCGCGCTGCTGGCCGTCGTCCCGCTCTGGCGGCTGCGGAGGACGGCGTGAAGCTGCTCGCAGGCCTGCTCGCTGCGGCGATGCTTCTCGTCGTCGTCGAGCTCTCCACCGGCGCGATCGGGTTCGGGAAGCCGAAGCTCGCCGACCCGTGCAACGCGAAGCCGGCCTTCAAGGGTGGGGGCCTCGACGGCGAGGTGCAGCGCTTCGCGCTCAGCGGCCTGAACGGCGCCGCGTGCCGGCTGCACACGACCCGCGAGGAGCTCGTCCTCTCGTTCGTGCCCGCGGCGGGAACGAAGGCGGTCCGCTGGGATCGCCCGACGATCGACTCCGCGCTCAGGGCCGGCTTCCAGCAGGCGTTCAAGGACACCGAGGACCGCGGACTCGCGGGCTACGTGATCGGCCACATTCTCGAGGTCGTCGTCGGCGCACCGCTCGACTTCTTCCTCGACGTCACCGGGTAGCGGTGGGGTGGAGGAGCGGCACCTCGCCCTCCCAGCCGGCAGCGAGGACGGTCAGGAGCGACGGCGAGGTGATCGCGTACGCTCGACCGCGGGGCCGGGGGATGCGGGCGTCGTAGCCGGCGGGCGTCCAGCGACGGAGCTGCCGGCCGAGGACGAGGTACGGCTCGCTCTCGTGGAGGACGAATGCACCGTCTGGAAGGTCGTCCATCCGCGTGTCGTGCCCGCCGAAGCGCTCCGCGTGCAAGCGATCGTCGACGTCGTCGCCGCCGGTCTCGCCGAGCAGCTCGAGGAACCGCCTGTAGTCGGCGCGCCGACAGAGCGCGCACGGCCGGTGCCCGGCCGCAAAGGCGGTCGCCTCGTCCAGGAAGAAGAGCTCGGTGAACTTGCCCGGCTGCATCAACCGCGCGCGGTGCCGGCCCTTGAACTCGAGCCGGCAGGCGATCCACCGCCGGGTCGCGTGGTGCCGGCGGATGCGTCCCTCGGCGTCGTGCAGGCAGCCGCGGTTCCCGTAGACGAGCCCGCGCGCGGGGTCGTCGACGAGCTCGCCGAGCGGGGTGACGCGGTTCTGCAGCGGCATGCGAGCGAACCTCGCTCAGCCGCTCCGCCCGGTGGGACATGCACCAGAGCTGCCTGTCCCTGCGAGACCTGGCCCGAGCGGCCGACTCAGGCTTTTCCACAACCAGTGCCTGGCACCAGAGGTGTGCGAAGAGCGTGACTTCTTCTCCACAGGTACGGCTGCTTCAGTCCGGCTTCGGCGTCTTCCACGGCTTGCGGAGCTCGTCCGACAGCTTCGCCCCGACCTGGCCGATCGCCACCCGCTCCTGCGCGAGCGAATCGCGCTCGCGGATCGTCACCGTGTCGTCCTCGAGGGTCTGCTCGTCGATCGTGAAGGCGAACGGAGTGCCGATCTCGTCCTGGCGGCGGTAGCGGCGGCCGATCGCGCCGCCCTCGTCGTACTCGACCATGAAGTCCATGCGCAGTTCCTCGTACAGCGCGCGCGCCTTGCCGACCATTCCCTCGTCCTTCGCGATCAGCGGCAGCACGGCCGCCTTCACCGGCGCGAGCTGCGGGTGGAGCCGCAGGACGGTCCGCCCGCGGTCGGCGACGACCTCCTCGTCGTACGCGTCGACCAGGAACGCGAGCAGCGAGCGGTCGACGCCGCCGGCGGGCTCGATCACGTGCGGGATGTAGCGCTCGTCGCCGTCGGGGCCGACGTACTCGAGCTTCGTCCCAGATGCCGCGGAGTGGGCGGTGAGGTCGTAGTCGCCGCGATTCGCGATCCCCTCGAGCTCCGACCAGCCGATCGGGAACAGGTACTCGATGTCGCTCGTCGCGCGCGAGTAGTGCGAGAGCTCCTCCTGGCCGTGGGGCCGGACGCGCAGATGGCTCTCGCGCAGCCCGTAGCGCAGGTACCAGCCCCGGCGCTCGTCGATCCAGTAGCGAAACCACTCGTTCGCCTTCGTGGGCGGCACGAAGAACTCCATCTCCATCTGCTCGAACTCGCGCGTGCGAAAGAGGAAGTTCCCCGGCGTGATCTCGTTGCGGAACGACTTGCCGATCTGGGCGATCCCGAACGGCGGCCGGCGCCGCGCGAGCTGGAGCACGTTCTTGAAGTTGACGAAGATGCCCTGCGCGGTCTCCGGGCGCAGGTACGCCGTCGATCCGGTCTCCTCGACCGCACCGATCCGCGTCTCGAGCATCAGGTTGAACTGGCGCGCCTCCGTCAGGTCGCACTCGTCGGTCTCGCCGGGCCGCTTGCTCGGCCTGCGCCCGCAGCGCACCTCGTCGTGCTCCGGGTCGGTGATGTCGTCTGCGCGGAAACGCAGCTTGCAGGTGCGGCAGTCGACGAGCGGGTCGCTGAACCCCTCGAGGTGGCCCGACGCCTCCCAGACCCGCGCGTTGAGGATGATCGCCGAGTCGAGCGCGACGATGTCGTCCCGTTCCTGGACCATCGCCTCCAGCCAACGGGCCTTGACGTTGTTCTTGAGCAGGACGCCGTAGTGGCCGTAGTCGTAGGCCGAGCCGAGGCCGCCGTAGATCTCCGACGAGGGGAAGACGAACCCGCGCCGCCGGGCGAGCGAGACGATCTTGTCCATCGTGACGGCGTCGGCCATGGGCCGACACGTTAACGGCGCCTAGCCGCCGAAGGGGGCAACGCAGTCCCGCAATGCCCGACGGAGCTTGTCGGGGCTCGACGGCGTGCGCCCCGGGCCGCCGAATCCGTGCTGCTGGAAGCAGCGGCCGAGGTCGGGCAGCCGACCCTGCCGGAACGGGAAGGGCTCAGGCGCAGGTGCGACCGGCGCCATGACCCGCACGCTCCGGGCGTAATCGTCGTTGTCGTCCACGATCACGGTCGGCGTGAGGACGGCCAGCAGGACGACGACGAAGGCTGCGGCTCCGATCACTACCCAGAGCACCGTCTTGCTCACGTACGGATCGTCGCAGCCCTTCCTGAGAACACCATGAGAATGGGGAGCGGCAGTGACCCGAGCCGCCTCCCCTTGCGGTCCGCCGCTCAAAGATCTGTTCGGGCTCGCTCAGAGTCCCCCAAACCCTGCTGTCAGAGGTGGTACGTTCGACCGCGGGCATGGAATTCACGATCCTGGGGCCGCTGGAGGTGATCGAGCAGGGTCGCTCGCTTCCGCTCGGAGGGATCCGGCAACGTGCTCTGCTCGCCGCTCTCCCGCTGCGCGCGAACACGTCGTCGCCGCCGACCGACTGCTCGACGACGTCTGGAGCGACGATCCGCCGGCAATCGGCCTGACCCGCTCCCCGGGATACGTGCTGGTCACCGGCCACGGCGAGCTCGACCTGCAGCGGTTCGACCGCCTTGTCGCCGAGGCGAGGACTGGCGATGCGGCTGCCGCTGCAACGAAGCTCCGCGAGGCGCTGTTGCTGTGGCGCGGGCCACCGCTCGCCGACTTCGCCTACGCGTCGTTTGCCCAGGCGGAGATCGGCCGGCTCGAGGAGCTGAGGCTGTCGGCTCGCGCTCACGGAACGCGACTACGGCAGGATGCTGCTCACGCGCGGCGGCGAGGGCGCCCGTGAGCGGGCGCGGGAGCTTCTCGACCGGGCGGAGGCGACCTACCGCGAGCTCGGCATGGCGCCGTCGTGATCGCCCAGGCGTAGCCGGAACACAGCGCCGCCGTCCGGTGCGTTCTCGGCGGTGACGACGCCCCGGTGCGAGGTCGCGACCTGCTTGACGATCGCGAGCCCGAGGCCTGAGCCGGGGAGTCTGCGGGCCGCGGCAGCGCGGTAGAAGCGGTCGAAGACGT
>JBKPSO010000227.1:0-11964 GCA_046735055.1 Actinomycetota bacterium
CTTCACCTCGCCCTTCGGCGTGAAGACGTAGACCTCGTCGTCGAAGAGGTCGGTGCGCAGGGTCTTGATGAACTCGCGCGGGTCGGCCTCGTCCTGCTGCCAGTCCATCACCTGCTTCATCCAGGCCGTCCAGTCGGCGTCATCGCCCTTCTTCGTCTTGCCGCGCTTGTACGCCCAGTGCGCGGCGATCCCGAACTCGGCCGTCTCGTGCATCTCCGTCGTTCGCACCTGGATCTCGAGCGGCCGCCCCTGAGGCCCGATCACGGTCGTGTGCAGCGCCCGGTAGCGGTTCAGCTTCGGCATCGCGATGTAGTCCTTGAAGCGGCCGGGCATCGGCTTCCAGAGCGAGTGGATCAGGCCGAGCGCGCCGTAGCAGTCGCGCGTTCCCTCCTCGCCGGTGCGCTCGACGAGGACGCGCATCGCGGTCAGGTCGTAGATCTCGTTGAACTCGCGACCCTTCTTCACCATCTTGTCGTAGATCGAGTAGAAGTGCTTGGCGCGGCCGGAGATCTGCGCCGGGATGTTCGCCTTGTCGAGCTCGCGCTGGAGGACGACACCGGCCTCGCGCACGTGCTCCTCGCGGTCGGCGCGACGCTCGGCGACCATCGCCTTGATCTCGGCGTACTTGCGCGGGTGCAGCGTCTCGAACGCGAGATCCTCGAGCTCCCATTTGAGGGCGTGGATACCCAGCCGGTGTGCGAGCGGCGCGTAGACCTCCAGCGCCTCGCGCGCCTTCTGCACCTGCTTCTGCTTGCCGAGGTACTCGATCGTGCGCAGGTTGTGCAGGCGGTCGGCGAGCTTGATCAGGATCACCCGTACGTCCTCGGCCATCGCGACGATCAGCTTGCGGTAGTTCTCGGCCTCGGCGTGCTCGCGGCTCTGGAACTGGATACGAGTCAGCTTCGTGACACCGTCGACGAGCTGGGCAATCTCGTCGCCGAACTCGCTGCGTACCGACTTGAGGTCGGACTCCGTGTCCTCGACGACGTCGTGCAGGAGCGCGGCCGCAATGGTCGGCTCGTCCATGCGGAGCTCGGCGAGGATCTTGGCGACGCCGAACGGATGGTTGATGAACTCCTCGCCCGAACGGCGCTGCTGGCCCTCGTGGGCGTTGGCGGCGAACGAGAACGCGCGCGCCAGCACGTCGCGGTCGAGGTCGGGCTTGTAGGTCTCGACCGTCTCGATCAGCTCATCGACGAGTTCCTGATGACGCTCGGCTACCTCGAGTACGGCCATACCCACAGTGTACTTCGGCCCCTCGGCGGCAAACCTTCAGTTTCGGGAATGCCGTGCCGGAGGAAGAACGGATCAGAGAACGAACGTGTCCTCCTTGCGGAAAATCCTCTTCACCCGGAAGAAGCGGGCCGACCGGCTCGCGGCCCTGCTCGTCGAGATCATCGGCGGCCGGCACTAATCGGACGCGGCTCGGCGGCTACGCGGCGCGGCGCAGCTCGAGCGCGTCGTCGAGTAGCGCCCGAAACGTCTCCGACTCGAGCAGGCTTCGCCACGGCCCGCCCGGCTCCAGGCCCAGCTCGGCGGCGATCTGTTCTGCCTCCGGGCTGAGGTTCTTCGAGCGCCACTCTGCCGCGAAGCGCTCACGCAGATCCACGTAGCGGTCGGGCGTGTCGAAGATGCGGCGGACGACGAGCTGCGGCGAGGTCGTCCCGTTCCAGGTGTTCTCCTGGAGCCGGAAGGCGACGTCGTAGTGGCCGACCCGGTGGAAGCGGTCGAGGTGGGGGCCGAGCCCGAACGCGATCGCCGTGCCGGCGACCCGCCCCGCCGCGTCGCTGACCCGGAACCGCAGGTGCTTGCCCTCTCCCACCGCGGTCAGGTTGCCGAGCTCGCAGCCGGCGACGAGTAGCGTGACGCCGGGGTTGCCGAGGCCGAAGGGGGCGAGGCGACGGAGCTCTGCGCAAAGACCGAGGGTGAGCGCGGCTCCGGGGACGATCGCATCGACGACGGTGACCGGCCGCAGGTCGTCGTCGGCCAGGTGAGCGTCGGCGTGGGCGGCGAAAGCCTCCGCGAGCGCGTCGACGTTCTCCGGACTGATCGAGAGCCCGGCCGCGGCCCTGTGGCCGCCGAAGCGCTCGAGGTGCTCGGAGCAGGCGGCGACGCAGGCGTGGAGATCGAACGCGGGAATCGAGCGACCGCTGCCTTTCCAATCTCCTCCAGCCGCTGAGGGCCGGGCGCCGGCGGCTTCGCCGTCGGCGCTTCCAGCCCCAGCGCCGGCGATCAGCACCACGGGGCGGTGGTAGCGCTCGACGAGCCTCGATGCGACGATCCCGATCACGCCCTCGTGCCAGCCCTCGTCGGCGACGACGTAGCCTCGACGGCGGCGCCGTGGCTCGGGCCAGGCCTCGATCGCGGCGGTCGCCTCGCGGAGAATGCGCTCCTCGACCGCCTGCCGTTCGCGGTTCAGCTCCTCCAGCTCGAGCGCGATCCCGCGGGCCTCCTCCTCGTCGTCGGTGAGCAGAAGCTCGAGCGCGGCCGTCGGGCGGCCGAGCCGGCCCGCGGCGTTGATGCGCGGCGCGAGCCGAAAGCCGACCGCGCCCTCGTCGACGACGGCCGCGTCGACGTGAGCCGCCTGCATGAGCGCGCGCAAGCCGGGCCGCGTGGTCGCGGCGAGCCGGCGGAGCCCGGCGAGCGCGAGCGCGCGGTTCTCGTCGATGAGCGGGACGACGTCGGCGATCGTCGCGAGTGCGACGAGGTCGAGGTGCTTGCCGAGACGGCTGTCGCCGGGCCCGAGCAGCGCCTCGGCGAGCTTGAAGACGACCCCGGTGCCGCAGAGCTCGGGGAACGGGTAGGCAGAGGGCCGGGTGGCGACGACGGGGCAGTCGGGCAGCTCGGCGCCGGGGCGGTGGTGGTCGGTGACGATCACGTCGAGCCCGGCCGCCTTCGCCTCGGCGACCTCCTCCACCGCGGTGATCCCGCAATCGACGGTCAAGACGAGGCCGCAGCCGTCGGCGGCCAGGCGCGTGAGCGTCTGGCCGGCGATGCCGTAGCCCTCCTCGAAGCGGCTCGGAAGGTGCCACTCGACCTCGGCGCCGAGCTCGCGGAGGACGAGGACCGCGAGCGCGGTCGCGCAGATCCCGTCGACGTCGTAGTCGCCGTGGACGCAGACGCGCGTTCCGGCGGCGATCGCGGCTCGGATGCGCTCGCACGCCTCGCGCATCGACCCGAGCAGGAACGGGTCGTGGCCGGGCAGCTCGCCGGCGAGGAACGTGGCGGCTCTCGTGGGCGTGTCGTAGCCCCGGCGCAGCAGCACGCTCGCCATCGTCTCGCTCACCCCGAGGGCCTGCGCCAGCCTCGCCGCCTCTCGCGGATTGCAGGGCCGCAGCGTCCAGGTCGCCTCGAGCATGGGCGATCGACGGTACGCCGAGGGTCGGACGGCACCTCACACGCAGTGTCAGACACGGGCTGCGTGCGCGTCGTCTGCCGCGAACTCAGTCTCCGACACTACGCCGTCGCCGGCGACCGCGGATCGATTCCCACGCGACCCGCGTCCAGAGGACGACCAGGAACGCGGCTGCGCCGACGACGAGGACGATGATCGGCGAGAGCGTCGCGGCTCGCTGGAACGACCAGTCGAGGATCCAGGCGGCGAGGGCGGTCAGGCCCGCGCAGACCGCGAGCGAGGCGAGCAGAACCGGAACCCGGATGCGCATCGGATGCACTCTAGGAGGGATTGGCGGAACGTTGCACGTCGCCGGGGCGTGATACACGGTCGAGATACAAGGACGCAGGGAGCCCCGATAGTTGAGCACTATCGGGGCGACCGAGGACGCCGTAGATCGGCGGTATAGCGCGCCCCGGCGGCATCGACAATGTTTCGCCAGGCCCTCCTGGGCACCCTGTTATCCTGGGCCGGTGGAGAGCAGCGCCGGGGCGAGCGGCAGCAACTACACATCCGGCGACGACTACGTCGTCGAGTTCCTCGGCTACCGCTTCAGCTTCAACGCGGCCGATTTCGAGCAACGCGTGACGGCGGCGGCCGTCAGGCTCGGACTCGTCGAGGCGAACGAGCTGGACGAGGACGAGACGGCCGATCTGGTCGAGCTCGCGGCCGAGGGCAGGATCGAGGAGGCCCGCAGCCCGT
Organism: Actinomycetota bacterium; assembly: GCA_046735055.1. Taxonomy (GTDB): domain Bacteria; phylum Actinomycetota; class Thermoleophilia; order Gaiellales; family Gaiellaceae; genus DATBLE01. Next base: position 4,097 of record JBKPSO010000227.1, read on the forward strand.
TCGGCCGCTACCTCGTCCGCCACTGGGAGCGCATCTCCCTTGTTGAGGGCGAGTCGCTCGTCTACTGGCTGCGGAAGTTGATCTTCCGCGGCGCCTGGCTCGACCACCGCGTCAAGGAGAACCTGCTCGAGGTCGTCTGGGACGACGACGTCTCCGAGTTCGCCTACCGCGACCCGCGCGGCGGCCGCGCCCTGCTCGAGCTTGCGCCCGTGCCCAGCTGGCACGAGCTCCAGTACCGACCGTAGGTAGCGGCTCTCCCGGGCACGTCGAGCGGCGCTAGCCCGGCGGGAGCGAGAAACCGAGCCGGCCGCGCTCCCCTGCGGTCTTGCTGAGCTCCAGCCGCACGATCGCGCCGATCGGGACGATCACCTCGTCCGGCACGTCGTCGCCGTGGGGGCAGAGGGTGACGAATCCGTAGCCCGGCTCGGCGCTGAGCGACTCGATCGAGTAGCGGACGCCGCCCGCGAGCTCGACCTCGACCGCCGGCAGCTCGACCTCCGCCTCCGCGGAGAACTGCTCGATCCGCCGGTGGATGCGGTTGACCAGGTCGTCGAGCGGACCCGCGAACCCCGGAATCCAGAGCTCGGGCACTAGAACAGGCTATCGACGCGCGCCGCCTTCCCCTCGGCGACGTGCGCCAGCCCGAGGTCGGTCACGATGCGGCCACGGGGCGTCCGCTGGATGAAGCCGAGCTGGAGCAGGTAGGGCTCGTAGACGTCCTCGATCGTGTCCGGCTCCTCGCCGAGCGAGACCGCCAGCGTCGAGAGCCCGACGGGGCCGCCCCCGAACTTGGCCGCGATCGTCTCGAGCAGCTCGCGGTCCGTCCGCTCGAGGCCCTGCTCGTCGACCTCCAGCAGCTCCAGCGCTTCAGCGGCGATCTCAGCCGTGATCTCGCCCGAGTGCCGCACCTCGGCGAAGTCGCGCACTCGCCTGAGAATGCGGTTCGCGACGCGGGGCGTTCCGCGCGAGCGCTGCGCGATCTCGTCGGCCGCATCGCGGGCGATCCTGACGCCGACAATCCGGGCCGAGCGGTGGACGATCTCGGCCAGCTCGGCCGGCTCGTAGTAGGCGAGCCGGAAGGTCATCCCGAAGCGGTCGCGAAGCGGCGTCGTCAGCAGACCGGTCCGGGTGGTCGCGCCGACGAGCGTGAAGGGCGGCAGGTCGAGGGTCAACGTGCGCGCGGCCGGGCCCTGGCCGACGATGATGTCCAGCCGGAAGTCCTCGAGCGCCGGGTACAGGATCTCCTCGACGGCAGCGTTGAGCCGGTGGATCTCGTCGACGAACAGGACGTCGCGCGGATCGAGCGCGGTCAGGATCGCTGCGATGTCGCCCTTGCGCTCGAGCGAGGGACCGGCGACGGTGCGGATCCCGACTCCGAGCTCCTCGCGGACGATGTAGGCGAGGCTCGTCTTCCCCAGCCCCGGCGGACCGACGAGCAGGACGTGGTCGAGCGCCTCGCCGCGCGTGGTCGCCGCGGTGAGCACGACCTCGAGCTGGGACTTCAGCCGCTCCTGACCGACGAACTCGGAGAGGCGACGCGGCCGGAGCGAGCGGTCATCCTCGTCCTCCGTGCCCTCGTGGAGCACAGGCGTCAGCAGCGGCTCCGCAGTTGCCCGCTCCGGCGCCGGCAAAGCAGCCGCCTGTGCTCCGGTGTCGCCCTCGCCAAGCCTAGGGCTCATGCCGCCTGCCGCAACGCCTGGCGCACACGCTCCTCGGGGCCGAGATCCGGATCGACCTCGGCGAGCACGCGTTCCGCGTCGAGCACCGAGTAGCCGAGCTCGATCAGTGCATCCCGCGCGGCGAGGTGGTCGCCCGGCTCGGCTGCGCCGAGAGGCGCAACGCCGATCTTCTCCTTCAGCTCGAGGACGACGCGCTGTGCGGTCTTCTTGCCGATGCCGGGGATCGCCTCGAACCGCTTCGTGTCCTCCAGCGCGATCGCGCGCCGCAGCTCCGACGCGGTCGAGCCGGAGAGGATCGCGAGCGCCATCTTCGGTCCGACCCCGCCGACCGAGAGGAGGTGTCCGAACAGCTCGCGCTCGCCCGCATCCGCGAAGCCGTACAACGCCAGCGCGTCTTCCCGGACGACGAGGTACGTCTCGACGACGACCTCGTCGGCTCCCTCGGCGCGCCGCAGCACGCCGGGCGTCGCCGCGACGAGATAGCCGATGCCGTTGACATCGATGACGAGGCCGTCGGGGCGGCGCGCGATCGGCTTCCCGCGAAGGCGAGCGATCACGAGGCGAGCGCTTTCAGCAGCTGCGGCGCGAGCGCGTGGCAGATCGCGACCGCGAGCGCGTCGGCGGCATGCGAGGGACTCGGCGGCGCCTTCAGCGCGAGGATCGTCTGCACCATCCGCTGTACCTGGGCCTTCTCGGCGCGGCCGTAACCGCACACGGCCTGCTTCACCTGCGCCGGCGCGTACTCAGCGCACTCGACGCCGGCGAGTGCGGACGCGACGAGCACCGCGCCGCGCGCCTGACCGACAGAGAGCGCGGTGCGGGCGTCTGCGCCGACGAACGACTCCTCCAGGGCGACGGCATCCGGGTCGAACTCCTCCACCAGCTCCTGAACGTGCTCGAAGATCGTCTTCAGCCGCAGCTCCGGGCGCTCGCGCGCCGGCGTTTGCCACCACCCGTGGTCGAGTGCCCGAAGGCGTCCGCCTTTTTCGTGGACGATCGCGTACCCGCAAGCAGCCGTCCCTGGATCGATGCCCAGAACTCTCACGAGGTGAGGTTAGGCATGTGGTCGGATGTTCCTCCCTGTGGCTGGAAGCGTCGCCGGCAAAGCCGACGACGCCCGGCCGGAGGCCCGAAGAGGGCTCATCTGGTGTCGCTGAACAGAAGGCCCGTCGGCACATTGAACTTGGTCGTCTAGGAGCCGGGCCTACGCGGCGACGGTCTCGAGCACGCGCTCGGGGATGTCGAAGTTCGCGTAGACGTCCTGCACGTCGTCGAGCTCCTCGAGCGCATCGATCAGCTTCAGCACCTTCCGCGCGGTCGCCTCGTCCTCGATCGAGACGGTGGTCTTCGGCAGCATCGTCGCCTCGGCCTCGGCGATCTCCATCCCGGCCGCCTCCAGCGACTCGCGCACGCTGTGCAGGTCCTCCGGCGCGCACGTGACCTCGAAGCTCGAGCCTTCGCGGACAACGTCCTCGGCGCCGGCATCGGCGGCCGTGAGCGTCAGCTCGTCCTCGTCCGCCGATCCGTCGACGAGGATCACGCCCTTCCGCTCGAAGAGCCAGGCGACGGCTCCGGACTCCGCGAGGTTGCCGTCGGCGCGTGCGAAGACGTGGCGAACCTCGCCGGCCGTTCGGTTGCGGTTGTCGGTCAGGACGTCGACGTAGACGGCGACTCCGCCGGGCGCATAGCCCTCGTAGGAGATGTGCTCGTACGCCGCCGCGTCTCCCCCGGTCCCCGCCCCGCGGGCGATCGCCCGCTCGATGTTGTCCTTGGGCATCGATGCGGCGCGAGCCTTCTCGATCGCATTCTGCAATGCGAGGTTCCCCGCGGGATCGGGGCCGCCGTCCTTGGCGGCGACGATCAGCGCGCGCGTCAGCTTCGTGAACAGCTGACCGCGCTTCGCATCCGCGGCGCCCTTCTTGTGCTTGATCGAGCTCCATTTGGAATGCCCTGACACGGGCAGGAATTGTAGTGACGTGCCTCAGCCGAGCCGCTCTGCAAGATCCGGACGATAGCCGTGCGCCGCCCAGCCGGCGGCGGTGCCGTCGTAGAGCGCGTCCCGGATCCTCGGGTCGGCCCCCAGCGAGCGGCGTGCCGCGGTAGGGGTCAGCTTCGACCTGAGCGCCGAGTTCGACCAGACGGTCGATTGCCTCGATGCGGTCCGCCTTCGCCGCCCAGACGAGCGCCTCGTCGAGAACCTAGCGCGGCGATCAGCGGGTGTCGCCGTCGCAGTGCTGCCGTGCTGCCGTTGAGGTGGGCTCAGCCCTGCCCGCGGACCGGGTGCGCCCTCACGCGCACCAGGAGGATACCGTGCACGCCGTGCCATCCTCCGTTCTTCCGATCGGGAAGCTTCCGGGGCAGCTGCTCGCCCGCTTGATCGCGACCTATGCGACGAGCGATCCGACCGTCGTCGTAGGCCCCGGCCTCGGTGGCGATGCAGCCGCCATCGACGTCGGCACGACCACACTCGTGGTGAAGTCCGATCCGATCACTTTCGCCAGCGAGAGCCCGGCGCGGTATCTGGTCGACGTCAACGCGAACGATCTCGCCTGCCTGGGCGCGACGCCTCGCTGGATGATGGTCACTGCCCTGTTGCCCGAGGGGACTACGGAAGAGCTCGTCGAGTCACACTTCCGAGAGCTGCGGGACGCCTGCCGACTACGGTCCATCTCGCTCGTGGGCGGCCACACGGAGGTCACGTTCGGCATCGCGCGGCCAATCCTCGTCGGCGTCTTGATCGGCGAGGTCGAAGGTAGACGACTCGTGCGTCCGGGGGGTGCTCGTGCCGGCGACCAGCTGCTGCTGACGGGCGCCCTCGCCATCGAAGGGACCGCCCTCGTCGCCCGCGAGCTCGGCGACCGTCTACAAGAAGCGCTCGATCCCGTGATCGTCGAGCGGGCCGCAAACTTCCTCTCCGATCCGGGTATCTCGGTGGCCGCGGAGGCCATCGCGCTCTTGGACGCCGGCGGCATCACGGCCCTCCACGACCCAACCGAGGGCGGCCTCGCGACCGGCGTGCGGGAGCTCGCGCTCGCCGCCGGCTGCGGCGCGACAATCGATCGCGATGCGGTGCCCATCATGCCGGAAACTGCCGCGATCGCGGACACGTTCGGCCTCGACCCCCTCGGGATGCTCGCTTCTGGCAGCCTCCTCGCGGCCGCTGACCCTGACGCAGTCGATCGCCTGGTCTCGATGAGCGGCACGCTCGGGATCCGCCTAACGCCGATCGGAGAAGTCACCGAAGGAAGGCGCTTCCTGCTCCGAGCAAACGGGGTCGAGCAGGAGCTGCCGGTCTTCGGAAGCGACGAAACCACGCGAGTGCTGGGAGCAGCGACGGCCTAGTCGCCGCGCCCTGCCGAGAGGAAGGCTGTCACCTCGTCGCGGAAGCGGTCGCGCGCCTCGAAGAGGATGAAGTGCCCGCAGCCCTCGATCACCACCGTCCGCTGGCCGGGGATCGAGGCGAACTCGGCGGCACAAACCGGGCCGGTGATGAAGTCGAGCTCGCCGGTGATCACCAGTCCGCGAAGTCCCCCGCCTGCTCGCGCGCGAGCGCCTCCTGCGCGTCCTCGTACCACGGCTCGCCAGCGCGGGCCTCCATCGCTGCGGTCATCGCCTGCTGCTGCTCCTCGCCGAAGCGTGCGAGCGTGCTGGCGAGGACGAGCCTCTCGACCCGCTCGGGATAGGCGGCCGCGTACGCTGCCGTGACGACGCCTCCGTGCGAGTGCCCGAGCAGCAGCATCCGGTCGAGCCGCAGATGGGCGCGCAGCTCCTCGAGATCCGCGACGTAGTCCTCCGTTGCGTACGCCCGCGCGTCAGGCGGGCGCTCCGACCCACCGGTGCCGCGTGGGTCGAGGAGGACCAGAGAGAAATGCTCGCCGAGCCCGACCAGGTCGCCGACGTAGCGCGACGAGAAACCCGGGCCGCCCGGATGGCACACGAGCACCGGACCCGCCCCATCGACGCGGTAGGACAGCGTCCGCCCGTCGGCCGTGCGGAACCGCTCCACCGGCGGAGCCTACGCGCTAGGACGCGGCCAAGTCGCCCGGGCGGGGCTCGTCGACGTCGGCGCCGGGGCGCCCAGGCAGCGTGAGGCGCATCTTGGGCTGGAGATACAAAAGCTCGTAGAGGACGGCCGCGAGGATGCCGCCTACGACGGGACCGGCGTAGTAGATCCAGGTGTAGCTCTCCCAGACGTTGTAGACGAGCTCCGGCCCGAACGCGCGGGCCGGGTTCATCGACGCGCCGGTCAGCGGACCGCCGCAGAGGATGTCCATGGTGAGCACGAGGCCGATCCCGAAGCCGGCGACCGCCTTGAACGCGCCGCGCTCGTCGACCGCGGTCGCGAACACGGCGATCACGAGGAAGAAGGTCATGATCGCTTCGAGCGCGAAGCCGGCACCGGAGCCGATCAAGGAGTTCAGGAGCGGCGCGCCCAGGCGCGTGGGGGCGATCGCCTCGGCCGGAAAGATCCACCAGAGCAGGAGCGACGCGACAGTCGCCCCGGCGAACTGCATCAGCCAGTAGGCCCCCGCGAGGCCGGCCGAGATCCGGCGCGTGACGAGGAAGCCGAGCGTGACCGCCGGGTTGAAGTGACCGCCAGAGATGTGGCCGAACGCGGTGATCATCAGCGCGAGCGCGAGCCCGAACGCGAAGGCGATGCCGAGGAGGCCGCCGGAGCCGACCATGACCGCGCCGGTGCCGATGAAGACGAGCGTGAAAGCCCCGATGAACTCAGCGACGCCCCGCCTGACGTAGTCGCCCTGCACGCGCATGAGCCTAGGGGTCGCGTCGGACGGAGGGGAAGAAACGGTGTGGACAGCTGGAGACCATCGGACGGATCCGGATTGTGCGCCGCGGATCGGACGGGGACTGGTCGGATTTCCGAAGCCTCGCGTGCAGGGATTACGTGTGTTAGCGCGTGACCCTGACGACCCTTGTGGTCGGCCCGCCTAGAGCTCCGGGCTCCGTCGGCGGCGGCCCACGAGAACGGCGCGGCGCCAGTTCGCTTCGGCCTCGCGTGAAGGCACCCACGACGGGAGTGCGAGCTCGAGCCAGCCGGCGAGAGCTACGGCGAATGGCTCGTAGGCCTTGCGCAGGTCGTGGAGTCGCTTACGGGCGTCGGCCTGTTCGCGGAGCTCGAGCCCCGATCCTTCCGCAAGCTTCCAGAGTCGGCTGAAGGCTTGGTCGTCGAGGCGCGGTGGATCGGGCCGGCGCGGCTTGGCGTTGAGCATCAGCGCGATGTCCGCCAACGCATGGCGCCCCGTCGCGTACGTGACCTCGGCCGCTTCGGCGGGACGCGGCGAGTCGGCCGCCGCGAGAGTGAACGCGCTGGCGTCGAGAACCGTCGTCAAGCCGCGAGCCAGTTCTGGTTCAGGTGCTGCAAGCGGTAGATGCCAATTCGACGAGGAACTTGCGCTGTGCTCCCGCAAAACGCGCCCAGCCGTGCACGTGCTGTCCGCAGTCTCTACCTCACCCTCTTACGGTGTGCCAGCTCTCCCAGGTGATGCGCAGGATGACAAGCGTGATCACGAGGCCGATGATCGGGTCGGCGAGCGGGACACCGAGTGCGACCATGGCTGCGCTGGCGAGCACGCCGAGGCTGATGAGCCCGTCGACGCGGGCGTGGTCTCCGTCCGCGATCAGTGCGGGGCTGTTCAGGTGTTTACCCGCGCGGGACCGGATCTGGGCGGCGATCTCGTTGCCGGCGAAGCCGATCACGCCCGCCGCGGCCAGCCACCAGAGGTGGGTAAGCGTGTGCGGGTGGATGAAGCGGAGGATCGTCTGGACGAGCGCGACGAGCCCGCTGACGAAGATCGTCGCGACCACGGCGATCCCGGCCCACCGCTCGCCGCGGGCGCTGCGCAGGAAGAAGGCGAGCCCGAGCGGAATCGCAGTCAGGGCATCGCCGAAGTTGTGGATCAGGTCGGCCAGCAGTGCGACGCTGATCACCAACACGTAGATCGCGGTCTGTGTGATGGCAGTCACCGTCAGGACGACGAGGCTCAGCGAGACCGCTTTGATCCCCGCGCGCGAGCGGATGATCGAGGGATCGACGAACGGTCCGCGCGAGTGGTCGAGGGCGTGGGTGGGGTGGCTCACGACGCCCGGCGGGCGCGGTCGACCGCGCCGAGCCGGACGTGCTCGGCGTGGTAGATCGCTTCTTCGAGGAGGATTCCCACATGGTCGTCA
>JBKPSO010000228.1:0-7409 GCA_046735055.1 Actinomycetota bacterium
GCGCTCGAGGGCGCGGCGCTGGTCGAGCCTGTCTACGCGATCACGACCTGGGACCGCGCGGTCGGCGCCCGCCTCGGCGGCGAGATCGGCCGGCGGTTCGGCGCCGATACCACGCCGGGCCGCATCCGCGCCCGCTTCACGGGCTCGGCCGGGCAGAGCTTCGGCGCCTTCCTCGCCGCCGGTGTCGCGCTCGAGCTGGCCGGCGAGGCGAACGACTACGTCGGCAAGTCGATGGGCGGCGGCCGGATCGCGATCCGAGCCCCGGAACAGGATGCGGGCAACCCGGTCCTGGTCGGGAACACCGTCCTCTACGGCGCCACCGGCGGGGAGCTGTACTGCGCCGGCCGCGCCGGCGAGCGCTTCGCCGTTCGCAACTCCGGCGCGGTCGGGGTCGTCGAGGGGATCGGCGACCACGGCTGCGAGTACATGACGAACGGGACGGTCGTCGTCCTCGGCGAGGTCGGACGGAACTTCGGGGCAGGGATGAGCGGCGGCGAGGCGTACGTCTACGATCCGGCCGGCACGCTGCCGCTCCGCCTGAACGACGATCTGGTCGGACTTGCGCACGTCCATGCCGACACCGAGCTCCGGTACCTGGTCGAGCAGCACGTCCGCTACACGGGCTCCGAGCTCGGGGCCGCCCTGCTCGAGGTCTGGGATCGCGCGCTCGGAGACTTCTGGCACGTCACCCCGAAGGCCGAGGTCGCGAGCATCGAGGACGAGCACGAGGGGACCGGGACGGGCGCCGTCCAGGAGAGCGAGGAGGCGACCGCGGGCTGATGCAAGCGGTGGACAGGATCTGGCTGAACGGCGAGCTCGTCGACTGGGCGGACGCGACCGTCCATCTCGGTGCTCACGGGCTCCACTACGGCACGGGCGTCTTCGAGGGGATCCGCTGCTACGCGACGGCGGATGGGCCCTCTGTCTTCCGGCTGCGCGATCACCTGGAGCGGTTCGCTCGGTCGGCCCGGCTGATCCGGATGCACCTGCCGTACTCGGTCGAGCAGCTGCGCTCGGCGTGCCTCGACCTGGTCGCGACGAACGAGCTGCCCGAGTGCTACGTACGGCCGATCGCGTTCTACGGCGCCGGCGAGCTCGCCGTCCTGCCCCGCGGGAACCGCGTCGAGGTCGGGATCATGGCGTGGCCGTGGGGCGCCTACCTCGGTGAGGACGGGCAGCGGAACGGGATCCGCGCGATGGTCTCGTCCTGGCGGCGGGTGGGCGCGAACACGATCCCGCACGCGGCGAAGGCGACCGGCGTCTACCTGAACTCGATGCTCGCCGTCGACGAGGCGACGAGGAACGGCTACGAGGAGGCGATCCTGCTCACGGACGACGGCGTCGTCGCCGACGGCTCGGGCGAGCACGTCTTCGCCGTCGAGGACGGCACGATTCGGACCCCGGACCTGTCCGCCTCGATCCTGCCCGGGATCACGCGGGACACGATCATCCACCTCGCCCGGGAGCTCGGCTATGCGCTCGAGGAGACGCGCCTGATCCGCTCCGACCTCTATCGCGCCGACGAGGTCTTCATGTGCGGGACCGCGGCCGAGGTGACGCCGCTGCGCTCGGTGGACGACCATGAGCTCGGTGTCGGGCCGGTCACGCGCACGCTCCAGGAGGCGTATCTCACAACCGTGCGGGGCCGCCGGGCGGCGCCGGACGGGTGGCTCGACCGGGTCGCGGTCACTGCCGCGGCGTCCTGACTAGACCGCGTCGAAGCCGACGTAGTTCTCGGCGAGCGAGCGGGCGGCGGCCTCGGAGGTCGTCACGTACTGCAGCTGCGAGAGCCGCAGGCGCCAGCCGAACGCATCCTCGTCGGGGGGCAAGTGCAGCATGGACGTCATCCACCACGAGAAGTGCTCGGCCCGCCAGACCCGGCGCAGGCACTCGGCGGAGTAGCGCTCGAGCGCCGAGTCGTCCGCCGAGCGATACCGGTCGGCGATCGCCTCCGCGAGCAGCCACACGTCGCGAATCGCGAGGTTCAGCCCCTTGGCGCCCGTCGGCGGGACGATGTGGGCCGCGTCCCCGGCGAGGAAGAGGCGCCCGTACTGCATCGGCTCGACGACGTGGCTGCGCATGCCGGTGAAGCCCTTCTCGACCACCGGCCCCTCGGCGAGGGTCCAGCCCTCGAGCCCGACGCGCTGCTGCAGCTCCGCCCAGATCTGCTCGTCGGACCAGCGCCTGGCCTCCTCGTCCGGCGCGCACTGGATGTAGTACCGGGAGAGCGCGGGAGTCCGGAGGCTGAGCAGTGCGAAGCCGCGCTCGTGCGCGGAGTAGACGAGCTCGTCGATCGACGGCGCGACCGCGGCGAGGATCCCGAGCCAGCCGAAGGGATACTCGCGCGAGAACTCGGTCAGCACGCCGTCCGGGATGCTCGGCCGGCAGACGCCGTGGAAGCCGTCGCAGCCGGCGATCAGGTCGCACTCGAGCTCGTGATCGACGCCCTCGTGGCGGAACCTGATCCGCGGGCGGTCGGTGTCGATCTCTGCGACGGACACGTCGGCGACCTCGAACAGGAGCGGACGGCCGGAGGCGAGCCGGGCCTCGATCAGGTCCTTGACGACCTCGGTCTGCCCGTAGATCACGATCCCCTTGCCGGTCAGCTCGTCGAAGGGGATCCGGTGGCGCTCGCCGTCGAACTGGAGCTCGATCCCGTGGTGGACGATCCCCTCGTGCCGCATCCGCTCACCAACGCCCGCCTCCGTGAGCAGGTCGGCGACGCCCTGCTCGAGGACGCCTGCGCGGATACGCGCCTCGACGTACTCGCGGCTCCGGTCCTCGATCACGACCGAGTCGATCCCCTCCAGGTGGAGGAGGTGCGCGAGCGTCAGGCCCGACGGGCCGGCACCGACGATGCCGACCTGCGTGCGCATCAGCCCTCGTCGAGCACGCGCTGCGCAATCGCGAACGCCGAGTTCGCCGCGGGGACGCCACAGTAGACCGCCGACTGGAGCAGGACCTCCTTGATCTCGTCGGCGGTCAGCCCGTTGCGCAGAGCGGCGCGGATGTGCATCGCGAGCTCGTGGTCGCGCCCGAGTGCGACGAGCGCGGTCAGCGCGATGCAGCTCCGCGTCTTGCGGTCGAGCCCGGGCCGCGCCCAGATCTCGCCCCACGCGTACCGGGTGATCAGGTCCTGGAAGTCGGCGGTGAACGGGGTCGTGCCCTCGCTCGCCGCGTCCACGTGCTCGTCGCCGAGCACCTCGCGGCGCACCCGCACCCCGCGGTCGTAGGCGTCGGTCATGCGGGCTCCGCCACGAGCAGATGATCGAGCACCGCGCGGTTGAACGCGCCCGGCTGCTCGACGTTGACGAGGTGCGCGGCGTCCGGGACGACGACCAGGCGAGCTCCCGGGACACCCTCCGCGATCGCCGTCGCGCGCTCGGGCGGGGTGGCCGGGTCCTCGGCGCCGACCACGACGAGCGTCGGCACCGCCACGGCGATCAGCTCGGAGCGGAAGTCCCAGACGGCGAGCGCGTCGCAGCAGCCGATGTAGCCCTCCGCGGGAGTGGCCGCGTGCGCCTCGCGGTACGGCCCGGATCCGGTGAACGCCGGCGTGAACCAGCGTGCCATCGCGGCCTCGGCAACCGGGCCCATTCCCTCGGCCTGCACGAGCGCAATCCGGTCGAGCCAGCGCTCGCGCGGCCCGAAGTAGGCGGACGTTCCGGCGAGGACGAGCCGCTCGACCCGCTCGGGCGCGTGCGCGCCCAACCACATGCCCACGGCCCCGCCGAGCGACAGGCCACAGAACGACACGCGCTCGATCCCGAGCTCGTCGAGCAGCGCGAGCAGCTCGCCCCCGAGCTGCTCGACCGTGTACGGCCGTGACGGGACCTCCGAGCGGCCGTGTCCCAGCTGGTCGTAGCGCAGCACCCGGAATGCCGGAATAAAGGCGGGCATCTGTGGATCCCAGAGCTCGAGCGTCGTCGCGATCGAGTTCGAGAAGACGAGCACGGCGGCGTCCTGCGGCCCGTCCCATCGGTGGTGAAGGGTCACGCCTGCTCCCGGTAGTGCGCGAACGCCCGGTCGACAAGCGCCTCGGCCGCGCCCGCGTCCTCGTCGGCGACGTCCTCCGCCATCCGCTCGGTGTCGACCTGGATACCCTCGAGCGACCGTCGAGCCGCCGCTACGGCGCCGCCCGTGAAGGCGAGCGCCGCCGAGAGAGCCGGCCACTCGGCCTGCCAGGCGCCGGCCGCCCGCTCGTGCTCGTATTCGCCGCTCGTGAGCAGGCCGGCGTTCGCATGCACGAGCCGCGCGCACGCGCGCGCAAGCACGGCCGCCGCCGGGTTCCGCTTGTGCGCCATCGACGACGAGCCGCCGGGCTCCGACTCCGCCACCTCGCCGACCTCGGTCTGCGCGAGCAGCACGACGTCGAGCCCGACCTTCGCGCAGGCGGCGGCCGCCGCGTCGAGCGCCGTAGCCAGCTCCCTGACCGGCCGCCGCTGGACGTGCCACGGCAGGACGGGCTCGGGCAGCCCGACGGCCGCAGCGAAGCGCGCCGTCATCGCCGGATCGAGCGTTCCTACCGGTCCGCCGAGCTGCGCCGGGAGCACGACCGCGGCCACGCGCCGCCGCGCGTCGACCAGCCCGACGAGCCAGCCCGCCGCCTTCAGGCCGAAGGTGGTCGGCGCCGCCTGCTGTAGCAGCGTCCGCGCGATCATCGGCGTCGAGCGGTGCGTCTCCACCTGGCCGGCGCATGCTGCGCAGAGGCCGTCCAGGTCGGCGAGGATGAGCTCACGCGCTCGCGACGACACCAGCATCGCCGCCGTATCGAGGATGTCCTGGCTCGTCGCCGGGCCATGCGCCTCGGGCTCGCGCTCGCGCAACGCCCGGGCGAGCGGCACGACTGGGTTCCCGTCGGCGCGGCCCTCCTCGCACAGCGCCTCGATGTCGTAGTCGGCCGGGTCGAAGATGTCCTCGTCCGGCCCGAGCGCGCGCTCGGCGTCGAGCATCGCACGCAGCCACGCCTCGTCCGAGACCGCCTCGCGGAACGGTGCCGGCACGTACAGCGGCGCGAACGTCGTCAATGCGCGAAGAAGACGGTGGCGCGGTCGCCCTGCATGCAGATATCGAACCGCAGGTCGCCGTCCTCCTGCTCGGCTACGAGCGTCGAGCGCTCGTCGTCCTCGAGCCCTGCGAGCACCGGGTCGGCCGCGTTCGGGGCCGCCTCGTCCGGGAAGTAGACGCGGGTCAGCTGGTGCCGCAGCAGGCCGCGTGCGAAGACGAAGAGATCGAGCCTCGGCGCCTGGCCGGCGAGGGCGGCGGGCTTGGTGACGACGAATGAGAAACGCCCATCGTCGTCGGTGCGGCTCCGACCCCAGCGCCGGCCGGTGGGGTCAAACGCCTCGACCATCCCGTCGGAGATTCCCTCGCCCTGCCCGTCGACCAGGCGGCCGACCAGTTGCATCGCACCGGCGTCGTGGGGATCGGCGAGCTCGTTCTGAGGCAGCCGCGAGAGCCCGATGGTGTAGAAGGGACCGACCGTCTGCGAAGGCGTCTTCACGCGTTCTCCAGCGGGGTCGTGCCCGGGCCGCTGCGACCGAGGACGATGTCCCACCGATAGGCGAGCGCCCACTCCGGCTCCGTCGTGTCGAGGTCGAAGCTCGCGATCATGAGCTCCCGCGCGCGTGGATCGCGAACCGCGTGCGCGATCGGGTCGAGCTCTATCAGCGGGTCGCCGGGGAAGTACATCTGCGTGACGAGGCGCTGGGTGAACAGGCGGCCGAAGACGGAGAAGTGGATGTGCTGCGGCCGCCAGGCGTTCTCGTGGTTCCCCCAGGGATAAGCGCCCGGCTTGATCGTGACAAACCGCCAGCGGCCCTCGCCGTCCGTCAGGCAGCGACCCGCCCCGGAGAAGTTCGGGTCGAGTGGCGCGGGATGCTGGTCGACCTCGTGCCGGTACCGGCCGCCCGCGTTCGCCTGCCACACCTCGATCAGCGAGTTCGGGATCGCGCGGCCGTCCTCGTCGAGCAGCCTACCGCTGACGATGATGCGCTCGCCGAGCGGCTCGCCCTCGTGCTGGCGGGTGAGGTCGTCGTCGAGCTCGCCGATCGCGTCCTCGCCGAAGACCGGGCCGTCAAGTGCATGGAACTCCTCCGGCAGTGAGACGAGCGGCCGGTTGGGCGCGCGCCAGCGGGTGGAGCGGTACCCGGGGTAGTCGACCTGGACCTCGGGCCCGAAGCTCGGGTCGTCCGGCAGGACGATCGGCGTGTCGAGGTCGGTGGCCATCAGTCGCGTCCCTTCGTCCGCAATCCTCGCAGTGTGGTCAACTCAGCGTCGCTCGGTGGCTCGGTCTCGCGGACGTCGTCCGCGACGCGCAGGTCCCAGCCGGTTGCCGCGGTGGCGTCCTCGACGGTCACGCCCGGGTGGTGCGAGACGAGCGTCAGCTCGCCGTCGCGCGGCTCGAGGACGCCGAGGTCGGTGATCACTGTCCGGACGTTGTCGCCGAGGCTCGTCGCGAAGTCGAGCCGCTCGACGAACGCGCGGGGCGTGTGGCGCAACGTGACGAACACCTCGTTCACCCCGAGCGCGCTCTCGGGGGCGCCGCCCCCGCCGGGCAGGCGGACCGACGGCGAGCCGTAGTCGCCGATCACGGTGGTGTTCAGGTTCCCGTGCCGGTCGATCTGGGCGGCGCTGAGGAACGAGACGTCGATCCGCCCGCCCTGGAGCCAGTACGCGAACAGCTCCGGAACGGAGACGACCGCCTCGGCTGTCTCGGCCAGCTCGCCGTCGCCGATCGAGAGGGGCAGCTCGACGGGCTTGGCGCCGATCGTCCCGCTCTCGTAGATCAGCACGCACCGGGGCGCGTGCGTGTGCCGGGCGAGGTTCGCGGCGAGGCTGGGCAGGCCGATGCCGACGAAGCAGACGGTCCCGTCGCGGAGCCTGCGCGCGGCCTCGACCGCCATCATCTCGTCGGCGGTGAACCCGTTCCGGCTCATAGGGCAGCCTCTGCCCTATGAGCGTGGGGAGGGGGCCAGGGGGAACCGGGAGGTTCCCCCGTAAGCATCGGCCTCTGGAAGAAGGGGGTCCGTGGGGGAAACATGGTTTCCCCCACGGGAGCGAGCCGAAGGCGAGCGACGCTCACGCGGGAGCTGCCTCCGCCGCCAGGCTCGCCCGGTACTCGCCGATGTCCGCGGTGCCGAGGACGTGCCGATCGATCCACGCGCGGAATCGGTCGCGGTCGCGGCTGATCTCGTCCCACGCGACGTAGAAGTCGTTGTCGCGCTCGTAGTAGCCGTGCGCGTACGAAGGGTGGGCGCCGAACGGGGCGAGGGCGACGACGTCGACGACCCACGACGGCAGGACCACCCCGCCGGGCCGCGGCTCCAGGTCGTCGACGATCTCCTCGACCGTGACGATCGCGCGCGCGGATGCGAGCGCCGCCTCCTTCTGGACGCCGGTGATTCCCC
>JBKPSO010000229.1:0-6883 GCA_046735055.1 Actinomycetota bacterium
GTCCTAGCTTCCGTTTGCTACGCCGGCGTGACGTTGACCGGCGAGGGCGGGGACACCATCGGGGCCACGCCCGACCCCGCCTGTCGAACGTTCTTCAACGTCTAACGCTTCCTAGTCCGCTGGGAGCCGAGTTAGTCCACCTCGGCTCCCAGCGCGCCGCGGGCCAATGCAGCCTGGTTTGGTCGCGAAGCCGCCCAGCGAACCGACTGGCCCGAAGGCGCCTTCATCGCCCTCCGGCCCCATAGGCGTCGAGCACTTGAGCGTGTCGGGGCCGAAGAGCCGACCCAGACTGCTCGTGCTCGACCCGGCCACCCTCCAGGCCTGCTGGCAGGAGCTTGCACACCGTCTCCTTGAAGCCGCCGCCGCCCTTGTCTGGGGGCCGTCGCCGGCCTGACGGACGCGCGTTAGTTCAACCTCGAAGGAGGCTTTCGCACGCGACGATGCTCTTCGTCTTGGCCGCAGCTCGGCGGCGCTCGCTGACAGTCCGCACTTCATCAGCGCAACCGGCGCCCTGAACACGGACGGCTCCCTGACCGTCAAGTTCAAGGAAGCCGCCGAGCGATATCAGCTGCCCATCGGGGCAGACGCTGAAGCTGGCGTCGGTCTCGTACACGGACGTCACGCTCACCGATACGACCAACAACGTCTCGGTAATGCTCGGTGATTTCTCCTCCGGATGCCTGCTCCCGAATGTGCGCGGAGCCTTCTAGCAAAACGATGCGCCGAGCGTGCCTAGGGCGAACATCAGCGACAGCGGCGGCGACCCGGGTTTTGGCACTGGCTCCGTTTCAGGGTGCCGTTCCTGACTGCAGCCAGCGTTCGAAGGCCGCGATCTGCTCGCGGGGCCAGGCGCCGTCGCAGGGCATCGTGCCTTTGTCCAAGCGGTCGAGGATCGCTTGTGCGTTTGCTTTCACGTCGTCGTACGACCAGAGATCGAATGCGAATCTCATCGACTGCTGGTCGCGGCTTCGGAAGAGCGGCTTGATGTGCTTCACGAAGCTCACCTGCTCGTCCGGGCCGGGCAGCTCGACCTCGGCCTGCGCCGCGTCATCGGACGGAGGTGCAGGGGTTCGTTCTCCTGGCGGTCCCGCGGCTGCCCAGCCCCAGCTCGGGACGCTCGCGACCGTCACTTCGTCACCACTCTCGGCTTGTTCGAGCGCCAGCCGCGATTCCCATTCGATATAGGACTCGAATGCCGCCCTGAACTCGGCGTCGGAGGGAAGCTGCGCGTCATCGGCCGCACGCTTGATCAGCGCGACCCAGCGTGCCCGGAGCTCTTGGTCGACAGGTTGCAGATACTGCGAGATGACGCGGGTCTCGAGCCCGTACTCGCCGCTGTACCAGGGCGGACCGCCAAAGGCTTCCGCGAGCCACTTGGCGACGCGAATGGGATGGTCTTCAGCCATGTCGGCGTGAAGCGGTGCGAGCAGCGGATCGTCGGGCACGTGCTTCTCGAAGAAGAATCGTGTCATGCGCTCGAGCGCAGGCAGCCCGCCGCACCACTCGTACAGGGTCGGCTCCTCGCTCGCGACGGGATCGGTGAAGTCGACGTACCAGTGCATGCCGCTACAGAAAGGCTTGTTCAGGGAGTGTCCGCAGCGGCAGAGCGCGTAGTGCTCGCTCGAAGCGCCGGCGTTGCGCAGCTCCTCGTTGCCGTCGGCGTCGAGGAGTTCGATACTGCCGCGCACGCGGTAGGGCCCGTCCTTCGTCACCTCGATCACCGGCTCGCGTCGGCCGTATTGGTCGACCGAGTCGCGCGCCTCGACGCCGTCGATCGCGTAGCTGAGCGCCCCCGACGGGCAGGAACGCACGGCGCGGATGATCTCGTCCATCCGTCCCCCGCTGGGGGCGACGAACGGCTCTTGATCGGTTCGGAACACCGTCGCGAGCCGGTCGCTGCAGAAGCCCGAGTGCTGGCAGGTGCCGCGGTTGTCGAAAATCGTCACCTGTTGACCGACGTAGGTGTCGCGCCGGTCGGGGACGCGCTTCGCGTCTTTCGATCCGCTGAAGCCGATCTCGGCGTGCGCGCCGTCGCAAAACGGCTTGAGCGACGATTCGCCGCAGCGGCAGAGCGCCATCTGCGGACGTGTCGGAATCGGCTCGCCCAGCCAGTTGCGCAGGTTGTCGGCGTTGGTGACAAGGTAGGGGCCGTTGACCGAGGACTGGATTCGGCGGGGGTGAGACGACTGCATCGCCTGCAGCTGCGTCATCCGCTCCTGAACCTCGGCTGCCCCAACGGCTTTCGCGCTGTGAAGCGCAAGGTCCTGTAGCGCGGCCGTGGCCTCGAGAAGCAGCGCGCGCCGACGGGGATCGATCTCCACGCTCGCCGCAAGCTCGGTCGCGGCTTGGGCGAGGGCCCACACCGCTTCATCGACCGAGGCGGCGCGCGCACCCTGTGTAGCTCCGGGCGTGGCGGCGACGTCCGCGGACGCGGAAGCGTCGCTTCCCTCCCGGCCGGCGATCGCTTCGACGAGCGGCCGCAGGACGCTCCGCACCAGCCGCTCGGCAATGTGGCTGAGTTCGGCTGTCTCGTCGGTCGAGCGAACCGTCGCTGCTCGCGCGGCGGCGATCGAGAAGGCATCGTTGGCGTCGCGAACGAGGCTCGCCAGCTGACCTTGGGCGTCGTCCGCCGCCGGCGCGGCAGCAACCGCGGCTGCGTACTCGCTCGCACGCGAGCGCAGCGAGTCGAGATCCTCGCCCGCACCAGACGGTGTTCGCGCCGCGGGCTTGGCGAAGCGGCTCAGCGCGCCCCACTCACCGAAGTGGGAGGCGAGCGAATCGGCGATATCACCGAGCGCGTCTCCGATCGGACCGAGGTCCGTCGCGAGCGGCTCGCCCGCGTCACCCTGCAGCTGCCGGCAGAACGCGATTGCGTCGCGGAGGCGCTCCTCGAGCAGCGCCCAGGCCGCTTCCCGATGCGGCATCAGGTAGTCGGTCTCGTAGAAGAGCTCGAAACTCGGGCCGGCCGTCATTCCGGGGTGCTCGGGGCCGACGGGCCGGGCCGTGATCACGCTGCCGAGCGGTTTCAGCATGCGCAGCATAAGCGCGAGCGTCGTCTCGGCCAGGGTTGCGAGCTGGGCGTCGGATTCCTCGGTGTGCGCGAAGTAGCGCTCGAAGGTCTGCAGGAGGATTTCGTAGCCGACGTTGAAGAGATCGGTGCAGCGCGCGGTCATCTCGTCACCGATGAGCGGGATCCCCTCGCCTCGCTCGCCAGACCGGACGGTCGCGAACAGGACCGGGCGCGCGGGGTCGAAGGCCGGATTCGCCCTGCGCAGCTGCCGGTACTCGTCGAGGATCTCGACGAACTGGCCGAAGTGCGCGTGCTGCCAGTCGCCGCGCGCGCCCTCGCCCTGCTCGAGGATGGTGTCGATCGCTTGTTGTGCGGACTCGACGCCCGTGACGGCGACGAGCTCCGGCCAGTGGAAGTTCGCGGACGTCGCCTGGGCGCGCGGAGGGCCGACGAAGAGTCCCCGTTCGCCGAACTTCGCCGCCAGATGCGCGATCCCGTTCTCGATCGTGCGGTAGAGATGCCCGACGGTCGCGAAGTCCTGCAACTCCGGCACGATGTCGCCTTCGGCCATCAACGGCACCGCCTCCTCGACCGGCACGTCGATCTCGGCTGAGCCCTTCAGCTCCATTCCCTCAGGACGCTCTAGGAAGATGAAGTGGCGCAGCGCCGGCTCGCCGAACGGCACCAGAGTCAGGTTCACACCCGGTGGATAGTGGTGAGCGGGGGCAGGGAAGTTCGGGCGCGCGAAATGCGGCGCCGCGCCGATCGCCGAGAGCAGGTTGTGCACGAGCGCGAGATGGAGCATCTCCTCAGTCGCCACGTGCGAGACCACTCTGCGCCAGCGCGTGACCGCCTCGAGCTCGGCATCGCTCAAACCCTCATCGGTGCTCTGCTTGAGCGAGAAGGCGGCGAAGAGGTACTGGCACATGATTCCGTGCTCGAGTTCCGCCGCCTGACAGAGCATGTAGATCAGCGCCTCGCGATGTTCGATCACGAACGGCGCTTCCGGAGGGGCGAGCCCACCCCTCGAGCCGATCACCTGTGCCAGTCGGCCCTGCCGACCACTCGCGCTCATCGCGCATCCCTCCTCTGTGTTCCAGGCAGGCCCGATCGTCGCTGGCGCTCCACCCTACTCCTCAAACCAGTAGTCCAAAGTGACCGCCGCGTGCTGCCCGAGCTCGGCTTCGAATCCGCCCTCGCCACGCAGCCCGGCGAGCTCGCCGGTGGCCGATCCGGGGATGACGAACCATTCGCCCTTCACCGTGCTGCCCTCGAGCGTGCCCGCGTCCTGGAGCAGGAACGTCCCCTGGCGTCCGCCGAGGGTGCCCGTCACCCGCTCGATGCCGACGAAGCTCGCCGAGCCGTCTTCTCGTTGCGCCTGTAGGAAGCGAACGACGCCCTCGCCCTCGATGTCGCCGTGGAATGACTCGCTGACGTGGATCTCGACCAGGTTCGGGCCCTCGTCGACCTCCTCGTAGGGCTGTGGCTCATAGGTCTTCACCTCGATCCGGCCGGTGCCATGCGTCTTGCCGGCGGTGCCCATGCTTGCTCTCCTTCCCGTTCCGGTATTTGCTGGTCGTGCCTCTACCTGTCTCGCGTCACCCCGCTCCTATACCCCAAGTGCCTCGACTCCAGCGCCTCGATCGGCAGCCCGGCAAAGGCGATGCGCGCCCGCTGCTCGAGATAGGCAGGTCGAGGCGTTCCAAGGCGGGATCTGGCTGCGGCAGATCAGAGTTGTCGGACACAACAGCACCTCTAAGTGCGCTCATCGGTTTCCGTCTCGCGCGCCCCCCACGCGCGCCTCTACTCGAACGCCTCCGTTGTGACCAACGCGCGGGACGCGCGCTCGGGTCCCTCCTCCGCGTACATCCGCTCGAGCGTGGCACCCATCTCCGGGTCGCCTCCGGTGAACGCCTCGATCAGAGCGTCGAGGCGCTCGAGTCATCACGCCCTCAGCATCGCGTAGCGGCAGGTTCGCCGCGAGCACGAAGCGTGCGTGCCGCACGCGGCGGCCGTCTGGAAGCGCTCGTCCTCCTTGTCGGCGAGCTCGATGAGCAGTAGGAGCGCGTCCGCGAGGATCACGAACGGATGTTCGCAGATCTGGTTATACTCGAACACATGTTCGATGGGCCGTCCGCGAGCGACGGTTGGCTGAGCGAGCTGAATCCGGAGCAGAGTCGTGCGGCGACCGCAGCCGCCGACCGTCCGCTGCTGATCCTGGCCGGCGCCGGCTGCGGCAAGACGACGACGCTGTCGGCCCGGGTCGCCTGGCTGATCGCGGAAGGCGTCCGCCCGGAGCGGATCCTCTTGCTCACCTTTACCCGCCGCGCCGCCGCCGCGATGATCGCCCGCACACACACGCTGCTCGAGCGGACGGATACTGCCCCGCGCGGCGCGGTCGTCGCCGGCACGTTCCACGCGGTCGCCTGGCGCCTGATTCGGCTCTACGCGGAGCCGCTCGGCCTGCCGCCGCGGTTGAGCGTGATCGACGCTTCGGACGGCGCCGACCTGCTCGACGTCGTGCGCCAGCAACTGGGCCTGGCCGAGTCCGGCGGCCGTTTCCCGCGCAAGGGCACGCTCGCCGACATCTACTCCCGAACCGTCAATATGCAGTCACCGCTTTCGGAGGTACTGGCCGAGCGCTTCCCGTGGTGCCTCACCCACCTCGACGAGATCGGCAGCATCTTCCGCGCCTACGGGGAGCGAAAGCGGGCCGGCCAGCTGCTCGACCTCGACGATCTTCTGCTCTACTGGCGCGCGCTCGCCGTCCACGAGCAGGCGGGGGCGAAGCTCGCGGCGATGTTCGACCACGTGCTCGTCGACGAGTACCAGGACGTCAACGGCCTGCAGGTCGACATCGTCCAGGCGCTGCGCACGAGCAACCGCGGTCTGACCGTGGTCGGCGACGACCTGCAGGCGATCTACGGCTTCCGCGCCGCCAGCGCGGAGCACATCCTCGACTTCAGCACCCACTTCCCCGATGCCGCCGTGGTGACGCTCGAGCGCAACTATCGCTCCACGCAGCCGATCCTCGACCTCGCCAACCTGGTCGCGGCGCAGGCCGAGCGGGCGCACGCGAAGACGCTGTGCAGCGGCCGGGGCGACGGCGCGCGGCCGCAGCTCGTGCTCTGCCGCGACGAGGGCGAGGAGGCGCACGTGGTCGCCGAGCGGGTGCTCGCCGAGCACGAGCAGGGGACGCGGCTGCGCGAGCAGGCGGTGCTGATGCGCACCGGCCACCACTCCGATCTGCTCGAGCTGGAGCTCGGCCGCCGCCGGATCCCGTTCGTCAAGTACGGCGGCATCCGCTATCTCGAGGCCGCGCACGTGAAGGACTTCCTTGCCCTGGTGCGTCTGGTCGTCAACCCTGCTGACGAAGTCGCCTGGTTCCGGATCCTGCAGCTGCTCGACCAGATCGGCCCGCGCACCGCGCGGCGGATCATCGACACGCTTCATCGCGACAACCCCGCCGCTTGGCCGCAGCAGTGGTCGAGCCTCGAGCTCCCCGACAGCGCCCACAGCGACGGCAGCGCCCTGATCGACGCGGTGACCCGCGCGCAGACGATGAGCGAGCCAGGCTCACAGGCCGAGCTGCTGCAAGCCGCGCTGGCACCCCTGATCCGCCGCCGCTACCCGGACGCCGAGACGCGGCTGCTCGATCTGGCGCTGCTGACCGGCCAGGCGGGCCGCGCCGCGACGCTCGAGGGGTTCGCTGCCGAGCTTGTCCTTGACCCGCCGCAGTCGAGCGCCGACCTGGCCGGCCCGCCCCGCCTCGACGACGACTACCTCGTGCTCAGCACGATCCACTCGGCCAAAGGTCTCGAGTGGGACGTCGTCCACCTGATCCACGCCTCCGACGGCAACCTGCCCTCCGAC
>JBKPSO010000230.1:0-7911 GCA_046735055.1 Actinomycetota bacterium
GCTCCCGGAGCCTGCCGTCCGGGTGCGCCGCTATCGTTGTTGCCTCATGCGACAACTGCTCCGCTTGAAGTATCTCCTTGGACTGGTGAGCCAGCTGCTCCGACTCCACGATCCCGTGGCACGTCCCGGCTTCGACGAAGCAGGGGTGGGCGAGCAGCGCGCGGTGGAAACCGAGCAGCGTCGTCACGCCGCCGATCTCGTACTCGCCGAGCGCGCGCAGCATCCGCCGGCGCGCGTGCTCGCGGTCGACGCCGTGCACGATCAGCTTCGCGACCATCGGGTCGTAGAGTGGCGAGATCTCCGACCCGTCCTCGACGCCCGAGTCGACCCGCACCCCCGGGCCCGCCGGCTCGCGGTAGCCCGCGATCCTCCCCGGGCTCGGCAGGAAGCCGCTGGACGGGTCCTCCGCGTTGATCCGGCACTCGATCGCATGCCCGGTCAGGCGGACGTCGTCCTGGCTCAGCGATAGCGGCTCTCCGGCCGCGATCAGCACCTGCTCGCGGACGAGGTCGACGCCCGTGACCAGCTCCGTGACGGTGTGCTCGACCTGGATGCGCGTGTTCATCTCCATGAAGTAGTAGGCGTCGTCCCGATCGAGCAGCCCCTCGATCGTCCCCGCGGAGCGGTACCCGACGGCGCGCGCGGCGTCGACGGCGATCGACCCGATCCGCGCCCGGAGCTCGGCGTCCACCGCCGGCGAGGGCGCCTCCTCGACGAGCTTCTGGTGGCGGCGCTGGATCGTGCAGTCGCGCTCCCCGAGGTGGATCACGTTGCCGTGGGCGTCGGCGAACACCTGGACCTCGACGTGGCGAGGATCCTCGAGGTAGCGCTCGACGTAGACGGCGGGGTCCGAGAAGTAGGCCTCCCCCTCTCGCCGGGCGGAGTCGAAGGCGCGCTGGACGTCGTCGCCCTCGCGGACAACCTTGAAGCCCTTGCCGCCACCTCCGGCCGCGGCCTTGATCGCGAGCGGCCAGCCGAGCGCGTCTCCGAGCCGGGCGACCTCCACCGCCGAGCCCACGGCCTCGGTCGTGCCCGGGATGATCGGCACACCGGCGGCGGCCATTCGCTCCCGCGCCTTCGTCTTCGAGCCCATCGCGTCGATCGCCTCCGGCGGCGGGCCGATCCAGACGAGGCCGGCCGACTCGACCGCGCGCGCGAAGTCCGCGTTCTCGGCGAGGAACCCGTAACCGGGGTGGACAGCCTCTGCGCCGGCGGAGAGCGCCGCCTCCAGAATCCGCTCCTGGTTCAGGTAGCTCTCGTTCGGCGGGCCGGGACCGAGGAGCCAGGCCTCGTCGGCATACCGGACGTGCGGCAAACCGCGATCGGCTTCCGAGTAGACCGCTACCGTCCCGATCCCGAGCTCCCGGAGCGTGCGGAAGATCCGGATCGCGATCTCGCCCCGGTTGGCAACGAGCACGTGCGAGAAGAGTCCCACGAGCAACGTATTCTCCTGGACGGATGGGTCTTGCCGATCAGCTGACCGTTGCCCGGATCGCCGCCACACCGTTCGTGGTCGTCCTCTTCGTGTGGGACTTCCAGGGTCACGCGTACTGGGCGACGGCGCTGTTCATCGCGGCGATGGCGACCGACCAGATCGACGGCTGGCTCGCACGGCGCCAGAGAAGGACGACACCGCTCGGCTCGCTGCTCGACCCGGTCGCGGACAAGGTGCTCGTCCTCTCGACGCTGATCGTGCTGATCGACGAAGGGATTTTCCCCGGCTGGATGGTCGCGGCGATCGTCGCGCGCGAGCTCCTCGTCTCGGGCCTGCGGTTGGCGGCGGTCGAGCGCGGTGTCGTTCTCCAGGCGCGCGACCTCGGGAAGCTGAAGACGTGGTCGCAGACGGTCGCCGCGGCGCTCGGCGGATTCGCCGCGGCAGGCGCCTGGGACCAGACGATCGCCTGGTGGGCGCTGCTCGTCGCAGTCGTGCTGACCTGGGTCTCGGGGCTCGACTACGCCCGCGTCGCCCCCGGGCTCTTACGCGGCCGCGCCCTCGCGTAGAGCTTCCCGCTCGAGCACTTTCAGTCCAGGTCGTCGTCCTCGACGGACTCGCGAACCCCGGCCTGCCACCAGGCCGACGAGCCGTCCTCGCGACCGTCGAGCGCGGCCAGGGCGCGCAGGATCGCCTCCCGCTCCTCCGGGGTCGGTTCCGGCCTGATCTCGACGCGGACGCCTTCGGCGTCACGACCTCGCCTCGCACCAACGCCGACACCTTCGCTGTCGCGTTTGTGCTCGGCTTCGTCTCTCATCGCCGCCTCAGCCTAAAGGAGTCCGCCGGTCCGGACGATGCAGACCGGATGAGCCGTCGCGTCCTCGTTTGTGCTGCTCTTGCCATAGTTTTTGCCGCGCCGGCCGCCGCCGCGCGCTCGTGGGCCTTGCCGCAGATCAAGCTCGTCACCGCGAAGGGGCTGATGGGCGGAACCGCCAACGGGTTCCGTCCCGACGACCTGCTCATCCAGGGCGAGCTCGCCGACCTCGTCCTCGGTCTGACCGGCAAAGGAGCGCCCGTCCTCCCCGACCCCGCGGCGCCGGCGACGATCGGCCAGCTCGACGCGCAGCTCGTCCGCGCCCTCGGCCTGCTTCCCGCCGCCCGGCAGCTCACCGCCGGCGTCCGCGCCGCGGGGCTCGCGCCCCGGAGCGGGTTCGGGACCGAGGTCGTCGCGCGGCTGCTCGGCCTGCGCGTCGACCACCCCGCCGCCCAGGACGTGCTCGAGCTCCGCGCGACCGATCCCGCCACCCGCGCGGAAGCCGCCTACTCGGCTGCGCGGATCCTCGGCTTTACCGGCTTCGAAGCCGGCTATATCACGAACCTCGCCGCTACCTTCCAGCTTCCGATCGTGAGCGGCCTCCAGCACGACCTCCTCCAGACCGCGATCTCGCTCGTCGGCTACCCCTACGTGTGGGGCGGAACGAGCGAGCGGCCGCAGGACCCGTTCGCAACTGGGAAGCAGGTGCCGGGCGGCTTCGACTGCTCGGGGTTCGTCTGGCGGGTCTACAAGCTCCAGACCTACGCCGGTGCGGAACCGCTCGCGGCGACGCTGAAGGGCCGTTCGACCTACGCGATGAGCGGCGAGGTCAAGCCGGCGCAGCGGATCCCGCTCGCGCAGCTCGAGCCCGCCGACCTCCTCTTCTTCGGCGCGCGCGGCCACCGCTCGAAGCCGGTGGAGATCGACCACATGGGCATCTACCTCGGCGGCGGCTGGTTCGTGCACTCCTCCGAGCAGGGGGTGGCGCTCGCGCCGCTCTCGTCCGACTGGTACGCGCGGCGGTTCGCGTGGGCGAGGCGGCCGCTCGCCGAGGCCGGGCTCGGCTAGGAGGCCACCTCAGAGCGGGATGTTCCCGTGCTTCCGCGGCGGGCGGCGCTCGCGTTTCGTCCGCGCGGTCTCGAGCGCGTCGATCAGCACTGGCCGCGTCCGCCGCGGCTCGATCACGTCGTCGACGTACCCCCGCTCGGCGGCGACGTACGGGTTCGCGAAGCGCGCCTTGTAGTCCGCGATCAGCTCCGCGCGCCGCGCTTCGCCGTCGCCGCCCTCGAGCTCCCGGCGGAAGACGATGTTGACCGCGCCCTCCGGCCCCATCACGGCGACCTCCGCGGTCGGCCACGCGAAGTTGAAGTCGGCGCGGATGTGCTTCGAGCTCATCACGTCGTACGCCCCGCCGTAGGCCTTGCGCGTGATCACGGTCAGCTTCGGCACCGTCGCCTCCGCGTAGGCGTAGAGGAGCTTCGCGCCGTGGCGGATGATCCCGTGCCACTCCTGCTCGGTGCCCGGCAGGAACCCCGGCACGTCGACGAAGGTGACGAGCGGGATGTTGAAGGCGTCGCAGGTGCGGACGAAGCGCGCGCCCTTGTTCGACGCGTCGATGTCGAGTACGCCCGCGAGCGAGTGCGGCTGGTTGCCGACGACGCCGACCGGGTGTCCGCCGAGCCGAGCGAAGCCGCAGACGATGTTCTCGGCGAACCGCTCGTGCACCTCGAGGAACTCGCCGTCGTCGACGACGTGCCGGACGACTTCCTTGATGTCGTACGGCTTCGTCGGCTCGTCGGGGACCAGCGTGTCGAGCCCGGGCGCTTCGCGGTCGCGCGCGTCGGTCGGCTCGGCAAACGGCGGCGGGTCGACGTTGTTCTGCGGCAGGAACGAGAGCAGGTAGCGAGCGTCCTCGAGGCACGCCTCCTCGTCGGGCGCCGTGAAGTGCGCGACCCCGGACTTCGCCGCGTGCGTCGCCGCGCCGCCGAGCTCCTCGAAGGTCACCTCCTCCCCGGTCACCGTCTTTACAACGTCGGGCCCGGTGATGAACATGTACGAGCTGCCCTCGACCATGAAGACGAAGTCGGTGATCGCGGGCGAGTAGACGGCCCCGCCCGCGCACGGCCCCATCACCAGAGAGATCTGCGGGATCACGCCGGAGCACTGCACGTTCCGCCAGAAGATCTCCGCGTACCCGGCGAGCGAGACGACGCCCTCCTGGATCCGCGCGCCGCCGGAGTCGTTGATCCCGATCACCGGACAGCCGAACTTGGCCGCCAGGTCCATCACCTTGCAGATCTTGTCGGCGAAGACCTCCGAGAGCGACCCGCCGAAGATCGTGAAGTCCTGCGAGAAGACGAAGACCTTGCGGCCGAAGACGGCCCCGTAGCCGGTCACGACCGCGTCGCCCCACGGTCGTCGGTCGCGCATCCCGAACTCGACCTCGCGGTGACGGACGTAGCGGTCGAGCTCGACGAAGGAGCCTGGGTCGAGCACCCGCTCGAGCCGCTCGCGTGCGAGCAGCTTTCCCTCCTCGCGCCGGCGCGCGACGTTCTCCTCCTTCGCCTGGTGGAGCGTCTCCTCCCGGAGCTCTCGAAGGCGCGCGAGTTTTTGCTCGGTCGTCTCGTCGGCCATGGGCGGAGCCTAACGGCGGGCCGTTGCTAGGTTCGAGCGGTGCGACGGCGACTGCCTCCAGCGCTCCAGCTGCGCGACTTCGCCTTCCTCTGGTCGGCGATCCTCTCGATGCGCTTCGCCGAGAACATGATCGGGGTCGCCGTCGGCTGGCAGGTCTACGCGATCCACAAGAACCCCTTCGACCTCGGCCTGATCGGCCTCTGCGAGTTCGCCCCGCTGCCGATCCTCGCCCTGCCGGCGGGCCAGCTCGCCGACCGGATCCCGCGCCGGCTCCAGGCCTTGCTCTCGCTCGGCGTGATGATCAGCGTCGCCGCCGGCCTGCTCGTCGTCACGGTCAACGGCGCGAGCAAGACCTGGCCGTTTTTCCTGCTCGCCGGCGCGACCGGGGTCGCGAGCGCGATCGGCTGGCCGGCCTTCGGCGCGCTGACGCCGGAGCTCGTCCCGGCGGAGCTCCTCCCCGGCGCGATGGTGCTGCGCTCGATCGCGGGCCAGGCCGCGGTGGTCGCCGGCCCGGCGCTCGGTGGAGTGCTCTTTTCCGTCCACCCGGAATCGGTCTATGCCGTCGCCGCTGCGCTGTTCGCGGTCGCGCTCGCCGCGCTGCTCGGCCTGCGCGGCCGGCCGCTCGTCCGGAGCGTGGAGCGGGCGCCGGGATTCGCCGGGCTCGCCGACGGCGTCCGCTTCGTCCTTCGCACGCGGATGCTGCTCGGGGCGATCGCGCTCGACCTCTTCGCTGTCCTCTTCGGCGGAGCGATCGCGCTGGCGCCCGTCTTTGCGCGTGAGATCCTGCACGTCGGACCGATCGGCCTCGGCGTCTTGCGCAGCGCGCCGGCGGTCGGGGCGCTCGCGGCCGGAATCGTCCTCGCCCGGCGGCCGCTGCAGACACGGGCCGGGCCGACGCTGCTCGTCGTCGTCGGCGTGTTCGGAGCGTGCATGGTCGTCTTCGGGCTCTCGAGCTCGATGGAGCTCTCGGTCGCCGCGCTCGGCATCGCCGGATTCGTCGACATGATCAGCGTCAACATCCGCTCGACGACCGTCGGGCTGATCACGCCGAACGAGCTGCGTGGGCGCGTGAACGCCGTCGAGATGGTCTTCATCAGCGCGTCGAACGAGCTGGGCGCGTTCGAGTCGGGCGCGGTCGCGGCTCTCGTCGGGACGGTGACGAGCGTCGTCGCCGGCGGGATCGCGACGATCGGGCTCGCGCTCTCGTGGACGCGGCTCTTCCCCTCGCTCGCGCGGCTCGGGCGGCTCGAGGACATCCGCCCCGAGCCTGTCGCTACGCTCGTGAGATGACCGTCGACCGCGCGACGATCTGGGCGTACGAGAACGGCGAGCCGGGCGAGTACGTCTACTCGCGCGACGCGCACCCGACCGGAGTCGAGGCCGAGCGTTTGCTTGCCGAGCTCGAGGGGGCACCGGAAGGGCATGCGCTCCTGTTCGCGTCCGGCTTGGCGGCGATAACCACGCTCCTGCTCGCCCTGCTCGAGCCGGGCAAGACGGTCGCGCTCGCGGAGGGCGGGTACTACGGGACGGGCGTGCTGATGGACGAGCTCGCTCGCTGGGGCCTGCGCCACGTCGAGTTCGACCAGACCAGGCCGCCGCCGGAGGACGTCGACCTGATCTGGCTCGAGGCGCCGACGAACCCATTCCTGACCATGCCCGATCTCGAGGCCGCGGCGGCGCACCCGGCACCGGTCGTCGTCGACTCGACCGTGGCCACGCCGATCCACCTACGCCCGCTCGAGCACGGCGCCGACTTCGTGCTGCACAGCGGGACGAAGTACCTCGCCGGCCATAGCGACGCGCTCGTCGGCGCGATCGTGTCGCGCAATGCCGACGCGCACGAGCGGCTCTGGCGCTTTCGCCAGCGGTCCGGGCCGGCCTGCGCGCCCGACGTCGCCTGGCTCCTGCTCCGCGGGCTGAAGACGTTGCGCGTGCGCGTCGAGCGGCAGACCGAGACGGCGCGGATCCTGGCCGAGCGGCTCGCTGCCCACCCAGCGGTCGTGACCGTGCGGTACGCAGGGATCGGCGGCCTGCTCTCGTTCGACGTTCGCGGCAACGCCCAAACCGTCGAGCGGTCCACACGTCTGATCAAGAATGCGACGTCTCTCGGCGGAACGGAGACGACGATGGAGTCGAGACACCGTTGGGAAGGGGATCGCGTGCCAGTGAACATGCTCCGGCTGTCGGTCGGGCTCGAGGATGCAGACGAGCTGTGGGCAGATCTCGAGCGGGCGCTCGCGTGAAGCGGCCTCTGCCGTTGTTGCTCGCGTTCGGCCTCGCGGTGGGGGCCGGCTCCGCCGGGGCCGCGCCGGCGAACCCGCTCGCGCCGCTCGTCGTCCCACGGGCACAGCTCGGCAAGCTAGCGCAGGGGCTCGAGGTGGAGCTGCTCTCCGGCACGACGACGAACGCGCGCGCCGCCGACGACTCGTTCGACCCGAACGACACCGCCGCGACGGTCTCGAGGGCCGGCCGGGTCTCCGGCTACACGCTCTTCTACGGCGACCTCGGCCTCGGGGCGCTCCGCCAGGGCGGCGGCCTGATCGACGTCGGCACCTCACTCGACTTCTTCCGCACGGTCGCGAAGGCCGAGGCGTACGAGTTGAAATCGCTCCGCGACCTGCGGCGAGTACAGGGCGCGAACCTCCAGGGCGTCGTGGTCGAGCGCAGCAGCGCGTTTCCCGTACGGGGCCTCGGCCCGCGCGCGGTCGGCCTCCGCGTCGTCCAGCGGGTCGGGAAGAAGCTGATCTACGGCACGTTCGTCGACTTCCAGATCGACAAGATCCTCTGCGAGGCGGTGATCAACCGCGCCGACAACAAGAACGTGAACGCTCAGGCGACAGCGGTAGCGCAGAAGCTCGCCGGCCGGATCATCAGCTACGCACAGGGGACACTGAAGGCGAAGCCGGTTCCGCTGCCGAGGCCGCTCGGAACGGCGAAGCCCGGCGCGAAGGCGCCCGATCTCTCGCTGATGGTGCCGACCGCGCACGACCTGAAGGGCAAGGCCGGCGTCTTCCAGCAGGCGTTCGCGCCG
>JBKPSO010000231.1:0-16630 GCA_046735055.1 Actinomycetota bacterium
CGCATCGGCGTCGAGGTGCTCGCCCTCGACGACGAAGACCGTGCAGTAGCGGTAGCGCGAGAGCTCCTGGTGGATCGCGTCGAGGCTCACTTCCTCGAGCCCCGCCGGGAGCGGCGGCAGCTCCTCGCCCGTCACGGCGGCGGTGAGCCCCCGCACGAGCTCGACGAGCCCGGCACCGCCCGCGTCGACGACCCCCGCCTCACGGAGGATCTCCAGGTACTGCGGTGTGCGGGCGAGCGCGTCCTCCCCGCGCCGGACAAGCGCGCGCAGCAGCTCCGCGACGGGGAGCTCGGGCGTCGCCCGCACCTCCGCCTCTTCGGCGAGCTCCCGGATCACGGTCAGCATCGTCCCCTCGACCGGCTTGCGCACTGCACGGTAGGCGGCGTCGCTGGCCGAGCGAAACGCCCGCGCGAGCGTCGGTGAGTCGATCGCCGTGGTCTCCCCGATCACCTCGGCGAAGCCCCGGACGATCTGCGAGAGGATCACTCCCGAGTTTCCGCGCGCGCCCATCAACGCGGCGCGGGCGATCTCCCGCGCGAGCCGCTCGCGGTCGTCGTGGTCGAGCTGCTCGAGCGCCTCCTTCACCGCCCGGACCGTCAGCGCCAGGTTCGTGCCGGTGTCGCCGTCCGGGACCGGATAGACGTTCAGGTCGTCGATCCGCTGCCGACTCGCCTCGAGCGCGGCGGCGGTGGGGCCGGCGAGCCGGCGGACCGCGTCCAGATCGCTCACGCGCTGACCTTGACCGCCTCGATGTGCACCTCGACGGCGGCGACATCGAGGCCTGTCATTCGCTGCACCTCGTAGGCGACGCGGTTGCGGACGGTCGACGCGACCTCGGCCAGGTTGAGGCCGTGCTCGACGACGACGTGGAGACCGATCGAGACCCCGTCCGCATCGCCGGAGATCTCGATCCCGCGCCGCGGCCGGTCGCGAGCGAGCAGTCGACCGAGGCGCCGGGTGGATGACATGCCGACGACGCCGTAGCACTCGGCGGCGGTCAGCCCGACGATCTGCGCGAGCGCGGCCTCGGTGATCGCCACCCGGCCGAGATCGGACGAAGCGAGTACGAAATCCACGGCGCGAGGTTAGACCGCCCGCGGCCCGCGTGGGGTTACTGCGCCTTCTGGACCTTGCCGCTCTTCAGGCAGCGCGTGCAGACGTACGCACGCTGCGGTGCTCCGCCGACCAGGATGCGGACACGCTGGAGGTTGGGATCGAAGCGACGCTTGGTCGCCACCATCGAATGGCTCCGGTGGTGACCGAACGAGGGCTTCTTCCCGCACACGGAACAGACCTTGGGCACGGCGGCGAATGGTAGCTGTTCGCTATTGGCCTCGGGCGGCCGCGAGGGTCGTCCGCAGGTGGGCGAAGGCGTCGGCCATCTCGAGCGCAGTGCGGGCCGCCTGGGCGCCCTTGTCGACGCGGGCCTCGGCCTGCTCGACCGTCTCGCAGGTGAGGAGGCCGAACGACACCGGGACGCCGGTCTCGATCCCGGCGAGCTGCAGCCCGCTCGCCGCCTCGCTGGCGACGAAGTCGAAGTGCGGCGTCTCGCCGCGGAGCACGCAGCCGAGCGCGATCACGCACGAGTAGCGACGTGTCTTCGCCAGCGCCATCGCGGCGATGGGCAGCTCGAACGCGCCCGGCACAGGCATCACGAGCACCGCCTCCTGCGCGACGCCGGCCTCGTCGAGCGCGGCGAGGGCGGAGTCGAGCAGGCGCTGCGTGATTTCGCTGTTGAACCGGCTGACGACGATCGCGACCGAGCGGCGGTGCCCGGTCGGCGAGCCCTCGAGGACGGCATAGCCGTCCGGGATGCGAAAATCGCCCTCGGCGTGCTCGTCGGGGAGCGCGAGCTCTGGTTGGGGCTCCTCCTCGAGCGCCGGAACGATCTCCTCCTCGTCCGGGGCCTCCTCCTCTTCGGCGGCCTCCTCCTCTTCTTCCGGGGCCTCCTCCTCTTCGGCGGCTTCCTCCTCTTCCGGGGCCTCCTCCTCTTCGGTCGCCGGAGCGTCCTCGTAGAGGATCTCCGCCTCGGTCGCAGCCGACGGCTCGCCGGTGCGTGGGCTCCCCGGCGGTCGGAGTCGTGCCGACCAGTCGCGCAGCGGCCAGTTTTCGGCGTCTTCGGGGCGTTCGCTCATTGCTCCTCGGGCTCGAACTTCAGGTCCTGGTGGTGAAGCCGGTGTCCGAGCTTTGCACGTTTCGTCTGCAGGTAGTGCAGGTTCTGCGCATTCGGTGGCACCTCGATCGGCACCTGCTCGGTCACCGTCAGGCCGTAGGCGACGGCGCTCTCCATCTTCCGCGGGTTGTTCGTCAGCAGGCGGATCGTCGAGAGCCCGAGGTCGGCGAGGATCTGGTAGCCGATCCCATAGTCGCGCGAGTCGGCCGGAAAGCCGAGCTCGAGGTTGGCCTCGACGGTGTCCCGTCCCTGCTCCTGGAGCTCGTAGGCTCGCAGCTTGTTCAGCAGGCCGATCCCGCGGCCCTCCTGCGCCATGTACAGCAGGACGCCACGCTCCTCGGCACCGATCTGCGCGAGGGCGACCTCGAGCTGCTCGCCGCAGTCGCAGCGCAACGAGTGGAAGACGTCGCCGGTCAGGCACTCGGAGTGGACGCGGACGAGCACGTCGTCCTCGCCGGCGACCTCGCCCTTGACGAGAGCGACGTGGTGCTTGCCCGTCAACCGCTCGCGGAACGCGACCGCCGTGAACTCGCCGTAGGCCGTCGGCATGGCGACGCTCGACGTCCGCTCGACGAGCTTCTCGTGTCGCCGCCGGTATTCGATCAGGTCGGCGACCGTCACCATCTTCAGGCCGTGCCGCGCGCAGTACTCGACGAGGTCGGGCACGCGTGCCATCGTGCCGTCGTCATTCATGACCTCGCAGACAACGCCGGACGGGTTCAGCCCGGCGAGGCGAGCAAGGTCGACGGAGGCCTCCGTCTGGCCGGCCCGCTGGAGCACGCCTCCGTTGCGCGCGCGGAGGGGCAGAATGTGGCCGCCCTCGATCAGGTCGTGCGGCCGCGACGCGGGGTCGATCGCGACCGAGATCGTATACGCGCGGTCGGCGGCGGAGACGCCGGTCGTGATCCCCTCGCGCGCGTCGATCGTGGTCGTGTAGGCGGTGCCGAGCCGCGACTCGCGGCTCGAGGCGAGCGTGCGTAGCTGCAGCTCGTCGCAGCGCTGCTCGGTCAGGCAGAGGCAGATCACCCCGCGCCCGTGCGTGGCCATGAAGTTGATCGCGTCGGGGGTCGCGAACTCGGCGGCGATCGTCAGGTCGCCCTCGTTCTCACGGTCCGGCGCGTCGACGACGACTACGAACTTCCCGGCGCGGAAATCCTCCAGCGCCTCGTCGATCGTCGCGAACGTGCGCGGCTCAGCCGTCGTCGCCATGCAAAGATCGTAGCCGCGTCGGGGACGTGAGCCTCTCCACGTACTTGGCGAGCACGTCGGCCTCCAGGTTGACCTCGGAGCCGGGCTCGAGCGTGTCGAGCGTGGTCGCCGCGAGCGTGTGCGGAACGAGCGCGACCGCGAATCCCTCCTCGTCGAGGTCGGCGATCGTCAGCGAGACGCCGTCGACCGCGATCGAGCCCTTCTCGACGCAGTAGCGGAGCAGCGCGGCCGGCGGGTCGACCCACATCCGCGCGCCCCCGCCCTCGGGCTCCAGCGAGCGCACGCGGCCGACCCCGTCGACGTGGCCCTGGACGTAGTGGCCGCCGAGCGGCTCGCCGGCTCGCAATGCGGGCTCGAGGTTGACTGCGGCGCCCGCGTCGAGCCGGCCGAGCGCCGTCCGCGCGAGCGTCTCCGGCACGGCGTCGAACGCGAGCGTTCGGCGGTCGCCGTCGACGACGGTCAGACAGCAGCCGTTGACCGAGACCGAGTCGCCGATCGCCGCCGCGAGGGACGACTCGACGCTGAGCCGGCTGCCGTCGAACGACACGACCCGACCCACCTCCCGCACGAGCCCCGTGAACACGGAAGAAAGGCTAGCCGTCCTCTAAGCATCGCCCGGTCGGCGCCGGCGAGCTCATCCCGGAGCTCCGCGTTGTCGAGGTGACCCGCAATCCAGCGGGAGAGCACGCCGATCAGCTCGTCAGGGGTCGTGGACATAGGCGCTGAGGAGGACGTCCTCCCCGATCTGCCGCGCCTGCAGGCGCGCGAGCTCGACAGGAGTCGGAAGGGGGCCGAGCATCAGGACACCGGCTCCCGCGATGATCGGGGCGACGAAGAGCAGCAGCTTGTCGACCAGATCGCGCTCCAGGAACGAGGTGGCGAGAGTCGCGCCGCCCTCGAGCAGGAGCGACTGGACTCCCTCGGAGCCGAGTGCCGCCAGCTCGGCCTCGATCGGGCCGGTGCGCAGCTCGAGCTCCGAGCCCTCGGGCAGCGGACCGGTGCCGAACGCGAGCCGCCGGGGCTGCCGCTCGGCACCGACGTCACGGGCCGTCAGGCGCGGTGCGTCGCCGCGCACCGTGCCCATGCCGACCGCGACCGCGTCGACCGATGCCCGCAGCTCGTGGACGAGCCGGCGGCTCTGCTCGCCGCTGAGCCAGCGGCGGCCGGGAACGGTGATGCGGCCGTCGAGCGTGACCGCGAGCTTCAGGGTCACGAACGGACGAGCACGCGCGATCCAGGTCCGCCAGGCCTCGTTCTGCACGCGGGCCGCGAACGAGTCGACGTGCTCGACGTCGAGCCCGCGTTCGCGCAGCAGCTCGAGCCCGCCGCCGGCCTCGGGGTTCGGGTCGAGCGAGCCGGCAACGACCTTCGCGACCGCGGCGTCGAGGACCGCCTGCGTGCACGGCGGCGTCGAGCCGTGGTGCGCGCAGGGTTCCATCGTCACGTAGAGCGTCGCACCGCGGGCGCGGACGCCGGCGTCCTCGAGCGCGATCACCTCCGCGTGCGGCTCGCCTTTCCGCTCGTGCCAGCCCTCGCCGACAACCTCGCCGTCGGCGACGACGACCGCCCCGACCACGGGATTCGGGCGGGTCGTAGGACGCCCGCGCTCGGCGAGCTCGAGCGCCCGCTCCAGGTGGGTCATGCGAGCTGCTCGACGAGACGCCGGTACGCGCGCGGCAGGTCTTCCGTCCCGAAGATCGCCGTGCCGCAGACGATCCGGTCGGCCCCCGCCTCGTGGACGCTGCGGATGTTCTCGATCGTGATCCCACCGTCGACCTGCAGGTGAACGTCGGCGGGGAGCGCCGCACGAAGCAAGCGGAGTCGATCGATCGCCTCGGGCATGAACTCCTGGCCCGAGTAGCCGGGGTGGATGCTCATGCAGAGCACGAGGTCGAAGTCCTCGCCGAAGGCGATCGCGTCCTCGACTGGAGTCTCCGGCTTGATCGCGAGACCCACCCGGAAGCCGTGCTCCCGCGCCTTCGCAGTGCTTGCGTGCGGGTCGGCCACGGCCTCGATGTGCAAGGTGACGCTGTCGGCGCCCGCGCTCTGCAGCGCGCCGAAGTGATGGTCGGGCTGGTCGACCATCAGGTGGCAGTCGAGCACGCCCTTCTCCCTGTGGACGAGCGGCGCGATCGACTCGAGCACCACGGGCCCCATCGTGATCGGCTCGACGAAGTGCCCGTCGCCGATGTCGAAGTGGAAGATCCGGGCCCCGGCGCTCAGCAGGGTCTCGATCTGCTCGCCGAGCCGGGCGAAGTCGGCCGCGTACAGGGACGGCTCGACCTCGACGGTCCGGACCCAGCGATCCCCGCTCACGGCGCGATCTTACGCACCGCACAAGTGACGGTTGCCACCCAGTCTCTGACACCGGCACGTGACGATTGTGTACCAATTCGTCCACAGCCAGTACCTGGCACCGGACGCGTGACGAGTCGGTGACGAATCGTCCACACCTCAGACGTGCAGCCTGGCGACGAAGAACCCGGAGGTGCCGTGGTGGTGCGGCGTGGTCAGCAGGAACTCCGGTCGCTTCGGGTGGCGGAACTGCGGCCAGTCGGCGCCGAGGTCGTCCGGCTCGAGGCCGCAGGCGTCGACGATGGCCTCGTTCTCGTCCGCGTTCAGTGTGCAGACCGAGTAGACGACGTGCCCGCCCGGCTTGACCCGCTCGGCCGCGGCGCGCAGCAGAGCGAGCTGCAGCTCCGGAAGCGGCTGCCCCCGCCAGCGGAGGTCGGGACGCGCGGCGAGGACCCCGAGGCCCGAGCACGGCGCGTCGACGAGGGCGCGGTCGAAGTCCGCCAGCTCCGGCGGCAGCGAGAGCCCGTCGGCGTTGACGACACGCACGTTCGCCGCGCCCAGGCGGCGCGCGTTCTCCTCGAGCTCGCGCGCGCGGCCCTCGTGCACCTCGACGGCGACGACGTCTCCGACAAGCATCGTCGCCTTGCCGCCGGGCGCCGCGCAGAGGTCGAGCACCCGCTCCCCCTCGTGTGCACCGACCGCCAGGCCGGCGAGCTGCGAGCCGCGGCTCTGAGGCCAGATCCGCCCCTCCGCCAGCGCCCGCTCGTCGACGCGGACGACCCGGTAGGCGCCCGGCACGTCCGTCGGCTTCCCCTCGATCTCGCCGCGAACGAGGCGGACGACGGTCTCGGGGGGCTCGTTCTGGACGCGCATCAGCTCGAGCGCCTCCTCCGCGCCCCAGTCACGCACCCAGGTCTCGTAGACCCAGTCGGGGTAGGAGTGCTTGAGCGGCCCCTCCGGCAATCCGTCGAGCAGCTCGTGCAGGCCCGCGCTCAGCCGGCGCATGACCGCATTCGCAAACGGCACCGCGCGCTCGAGTCTGGCGGCCCGCACGAGCTCGACCGACTCGTTCACCGCCGCGTGCGGGGCGACGTCGAGGTAGCCGAGCTGGTACGCGCCGAGCCGTAGCGCGGTGCGAACCGGCGGATCGAGCTTGCGCACCGGGCGGCGGCCGAGCGTCTCGATTCCGTGGTCGAGTGCGCGCACCCGCTGGACGGTGCCGTAGGCGATCTGCTGCGCGAGCGCGCGGTCGCGCCGGTCGAGGCCCTCGGCCGCCGTGGCGAAGACGCGGTCGGCGTACGCGTCCTCCTCGAAGACGCGGCGCACGACCTCGTAGGCCGCACGCCGCGCGGGCGCTACCGAAGACCCCTGAGCCATTCGGCGTAGGTCATGCGCCGCCCGCCGGGCGGTTGAACCTCGAGCGGGACGAACGCGCCGTCCTCGACACGGGCGCGCCAAACGGTCACGGGGCGCCCGTGCAACTCCGCGCGGGCACCGATGTGCGGCGAGAGCGCCCGCACCCGGTTGACCGCGGCCTCCGGCTGTGCGAGATCGAGCTGCCGGTCCTCCGGCCCGATCTTCTCCGCGTAGGTCACGCCGTCCTCGGGCTGCGGCGCGAACGCCGGCGCGGGCAGGACACGCTCGAGCAGCTCGACCGCGAGCTCCGTCGAGCGGTCGTACACGACCCCGGCGTCGTCCTCGGGCCCGACCGGGAACGCCTGCTGGGCTGCGATCGGCCCGGCATCGAGCTCCTCCACGAGCTTGATGATCGTCACGCCGGTCTGCGCGTCGCCGGCCATGAGCGCCCGCTCGACGGGCGCAGCCCCCCGCCAGCGCGGGAGCAGCGACGGATGGACGTTCAGCCAGAGGTGGCGCTCGAGCAGGTCGCTCGGGATCAGGCGCCCGTACGCGACCAGAACGATCGTCTCGGCGTCGAGCGGACGGTCGTGGCTCTCGACGACGGGGATGCCGAGCTTCAGCGCGGTCAGCTTCGCGGGCGCCGGCCGCAGACCGCGACCGCGCCCGGCCGGCGCGTCGGGCTGCGTGAGCACGAACGGGATCTCGTGGCGCGAGGCCAACCGCTCGAGGACGTCCGCCCCGAACGGCGCAGCGGCGGCCAGGCCGAACCTGGCCACTAGCCGAGGATCGGCTGCGGGCGGAGCGTCGCCATCGCCTCTCGCCGGGCCTCCGGCGTCGTCCGCTCGAGGATCAGCAACCCGTCCAGGTGGTCGAGCTCGTGCTGGACGACCCGCGCGTCGAGACCCGTCAGCTCCAGACGAAACTCCGCACCTGTCTCGTCCTGCGCCTCGAGCGTCAGCGACACGTGCCGCTGGACCGGGACGAGCACGCCCTGGAGGGAGAGACACCCCTCGTCGTCCGTCTCCCGCTCCTCGCTCGGGTCGGCGATCCGTGGATTGACGGCCGCGACCGGCTCGTCGTGGTCGTGGCGGCGGAACACGAAGACGCGCCGGACGACACCTGCCTGATTCGCGGCCAGCCCGACGCCGTTCGCGTCGAGCATCAGCGCGGTCATCCGCTCGACGAGCCGGCGCAGGTCGTCGTCGAACTCCTCGACTTCGTGCGCGCGCATTCCGAGCACAGGGTCGGGCCACTGGCGAATCTGCGCGAGCGCCAGCTGCCGGCGGGCCTCGCGCTCGCCCTCGAGGTGCTCGTCCCGGACCTGCCCGTGCTCGTTGCTCACGCGGGGCAGTCTAGTGCCGCGCCTCGTGATGCTTTCGAGTTTCCGGGTCGCCGGGTGCGCCACTGGGTCAAACGCTCTGCGGATCGACGTCGACGACGACCGCGAGGCCCGCCCTGCGCATCGCGGGAGCGGCGGCGGCGAGGGCCTTCGCGGCCCGCGCCGCGAGGGCCCCGGGCCGCTCGGTCTTCGCGACGAGCTGCGCGCGGTGGCGCCCGCGCAGGCGAAGGATCGGCGCCGGCCCGAGCAGATCGTCGCCGCCGAGCGCGGCCTTGAGCTCCTCCAGCGCGCGCATCGGCGCCTCCGGCTCCCGTCCGGAGACCACGATCCGGACGAGGTGCCGGAACGGCGGGTAGGCCAGGGCGCGCCGCCGCTCGAGCTCACCGGCGAGGAACCCCTCGACATCGTGCCGTGCGGCGAGCGCGACCGTGCGCGCGTCGGGCTGGAAGGTCTGGATCAGCACGCGGCCCGGCGCGTCGCGGCCGCTCCGCCCGGCGAGCTGGGTCAGGAGCTGGAAGGTGCGCTCCTCGGCCCGGAAGTCGGGGAATGCCATCCCCGTGTCGGCGTCGACGACTGCGGCGAGCGCCACCCCCGCGAAGTGATGGCCCTTGGCGACCATCTGCGTCCCGAGCAGAACGGCGCAGTCGGCGGCGGCGAAGCGCTCCAGCGCGGCCGCGGGATCCTTCGTGTCGGCGTCGAGCCGAATCAGCTCCAGCTCGGGGACACGCGCCGCGAGCTCGCGCTCGAGCCGTTGCGTCCCGGCGCCGATGCGGACGAGTTCGGCCGAGCCGCACCCGGGGCAGAGCTCCGGAGCGGCCTCGCGGTAGCCACAGTGGTGGCAGTGCAGACCGTCCGCATGCAGGACGAGCGCGACGTCGCAGTTCGGGCAACGCCGCGTGGCGCCGCACGTCCGGCAGTGGATCGCGGGCGCCAGACCGCGCCGGTTGAGGAGCAGGATCGCCTTGCCGCCCCGGTCGGCGATCTTCCCGAGCTCGGCGAGCAGCGGCGCCGAGAGCGGGTAGCCCTGTTCCCGGCGGAGGTCGACCACACGCACGGGCGGGAGGCGTCCGAGCAGCCGGCCGCCCAGCTCCAGCCGCTCGAGCGCCGCCCAGCTCTCCGGCCGCGGCGTCGCGCTCCCGAAGACCGCAACGGCGCCTTCGAGCGCCGCCCGCTTGGCGGCGACGGTGCGCGCGTCGTAGCGGGGGTCCGACTCCTGCTTGTAGGAAGCGTCGTGCTCCTCGTCGACCACGATCAACCCGAGCCCACGGACCGGCGCGAAGACCGCCGATCGCGCCCCGACGACGACGCGCGCCTCGCCCGAGGCAATCCGCTCGCGCTCGTCGCGTCGTTCGGCCTCGGTCAGGCCGGAGTGGAGCAGCGCAATCCGGTCGCCGAAGCGGGCCTGGAAGCGGCCGAGCGCCTGCGGCGTGAGCGCGATCTCGGGGACGAGCACGATCGCTCCCAGCCGGCGCTCGAGCGCCGCCGCGCAGGCCTGGAGGTAGACCTCGGTCTTGCCGCTGCCCGTCGCTCCGGAGAGCAGGAAGCGGCCGCCACCACCCTCAGGACCGCCAGAGCCCGCGTCGATCGCCTCGATGATCCGCCGGAGCGCCGCCTCCTGCTCGGGCGTCAGCGACGCCGGCTCGGCCTCGCCCGGCAGACCAGCCGGCACGGGCTTCCGCTCGCCCCGCCGTGCCCGCGCCCGCGGCGCAACGAGCTCGAGTGCACGCGCAGGGGTCGAGCCGTAGTAGTCGGCGAGCCAGAGCGCGAGGTCGACGAGCGCGGGCGGGATCTCGTCGAGGACCCGACCGACCTGCGCGGCCTTCACGCCGAGGGGCGGCGCATCCTCCGGCCCGACGACCACCGCCCGCACTTCTGACCGACCGAACGGCACGCACACGACAGCGCCCTTCCTGACCTCGTCAGTGACCTCGTAGGTGAACGGCCGGGCCACGGCGCGTGCGGAGACGAGCGGGTAGACGGAGGCGTATGACACGCCTCCCAGCCTAGGCGCGCCGTTAGACGCCGGCGGCTTCGACGACGAACTCGGTCGCGAACCCGAGGAAGAGACCCGCGAGCACGAACCAGGTGATCAGGGGCTTCGACGCCAGGCGGCGGTTGACGTTGACCAGTTCGAGCACGACGTAGAGGATCGACCCGGCCGCCAGCGCGAGGAACACGATCGACAGCGCCTCGCTCGCCCATGCCTGCCCGATCAGCGTGCCGACGAACGTCGGCGTGCCGCCGATCACGCCCAGCAGCGCGAGGAACCGCCAGCTCGGCCGGACGGTGTCGCCCGACAACGGCGCGACGATCCCGAAGCCCTCGGTCGCGTTGTGAAGGCCGAAGCCGACAATCAGGACGAGGGCGAGGCTGATCTCGCCCTGCGCGCCGGCCTGCCCGATCGCGAGGCCCTCCGAGAAGTTGTGCAGCCCGATGCCCGTCGCGATCAGCAGCGAGAGCCAGGCCGAAGCCGACAGTGACCCGACCCAAGTCTGCTCGAACTCCGCGGCCGAGGCCGCGCCCGGGCCGAGCATCGCCTGGTCGCGCTTCCGCTTCATCCAGCCGTCGTAGTAGACGAGGCTCATCAGGCCGGTCGCCGCACCGGCGGCGAAGAGGACCGCGTACCAGAGGAAGTGCCGCCAGCTGCCCCCGTCGACCGCCGCGCTCAGCGCCTCGTCGACGGGCTCGATCCCGCTGTGGATGACGTCGTAGAGCAGGAAGAGGAGGATGCCCGTTGCGGTCGCGCTGAGCGCGGCCTTCACCCGGACGCTCGGGCCCGCGAGCCGGCCGAGCGGGAGGCCGATCAGGATGGTCGAGCCGGCGACTGCTCCGAGAACGAGAATCTGTGCGGACGACACTTGGTCAGGGCCTCCTTGCGGGCAGTGTAAGGCATGCCTTACAAACGGCGCGACTATAGTGGCCGGTAGTCCTCGCGTCAAACCGCTCGGTCGCATGGCCCACCGGCACTCAGTAGACGACTACCTGGAGACGATCTGGTTTCTCGCCTTCCCGATCGGCGAGTACCGCCCGGTGACGACGGGCACGCCGACCCTCGCCGCCCGCGTCGCGGAGATGCTCGGCGTCTCCCGCTCCTCGGCGGGCGAGATGCTGAAGCGGCTCGAGGCCGAAGGCTTCGTTGCGCGCGGCGAGCACAAGGAGGCCCTGCTCACGCCCAAGGGACGGGCGCGTGCAGAGAAGGTCGTCCGCCGGCACCGGATCGTCGAGCGCCTGCTGACCGACTTCATGGGTTACACGGCGGCCGAGGCGCACGTCTACGCGGACGAGCTCGGCGACACGTTCAGCGAGGACATGATCGAGCGGATCGACGAGAAGCTCGGCCGTCCGCAGCGCTGCCCGCACGGCTGGCCGGTCGACACCGACTTCGAGCAGAGGGAGAATCCTGAGCTCGCCCCGCTCTCGACCCTCGGCCCCGGCGACCGGGCGACGATCGTGCGGCTCGCCGAGCACGACGGCGAGCTCCTGCACTGGTTCTACGACCACGGCCTGGTGCCGGGGGCGGAGCTCGAGGTGCGCGACGCCCAGCCGGCCGCGGGCCAGCTCACCGTGCGCCTGGACGGCAACGAGCGCGAGGTCGGCGAGCGCGCAGCCGCCGGCCTGTTCGTCAAGCGGGCGTAGTTGCCTTCGCGCCGATCCCGGCCGCGTCGCGGAGGGCCTCGGCCTTGTCCGTCCGCTCCCAGGTGAAGTCGTGGTCGTCGCGACCGAAGTGGCCGTACGCGGCGGTCTTCGCGTAGATCGGGCGGCGTAGGTCGAGGTCGCGGATGATCGCGGCCGGACGCAGGTCGAACTGCTCGCGGACGAGCTGCTCGATCTTCGTGACCGGAATCCGCTCCGTCCCGAAGCAGTCGACCTCGAGCGAGACCGGGTGCGCGACGCCGATCGCGTAGGCGACCTGGAGCTCGCAGCGGTTCGCCAGCCCCGCGGCGACGACGTTCTTCGCCACGTAGCGGGCCGCATAGGCGCCCGACCGGTCGACTTTGGTCGGGTCCTTGCCCGAGAACGCGCCGCCGCCGTGCCGTGACATCCCGCCGTAGGTGTCGACGATGATCTTGCGCCCGGTGAGCCCCGTGTCCCCCATCGGCCCGCCGAGAACGAACTTCCCGGTCGGGTTGCAGTAGAAGAAGTCCTTGTCCCCGAGGAGGCGCTTCTCGTCGTAGAGATGGCCGGGCAGGATCGGCCGCAGGACGTGCTCGGCGAGATCGGGCTTGACCAGCGTGTCGCAGTCGAGCCCGTCGCGGTGCTGCGTCGAGATCAGCACGCGAACGATCTCGATCGGTCGCAGGTGACCGTGCTCGTCGCTCTCGTACCGGATCGTCACCTGCGACTTGCCGTCCGGCCGCAGATACGGGAGCACGTCGGCCTTGCGCACCTCGGCGAGCCGCTTGCAGATCAGGTGGGCGAGCGTGATCGGCAGGGGCATCAGCTCGTCCGTCTCGTCGGTTGCGTACCCGAACATCATTCCCTGGTCGCCCGCGCCGACGCGGTCGAGTGGGTCGTCGTCCCCCGGGTCGTGCTGGACCTCGTACGAGGAGTCGATGCCCTGTGCGATGTCAGGCGACTGCTCGTCGATCGCGGCCATCACCCCGCAGGTCTCGGCGTCGAAGCCGTACTTGGCGCGGTCGTAGCCGATCTCCCGGATCTTGGTGCGGACGAGCCGCGGGATGTCGACGTAGATCTCGGTCGTGATCTCGCCGGCGACGACGACGAGGCCCGTCGTGATCAGCGTCTCGCAGGCGACACGGCCCTCGGGATCCTCTGCGAGGACGGCGTCGAGGATCGTGTCGGAGATCTGGTCGGCCATCTTGTCGGGATGGCCCTCGGTCACGGACTCCGACGTGAACAGGAACGACCGGTCGGACACGGCCGCGAAGGCTACCGGACGGAGGCGAATCCCTTGACCGTGAGTACGTCCCCGTCGAGCGAGCCGTAGAAGAGCGCCGTCGAGAAAGCCTCGAGGTTCCGCCTGGCCTCGGGCGACAGCGGCTTGCCGTTCTTGCTGCTCTTCGAGAGGCGATCGATCACCGGCAGGAGCTTGGGGACGTCGGCGTAGACGATCCCGGCCGTCTGGTCCGGGAGCCCTGCGGTCTCCGCGGCGTCCTGCCAGGCGCCAGAATCGGCGAGCCGTGGGCCCTGCTTCAGGCCGGTGATCCCGCCTTCCGCGTTCGTGACGACGAGCTTGCCGTCGAAGACCGCGTAGTAGATCGGGACCTCGCCAAGCGTGAGCTTCTTCGCGGAGACGCCGGCAACCCGTACGTCCTCGGGGGCTTTCTGGGCGTACGCGCCGACGAGGGTCGCGAGCTTGTCGAGCGTGGCGGACGCGGCGGACTCGTCCTCGACCACGACTACGAGCGTGTACTCGGTGCCGGCGGCACCGTCACGCACGGTGATCGCTGACTCGCCCTTGAAGAGCGCGATCACCTCGTCGATCAGGCCGCCGAGCGCCTTCTCCGCGGGCCCTAACTGCTTCTGGACCGCCGGCGAGCGCTTTGCCTCCTCGAGCACCGCGTCCAGGCCCTTCAGGTCGACGAACAGCGAAACGTCGGCGGGGACCACCGCCGGCAGCCCCGCCGTGAACGGGGTCACCTCGATCTCGTCGCCCTGGAGGCGGAGGTCGAGGGCGAATCCCTTCTGCTCGGCGCTCACGGCGCCCGCGAGCCAGCCGATGCGCCCGAGTCCCGGGACGGGGCCGGAGCCCGTGCCAGTGTTCGCCCGCGTCGCGATCTCCCTGCTCAACGTCGGGCCGTCGACGTAGATCGTCGCGAGCGCCGCGGGCGGGAGCGACTTGACGGCAGCCTTGTAGCTCTCGCTGTCGGCGATCGCGCCGCCCCGCCTCGCCTCCTTGTAGCGGTCGATCGTCTCGCGTTTCTCGCTGACCACCTGCCAGCCGTCGATCTCCTCGCTGACCGGGTTGCCCTGACCCTTGGCGAGCAGGTCCTCGAACTTCGCCTGGTCGCGCGGC
Source organism: Actinomycetota bacterium (assembly GCA_046735055.1). GTDB lineage: Bacteria > Actinomycetota > Thermoleophilia > Gaiellales > Gaiellaceae > DATBLE01. The sequence continues at coordinate 14,353 of JBKPSO010000231.1, forward strand.
TGCGTGGCGGCCAGGAACACCTTCTTCGCGAGGTCCTCGCCGCTGAGCGTGAACATATCGGTCTCGGGCCCCAGCGCCGGCTTCACGTCCTGCTCGAAGTCCACGCCCGGCCCGGCGATGCCGGTCAGCACCTGGTCGCCGTCGGGGAACTTCGCCAGGAGCACGTCCAGCGCCGCCCACTGGGGCGAGTTGAAGGTCGTGTCGAGGCGGACGAGGAACGGCGCAGACTTCGGGACGATCGGCGCGCCGCCCTCCCCGCCCGTGCCCACTGAGCTGCCGCCGCCGCACGCGGCGAGCGGGAGGACGAGCAGAGCGAGGACGGCCGGGGCGAGACGACGCACCACACTGATCCTACTCGCCTCTCGGACGCCTGCCCATGAGCGAGGCGACGAGGTCGCCGAGGCTGTCGCCCTCGAGGATCCGGCACACGCCCTCGGTGATCGGCAGCTCGATCCGGAGGCGGCGCGAGAGGTCGCGGAGCACCGGCGCGGTCGTCAGGCCCTCGACCACCTGGCCGATTTGCGCGGCCGCCTCCTCCGCGGTGGCGCCCTGCGCGATCAGCTCGCCGGCGTGGCGGTTGCGGCCGTATGGGCTGTAGCAGCTGACGATCAGGTCGCCCATCCCGGCGAGGCCGGCGAACGTCTCGGGCCGGGCGCCGTACGCTTCGCCGAGGCGGGCCATCTCCGCGAGGCCACGCGTGATCAGCGCCGCCTTGCCGTTGTCGCCGAGGCGGAGGCCGTCGACGCCGCCGGCGGCGAGCGCGATCACGTTCTTAGCCGCCGCACAGAACTCGACGCCGACGAGGTCCGGATTGACGTAGACACGGAAGACCATCGAGTTGATCGCGTGCTGCAGCTCGACAGCGAGCTCCTCGTCCTCGCTCGCGATCACGGCCGCGCTCGGCAGGCCCTCGGCGATCTCCTCGGCCATGTTCGGGCCGGAGAGCACGGCCACCGGGCGGTCGCGGACGAGGGTCGACAGCCGCTCGCCGGTCGCGGGATCGAGGCCCTTCGTCAGCGAGAGCGCCGCGCCGCCCGGCGGCAGCCCGGCGACGACCTCGGCGAAGGCGCGGCTCGGCACGGCGAGGACGTAGAGGTCGACGCCGGCCGGGGTCTCGTAGGCTGCGGTGACGTCGCGCAGGTCGACGGTCGTCAGGTACCGCGGGTTCCGGCCCGACTCGGCCATCGCCGCGGCCTGGTCGGGGTCACGGCAGACGAGCGTGACCTCGTGCCCGCGGTCGGCGAGGAGGCGCGAGAACGCCGTCCCCCACGAGCCGCCGCCGACGACGGCGGCCTTCTTCGACCGGCTCCCTGTGGACGAATCGTTACGCATTCGTCACGCCTCCGGTGCCAGGCACTGGTTGTGGAAAAGTCGACCGCACCCCGGGCGAGTCTAAAGCGGCCTAGGACCGGCGGACGAAGTCGATCGAGACCGGAACGCCTTCGAGCTCGAACCGTTCGCGCAGCTGGTTCTCGACCCAGTAGCCGTAGTCGCGGGTGACGAGGCTCGGGTCGTTGACGAAGAAGCGGAAGCGCGGCGGGCGCGTCCGGGTCTGCGTCCCGTAGAGCAGGTTGAGGCGGCGCCCGTTCCGCGACGGGGGCTGCCGGGCCGCGCGCAGCTCCGCCAGGAAGCGGTTGAGCTCGGGTGTCGAGATCCGCGCGGTGTTCCGGGCGAAGAGCTGCTCGACGCGGTCGAGGAGGCGCGCGACGCTGCGGCCGGTCTTCGCCGAGACGGTCACGATCCCCGGCCGCTGGCGCAGCCGGTGCTCGAGCCGCGGCCGGACGTCCTCCACCTTCACCTGCCCGATGTCCCACTTCGCGAGCACGACGAGGGTCGCGCAGTTCGCCTTCCGCGCGACGTCGGCGACGGCGAGGTCCTGGTCGACGAGTCCCTCGCTCGCGTCGACGAGCACGAGCGCGACGTCGGCCCGCTCGGCGGCGTCGAGCGCGCGCAGCTCCGAGTAGTACTCGATTCCCTGCCGCTGCCGCCGCTTGCGCCGCAGCCCCGCGGTGTCGACGAGGACGAACGTCGTCTCGCCGCGCTCGAAGACGGTGTCGATCGCGTCGCGGGTCGTTCCCGGGACCTCGGAGACGATCACGCGTTCCTCGCCGAGGATCGCGTTCAGCAGGCTCGACTTGCCGACGTTCGGCCGGCCGAGGATCGCGACACGGATCGCGTCCTCTCCCACCTGCGCGGGGCCGGAGCCCGGCAGGCGCGCGACGATCGCGTCGAGCAGGTCGCCGGTGCCGTGGCCGTGCAGCGCGGAGAGCGGGATCGG
>JBKPSO010000232.1:0-6550 GCA_046735055.1 Actinomycetota bacterium
TGACGCCGAAGAGCCGCCTGATCGCGCCGCTGCGCGTGTGGCGGCGCGGGCCCGAGGACTTCCTCCTGCTCACCGAGCCCGAGCTCGGCGAGGTCGTGCGGGCGCAGCTCCTGCGCTCCCGCTTTGCCGCGCAGTGCGAGATCGAGCTCGAGGCGCACACCTCCGTCCTCGTCTTCGGCGAGGCGGACGGGATCCCGGGCGAGCTGCCGGGGAGCGTCGAGGTGCTCGACGCCGACCTCGACTCGACGCTCGACGCGGAGGAGCTCGAGCGCGTCAGGATCGAGGCGGGCCTCCCCGCCTGGGGCAAGGAGCTCGACGAGTCGATCCTCCCCGCCGAGGCCGCGCTCGACGAGACGCACATCTCGTTCACGAAGGGCTGCTACCCCGGGCAGGAGCCGATCGCGCGCCTTCGCCATCGCGGTCACGTGAACCGCCGACTGCGCGTGCTGGAGGTCGACGACGCCCGGCCGGGCGACGAGATCGCCTGGGAGGGCAAGACGGTCGGGCGGGTGACGAGCGCGGTGGCGGGCCTCGCGCTGGGCTACGTACGGACGCAAGTGCCGGACGACGCCGGGCTCACGGTCGGCGGCGCCACGGCACGGCTACACTGACCGTTCCCAGGCGCCCGTAGCTCAGGGGATAGAGCGCTGCCCTGCGGAGGCAGAGGCCGCAAGTTCGAATCTTGCCGGGCGCATGACGAGAAACCCCCGCTGAGACGGGGTTTCGTTGTTTCAGGGTTTGTCGGCTCAGTCGGGCCGTGGCCACTAGTAGTGGCCCAAACCTCGAATGTCGTCGCCTTCGGATGCACCGATCCTCGCCCAATCTCGCGGGACAAGACCGTGAGCCTCTTCCCAGGCGACGACCATGGCCGCGACCTCCTCGTCGCTCGCGGCCATCGCTCGGCACAGGTTGCCTCCGAACGCCTCAGCGACTCGACGTGGGTAGCGGGTGCTCACCTTGCGGAACCGTTCGGCGTGCGCAAGCTTCATCGGTCTCATCGTCGTGTCGCCTCCCGCTGGCTGTGTGCGCTGGCCGCGGACGCGTCGAGCCGCGCCCGTGCAGCCTCCACACTGGTGAGAGCAAGTGGTGGTAGCGGGTCTCCAGCATCGTCACCAACGTCCCCCCGAACCGGGCGACGTCGCTCGCCGGGATGCCAGCGTGCAGCGCCCAGGAGATCCCCGAGTGACGGAGCGTGTACGGGGTGACGTCGCCCGGCAATCCTGCCGCCTCGCGGGCCCAGTCGAACTCGCGCCGTCGCCGGTTACCGACACCGTAGGCGACGCCCTGCGGGCTGGGGAAGAGGAGCCGGGTGCTGAGCCGCGGTGGGAGCTCCGAGAGCGCCTGGGCGACTCTGAGGGGCAGGGGGACGGTGCGGCGGGAGCGGGCTGTCTTCGTGCCGCGCACGTTCAGCTCGCCGTCGCCGACGTCCCCGCGTTCGAGGCCGAGCAACTCGCCAGGCCGCAGGTAGCACCACGCTCCGACGAGGACAGCGGCGTTGTACGGCGGGCGCCTCTCGACCTCCGCGGGCTCGAGCACGACGCTCTCGACGACAGCCGGCGAGGGGTTCTTCCCGGTCGCTTTCGCCGGGTTCTTCGGCAGGTACTCCCAGGCGACGGCCGCGTCGAGCACCATCCGCAGCGCTCTGACAACGTCGTGGCGGAAGCGAGGCGGGAGCGTCGCCTCCCAGGCGGCGATCTCGCCGGTTCGAAGATCGGAGAGCCGCACGTCGCCGAAGGCCTCGAGCATGGCCACAAGTTCCGAGTGCTTCGGCAACGAGCCCGGCGCAAGGGGATGGAAATACACCGGAGCGATATCAGGCCGAGCACCGTTACCTGAGGAACGCGTCGAGCCGCGCCGGCGGGTCGGCAGCCACCGCGACGCCGAGGGCGCGAAAGGCGAGCGGAGGGGCTCCGCCGGATACCGTCACGGCCACGACTGGACGACGTCTCTGCAATGACCCGACGCCTGCCGTTGCGTCGTGGGTTGAGGCACATCAATGCCGCTACTCGATGTCGAGCAACACGAGAACACCGGCGACAACGACGACATAAAGGAGCAACCCGACAACGGTGACCGCGTAGTGGGGATCGCGCTCGTTGGTCGCCGCGTCCTTCGCCAGCGGCGGTAGCACCCGGAGAAGGATCGGCACGAGCGACACCGCGAGCCCGATCGTGACGGCCACCGCCGCCCACTTTGGCCCCTCGTCGGCCATCGCCCACAACGACCCGAACACCGTCGCCCCCAGGACGAGAGCAAGACCAACCCGAAGCCGCGCGTCCGGAAGAGGCTCGCCCTCGCGCCGAGGTGCGCTCGACTCGAAGAAGCGGATCTGCCACAAGAGGGCGCCGCTGACGGCCAACTCGATCGCAATGACCGATTGGAAGTACTGAACGGGTACGTCCACGGCTGCCCACTCTCCGCATAACGAGCCGCACCGTCAAGCTCTCCTCGGTGTCTGTACGCAGCGAGCAAAGCTGAAGGTGGCGGGAGTGGACCGATGCCGACAAGGTGGAGGCACGGCGGCTTCAGGCCGAGGGGTTGAGTCAGTCGCAGATCGCGCTCGAGGTATGCGGCGACAGGAAGTTCCGGTCGACGGTGCAGTTGTGGTTGCGCCCTGCTGCTGTTGCCGGGAACGGCGACAGGCCCGTGGCCACTAGTGGCCCAAACGTCTGAAAACCGGCTTGAGTAGCCGTGCGGCCTTGCTCGGCCGGTAAGCCCGGAAACCCGCATGGTTGAGCGCGTTCGTGCTCGCTTGTCGGTCGCGTGTCGTTACCGGCTTTCTGCCCTGCGGACGCAGAGGCCGCAAGTTCGAATCTTGCCGGGCGCATTGTCTCGAGGACCGGCCGGCTTTCGCGTTTGCGCGGTCGGTAACTCCCCCAGCGAGGAGGAGGTGAGCACGGGGGCCTGGTCGCGTTCGCGGCCAGTGCTCGCCTCCTAGGGGTCCTGGCGCCGGCCGCGGGCGCGTCACAGCCGGTCGATCGCAACGCGGCCGGCGCCTCACGGCGACGCGCCTCGCGGCCCAGCCGCAAGCCGCGTAACTCTAGATATTCGTTCGCCGTTGCACTACTGGCATGTCTCCGCAGATTCCCGATGGGCTGGTCCTGAGGCGCCATCGGGACCTCGTGGGAAGGCGCCACCAGGTATGGATCCGGCGCTGCCTGCTCGCCGTCGTCAGCATCGTGCCGCTGCTTGCGCTTCTGAACGTGTTCGGTCAGCGGCCGCACATCGAGACGGCGGTAGCGGCGCCGGCCGAGCTCGAGCTCTACACGACGTCGCATCTCCGCGGGGGACTGATCTTCGAGGCGCGGTTCACGGTCACCGCAAAGCAGGAGGTGAAGAACGCGACCCTCGAACTCGATCGTGGGTGGATGGAGGGGATGACGATCAACACGATCGAGCCGTCGCCCGTGAGCGAGGGGTCACACAACGGAAAGCTCGTGCTCGAGCTGGGGCACATCCCCGCCGGCGAGAAGCACGTGCTCTACATGCAGTTTCAGGTCAACCCGACGAACGTCGGGCGGCGGAGTCAGGCCGTCAGGCTCTACGACGGCAAGCAGCTCCTGGCCACCATCCATCGCCAGGTGACGATCTTCCCGTAGCCCATGGACCTCGCGATCCGCGCCGCCTTCCTCTTTTGCTTCGTCTACCTGCTGACGCGGATCATCGGTCGGCGTGAGCTCTCCTCGCTCGAGCCGTTCGACCTGATCCTGCTGATCGTCATCGGCGACGCCATCCAGCAGGGATTGACGCAGGACGACTACTCCGTGACCGGGGCAATGATCGTCGTCGGGACGTTCGCAATGCTGCAGGTGCTGGTCTCGTTGGTCAGCTACCGGTTCCCGAGGTTGCGGCCGGCACTCGACGGCGAGCCGATCATCGTCGTCCAGGACGGCAAGCCGATCGAGAGGAACATGAAGCGAGAGCGGCTGACGCTCGAGGAGGTGCTCGTCCAGGCACGCGGCCAGCAGATCGCCTCGCTCGAGCAGATCGAGTGGGCCGTGCTGGAGACGAGCGGCAAGATCAGCATCATCCCGAAGAACTCCTCCTAGACTCTTCGGCCTGGCGATCAACCTTTCAGAAGCCGACGTCGATCGGCTGCTCTCCCCCGCCGACGCGACCGAGGCGGTCGAGGACTCGTTCCGGCGGCTCGCGGCGGGCGAGATCGAGAACGTGCCGCGCTACCGCGTCCGGCTCGACGGCGGCGCGCTCGCGGTCATGTCGGCGGTCGATCGCGGCCGCGGGCTCTCGTGCGTCAAGACGTACGCGGCGCGGGAGGAGGGCGCGTCCTTCGTCGTCGTCCTCTTCGACGGGAGCGAGACGAGGGCGGTGATCGAGGCCGACCGGCTCGGGCAGTTGCGCACCGGTGCGGCGTCGGCCGTGGCGGCGAAGTATCTCGCGCTGCCGGACGCGCGCACGCTCGGCGTGATCGGCTGCGGGCTGCAGGCGCGCACCCAGGTCGCGTGCATCCGCCAGGCGGTGCCGCGGATCGAGGAGGTGGTCGCCTTCTGCCGGAACGAGCAGCGGCTGGCGGAGTTCTGCCGGGAGGTGGGAGCCGAGCCGGGCGAGAGCCATCGCGATCCCGCCGCCGCCGACATCGTCGTCACGATCACGACCTCGCGCGATCCGGTGCTGCGCGGCGAGTGGCTGCGGCCCGGCGCCCTCGTCTGCGCCGCCGGCGCCAACCGGCCGCAGGCGCGGGAGCTCGACAACGCGGTGCTCGAGCGGGCCGCCTTCGTATGCTGCGACTCGCTCGCCGACGCCAAGCTCGAGTCGGGCGACCTGATCGAGCCCGTCGAGCAGGGCGTGCTCGACTGGCTCGAGGTGCACGAGCTGCAGGAAGTGGTCGCGGGCGGGCTCTCCGGCCGTCAGGCCGCCGACGACATCGTAGTCTTCAAGTCGAACGGGCTCGCCGCCTGGGATCTCGCCGTCGCGGCGCGCGCGGTCGAGCTGGCGGAGAGATAGCCGAGGGACTGGCTTTCAGCCTATCCCTGAGACAGCTTCGCGGGCCTCGGCCATGTCGTCCCCGATTGCCTCGATCAGGTCCGGGCGGTCGAGGAGCCGCTCGAGCTCCGCCGGGGAGCAGCGGTTGCGCACGTATGGATCGTCGAGGATGTCCGCGACCGTGCGACCGCGGTCGTGCTCGCGGATCACGTACGCGGCAATGCGGTCCCCCTCCGACGAGCGTGCGCCGAGGAACGAGAAGATCCCGCGGAAGAACCGGCTGATCGCCCCCACGGAGGCGATTGTATCCTTGGCTCGTTGCCCGGAAAGAAGCAGGCCGGACGGTTCGCGGAGCGGGTCATCGACGGTGTCGACGACGGTGGCTCGCTCGAGCGGATCGTGATCTGGATCGAGCGCAAGGAGGGCGGCGTCTGGGCGGTCGGCCGCGCCGTCAATCCCCAGCATCGCCCGAGCGACGAGCCGCGTGCCGGCGACTACCTCTTCGAGGGGTACGAGCTCCAGGACGCGCTCGACGCCGCGAACGACACGCTCGAGGACGACGTCAGCGTTTCCGAGCGCGACGGCTCGACCGTGCGCCATGCCCCGTTCCGGCGCAGCGAGATCCTGGGTCCGCTGGAGCGCTGGTTCTTCGGGCGGCGCTGAGCCGAAGCGGCTAGCCTCCGCCGCTTCAATGCTGATCCGCCTCGGCCACAGTCCCGACCCAGACGACGCCTTCATGTTCTGGGCGCTCGCCGAGAAGGGCATCGACACCCGCGGCTTCGAGTTCGAGCACGTTCTGCGCGACATCCAGACGCTGAACGAGTGGGCGCTCGAGGGGCGGCTCGAGGTGACGGCGATCTCGCTCCATGCGTACCCGTTCGTCCAGGACCGCTACGTGTTGCTGCCCCACGGCGCCAGCATGGGCTTCGGCTACGGTCCGTTGGTCGTCGCGCGCCGCGGTATGACGAAAGGGGAGCTGCGCTCCGTCGAGATCGCGATGCCAGGGAAGATGACGACCGCTTTCCTCGTCCTGCGGCTCTACCTCGGCGAGTTCCGGTACCGCGTGCTGCCCTTCGACGAGATCCTCGAGGCGGTGCGTGACGGCGAGGCCGAGGCGGGCCTGCTGATCCACGAGGGTCAGCTGACGTACGCAGACGAAGGTCTTCAGAAGGTCGTCGACCTCGGCGAGTGGTGGCTGCTCGAGACCGGGCTGCCGTTGCCGCTGGGGGCGAACGTCGCCCGCCGCGACCTGGGCGAGGAACGGCTGCACGAGCTGTCAGAGGTGCTCGCCGAGTCGATCGCGGCAGGGCTGGCCAACCGCGAGGAGGCGATGCGCTACGCGTTGCAGTTCGGGCGCGGACTCGACTTCTCGCTCGGCGACCGCTTCGTCGGCATGTACGTGAACGAGCTGACGCAGGACTACGGCGAGGAGGGCCGCGCGGCCGTCCGCGAGCTGCTCCGGCGCGGTGAGGCGATCGGCGCCTTCGAGTCGCCCGTCCGCGTGGACTTCGTCCGCTAGCGTGCCTCGCATGTCCAGGGCGGTGATCCTCTCCGCCGTTCGCACTCCGGTCGGGCACTACGGCGGGGGGCTCGCGGAGGTGCGGCCCGA
>JBKPSO010000233.1:0-24355 GCA_046735055.1 Actinomycetota bacterium
CGACGAGCTATACCACTCGAGCGTCGCGGTCGCCCTGAACACCAGCGCGATGATCGACGCTGCGATCTTCGGAAAGCCCGTCTGCACCGTCGAGCTGCCGGAGCTGGTAAAGGGGCAGCATGGCTACGTCCACTACGGCTATCTCACGAGCTTCGTCGGCGGCCTCCTCCGAAGGTCGAGCAGCCTCGATGAGCACGTGCTCATGCTCGCCGAGCTGGTGCGGAGGCCGCCCTACGACCGCGACCCGACGAGCGAGCGCTTCGTGAGTGCGTTCGTTCGCCCGCACGGACGCGACGTTGCGCCTGCCACCGTGTTCACTGAGGAGATGTTCCGGCTGCTCGAGTCGCCGACCGAAGTGCGGCTGCCCGGCCGGGTCGGCCAGGCCACCGGTCGCTCCCTGCATCTCTCGGCTCCCGCCTTCGTCGCGTTGCTCGAGGAGGGACCCGCGCGACGGTGGTGGCGCCGCCGGGCGCGCCGACGCCTCCAGAAGTTCTCGAGGAGGAGCGAGCGCCGCCTGCGCGTCGTCTTCAAGCCTGTCCGGCGGTTCTTCGTCGTCCGGGTGCCGGCGGCCATGCGGGCTCGGTCCCGAGCCGGTCGTGCGGCGACGTAGGGGCCGCCGCACGCGCCTGCCCGACCGGTCGACGCGCGACCCCGGCTAGCGCGACCAGGAGACGGCGAACTCGGCCTCGGGCGAGAGGCCGTTCCCTGACGACCAGTCGACCTCGAAGCGCGGCTCCAGCCTGAACTTCGTCGAGACGTAGGAGCAGTAGGAGAGGATCCGGGGCTTCGCGCGCGTCCAGCCGCCGCGGTGGAAGCCGCTCGTGTCGGCGAAGAGCATCGTCCCGGCCGGGCCCGTGGCGGTGAGGATGTCCTCGGCCGGGGCCTTCTGCTCGAACTCGTCCTGGGGCGGGTAGAGACCGTGCTTGTCGTAGACCTCGTCGCCCTCCCACGGCCACAGGTGCGAGTTGCGTCCGCCGGCCGGTGTCCCGCGCAGGTACTCGAACGGCCCGGTGTCCTGGTCGACGTCCGAGAAGTAGGTGAAGACCTTGACGATGTGGTTGTCCCACGGGTCGCGGTGCCAGCGCTGGGACGCGATCCGGTCCTCCGCCTCCGGGTCGGGGATCGTGTACCAGTTGTCGACGTCGATCAGCAGCGTGCGCTCGCCGCGGTAGGCGTTGACGACGTCGAGGATCCGGCTCGAGAGCCCAAGCCGAAGCCAGGGATCGTCGAGCCCGAACGGCCGCCCGCTCTTCAGGAACCGCCTGATCAGGTACGACTTCTTCTTCTGCTTCGCCCGCAGGTCGGCGAGGTTCGCCTCGGTGTGGGCCGTGAACTCGGCGATGTCGCGCCGCAGCTCCTCCCACATCCGCTGGTCGCCGAAGAGCTCGTGGAAGGAGACGAGCGCGATCCCGTCCGCCCGCATCGAGTCGAGCAGGCGCTGCTGGATCTGGTCGAGCACGGCGGCCAATCTAGCCGACCTCCACTTTCACGGGCTCGCTGACGAGCAGCACGTCGCCGCGGGTCGGATCGTCCAGCCAGTTGGCGGCGAGCCCGATCCTGTACGCCCAGCGCCCGCGCGGCGGGTGGTCGACGAAGCTGAGGCCCTTCGTCGCCTTGATCCGCCGCATGTAGAGGTGACAGTCTCTGGCGGCGCCGCTGCGCTGCTCCCGGCACACGACCCCGTCGTCCACCTTCCGTTCTTCGGGGTTCGTCGGGTCGGGGAACTCGTGCGGGGAGCGGAGGACGACGTAGAAGACGCCGACCGGGCCGTGGTAGGGCGCTTGCCAGGAGAGGCTCACTCCGCTCTTCCCCTTCGTGCCGGTGAGGTGCAGGGAGTCGCTGACCGGGACGAGCGTGTGTTGCGCGTCGTTCCTCACCGCCGTCGGGCCGGTCTGCACGCGGGTAGCGGCCAGGACGACCGTCGGCAAGGCGACGAGCACGATCGCGGCGACCACGATCGGCCGGGTGAGGCGGCGCGAGCTCGACTTGCCGGGCGGGTAGCGGGTCGCCAACGCGTTCCCGAGCTTCGGGACGAGAAGCGGGACGGCGGCGATCAGCAGCACGAACGCCGGGAAGCTCGGCATCAGCAGGCGGAAAAAGGTCGCGTCCTCGACCCGCGCGTGCTCGGAGGAGCCCTTGACGACGAGGAACGCGTAGAACCACACGGCGATCAGCGCCCCCTTCGCCCACGAGCGCCGGAGGAGCGCGAGCACGCCGGCGAGCGCGACCCACTGCAGCGGCCTGATCGCCCAGAAGAACTCGCGCAGGGAGTCGCGGTTCTCGCGCAGGTGGTCCCAGTTGATGTTCACGTAGCGCCCGATCCCGCCGGCGAGCGTGCCCGACGGGAGCGGGATGCCGAGTGCCGCGAGCGTTCCGTCGCCCCCGGCCGCGAACAGCGGCTGCGTCCCGAGCCCTCGCTGCTTCCAGAGCACGACGAGCAGGACGCCCGGAAGCAGCGCGGCGCCGAAGTAGAGGAGCTGCCGGAAGCGAAGGGCGATCAGGAATGCGACGGCGGGGGCGGGGAAGAAGATCACGTTCGACGGCTTGACCGAGAACGCGAACCCGACGAGCAACCCGGCGAGCACCGCCTCGTGCCAGTCGCGGGTGTCGAGCGCACGCACGACGAGGTAGGCGGCGACGATCAGGAGCACCATCGACGGGAAGTCAGCGAGCGGCGTCAGCCCGAACGTCTGCGGCAGCGTCTGCTCGATGTACTTGCCGTGGTAGCGCTGGACGAAGAGGGGGATCGCGACGTAGGGCAGCGCGATCCAGAGCGCCGCCGTCCAGTACCCGAAGACGCGGCCGCCGATCCGGGCGCCGATCCCGTACATCGCGAGCAGCGCGACCGGGAGCAGCACGATCGTGTCCAGGAGGATGATCCCCGGCAGGCCCGAGAGAACGATGTTCCCGGCGGCGCCCGCAAGCGGGGTGAGCACGTACGACCAGCCCCAGCCGACCTCGGCGGTCGGCAGCCGCCAGTGCGAGAACATCCAGCCCGTCGTCCAGTAGAAGGTCTGGTCGCCGCCCTGGTAGTAGAGCCAGGAGTTGTGGCGGACCGTGAGCATGAACACGAGCAGCGCCAGCCACTGGGCGAGGATCAGCGGGCCGAGGACGATCCAGGGCTCGCGACCGAACGGCCCGAGCCAGGCCGGGGGCGTCACCGAACGAGCGCGCGACCGGAGCGGCCGCGCGCGGTCAGCGAGCCGCATGCATCGGGGCCTGCGCGCGATACCAGGCGATCGTCCGCTCGAGCCCGTCGCGCAGCGGCGTGCGGGCCTCGAACCCGAACAGCTCCTTCGCGCGCGAGGCATCGAGGCTGCGGCGGGGCTGTCCGTTCGGCATCGAGGTGTCCCACTGGATCTCGCCGGTGAAGCCGGTCAGCTCCGCGACCAGCTCGGCCGTCTCGCGGATGGTCGTCTCGACCCCGGTGCCGATGTTGACCGGGTCGGCGGCGTCGTACCCCTCGGCTGCAAGCAGGAACGCTTCGGCGCAGTCCTCGACGTACAGGTACTCGCGGCTCGGCGAGCCGTCGCCCCAGAGCGTGATCTCGTCGGGCGACTCGATCATCTTCCGGATCAGCGCCGGGATCACGTGCGAGGTCTCGAGGTCGAAGTTGTCGCGCGGCCCGTACAGGTTCGTCGGCAGGAGGAAGATCGCGTTCAGGCCGTACTGCTCGCGGTAGCCCTGCGCGCCGATCAGGAGCGACTTCTTCGCGATCCCGTAGGGCGCGTTCGTCTCCTCTGGATACCCGTTCCAGAAGTCGTCTTCGCGGAACGGCACCGGAGCAAACTTGGGGTAGCCGCAGACGGTCCCGGCGATGACGAGCTTCTGAACGCCGTGCAGGCGTGCCTGCTCGAGCATGTTCACGCCCATCTGCAGGTTCGCGTACCAGTAGCGCCCGGGGTTCGCGCGGTTGGCGCCGATCCCGCCGACCTCGGCTGCGAGATGGAACACGAGCTCCGGCTGCGCCTGCTCGAACAGGCGAGCTGCGTCCGTCTCGTGCGTGAGGTCGTAATCCGCCCGGCGAGCGACGAAGACGTCGTCGCCGCGCTCCTCCAGACGCTCGACGAGGTGCGAGCCGAGGAACCCGCCGCCGCCCGTGACGAGGGTTCTCATGCCTTGGCGGGCGTTCGCGTCAGCCAGTCGACGCGGCCGATCCAGCGGTCCCGGTTCTCGGCGTACCAGCGGATCGTGCGCAGGACGCCTTCCCCCCAGCTCACCTTCGGCTCCCAGCCGGTCTCGCGGGTCAGCTTCTCGTGCCCGACGCGCAGGGCCATCACCTCGCTCGCGCCGGGACGGTAGCGCGCCGCCGTGGAGACCACCCGCCGCCCGGGCGGCCAGAAGCCGTGCTCCTCGCCAAGGCGGAGGATCAGCGCCGACCAGTCCGCCATCGAGATGTTCTCGCCCTGGCCGTACACGTAGACGTCGCCGGGGATTCCCTGCGCGGCGACGGTCAGGTGGCCGCGGACGCCGTCGGTGCAGAAGCAGAAGTCACGGAGCGGCTCGAGCTGGCCGAGCTCGACCTCGTCGCGCTCGAGCGCCTGCGTGATGATCGTACCGGTGACGTAGCGCGGGTTCTGACGCGGCCCGTAGTTGTTGAACATCCGCGTGACGATCCCGGGCACGCCGAAGGCGTCGTGGTAATTCATCGTCAAGAAGTCCGCGGCGACCTTCGACGTCGCGTAGACCGACTTCGGGTTGATCGGGGAGCGCTCGTGCAGGATCAGGCTGCCGGCGTCGTCGAAGTCGTGGTGGTGGGCGACGGACTCGCGCACGTTCCCGTACTCCTCCGAGGTGCCGGCGGTGTCGAACTTCTCGACCTCGAGCCCGTTGTCGACGATCGACTGGAGCAGGTTGAGCGTGCCGAGCGTGTTCGCCGTCACCGTCTCGTATGGCCGGTGCCACGACTCGCCGACGTGCGCCTGGGCGCCGAGGTGGAAGACGTACGGGCGGTCCGAGGCCTGGGCCAGCTCCTTGACGAGGTAGTCGACCGAGGTCTTGTCCGTCAGGTCGGCGAAGTGGACGCGCAGCCGGTCGCGCAGGTGCCAGATGTTGTTCAGGGCGCCGCTCGAGGTCGCGCGCACGAACGCGTGGACGTCGGCGCCGAGGGCGACGAGCGCGTCGGTCAGGTGCGAGCCCATGAACCCGTCTGCACCGGTGACGAGCACGGTGCGGCCGCCGTAGACGTCTCCGAACTCCTTCGTCAGGTCGGCGAGCGCCTGCTCCGTCCAGGCGAGGTCGGGCGCGCGTTCGGCCATCGAGCGGTTAGGTTAGCCCCCCTTCGGGCCGGAACGGCCGATCAACGGGCGGACGAGCTCGACCGTCTTCAGGCCGAGGCGCGTGCTGAAGAAGCGCTGCCGGGCGGACGCGACCGCGCGCTGCCCCGGCGGCAGGTAGCGGAAGTTCATCGTTCCGCCGACGCGCTCGCCCCTCCACCGGCCGTCGGGCACCTCCTCAGCCAGCTTGCGCGCGACCGCGGTTCGGAAGCTCGCCGGCTCCTCGAGGCGCCACGCCTTCGAGTCGCGGAGGTGGTCGACGACGGCCGAGACCGGCGGCATGTAGGCGTCGTCGAGCAGCATCAGCCCGCCGATCTTCAGGTGCGGCGCCAGGTACCACCAGTCGAGCGTGGGATAGGGGAAGGCGTGCGCGCCGTCGACGAGGACGAAGTCGAGCGGCCGCGGCTCCCAGTCGCGCAGGATGTCGGCCGACGAGCCGATCCGGAAGCGGACGCGCTCGGTCGAGATCCCGCGGCGCTCGCACTCGCGCGCGATCCGCTCGGCCTCGTCGGCGGACGGCGTGACCGCCTCGTGGTCGGTGCCGCGGGCCGCGAAGAGGATCGTGCTCGCGCCGGCGCCGGTCTCGAGCGTCGCCATCCCGGGCTGGACGGTGCGCTCGATGTAGGCGAGCGCCGCCCAGGCCAGTCCCCAGAGCTGCGCCTCCCCGTGCAGGCTCGGTTGCTCGTGCATCAGCTGCTCGGCGAGGCTCTGGCTCACGATTCCGCGACCACGTGGTAGTTGACGAAGAGCGTCCCCGGGCGCGGCTCCCGCAGGAGGGTGACGTGGCGGTCGATCGCGGGGGCGAGCCGGTTGATCATGCGGACGCCGAGACCGCCCAGGAAGCCGACGTTCAGCCGGCGCGCGAGCAGGTCGACATAGGTCGCGGTCAGCTTCCCGAGGCAGGCGGTCGTGCCGCCGACGGGGGTCACGGTGACGGAGCTCCAGTCCGCGCCGGTGGTGAACAGGCGCTGGAGCCCGGTATGGGTCCAGCGCCAGTTGTCCTCCGGCGAGGGGTGGTAGACCTCGACGCCGTGGGTCGAGGCGAGCACGCGGCCGCCGGGGGCGAGGACGCGGCGCAGCTCGCGGACCGCCTGCTGGGGGTCGGTCGTGTGCTCGAGCACCTGCGTGCAGAGTACGACGTCGAAGCTCGCGTCCGGGACGGGGAGTGCCTCGACCGACCCGTGTAGGTCCGCGGCCGGGTTCTCGACCACGTCGACCCCGACGTATTCGCTCGCGCCGTCGCTGAAGAAGGGGTAGTAGGGCTTGACCCCGCAGCCGACGTCGAGGACGCGGTAGCTGCCGTACCGCGCGGCGGCGCGGCGGGCCTCGTCCTGCAGCCAGGCGGAGAGCGGCGCACGAAGCAGGAAGGTCGGCGAAGAACGGGGTGGGTTGCGCCGAAGCTCGCCAGGCCATTCACTGCCGGGCCACTCGCCGTCCATCCGCGGACATTACCCCCTCGTATCATGGGTGTCCGTGGACGCCCGCCGCGCGCTCGTCACGGGGATCGCAGGCCAGGACGGCTCCCTGCTCGCCGAGCTCCTGCTGGAGCGCGGGTACGAGGTCTTCGGGGTCGTCCGGCGGGCGACCTCGGAGCAGTTCGAGAACCTTCAGGCGGTGCGCGACCGGATCGAGCTCGTCCAGGCCGACCTGCTCGACGAGCTCTCGCTCGTCGATGCGCTGAAGACCTGCCGGCCGCACGAGGTCTACAACCTCGCCTCACCGTCGTTCGTGCCGATGTCGTGGCGGCAACCGGTACTGACCGCCGAGTTCGCTGCCGTCGGCGTGACTGCGCTGCTCGAGTCGATCCGCCTCGTCGACCCGGAGATGCGCTTCTACCAGGCCTCCTCGAGCGAGATCTTCGGCGAGCCCCGGGAGGTGCCGCAGACCGAGGAGACTGCGCTGGCGCCGGTCACGCCGTACGGCGTCGCGAAGGCGTACGGCCACCTGATCGTGCGCAGCTACCGGAAGCGCTACGGCCTGTTCGCCTGCTCGGGGATCCTCTTCAACCACGAGTCGTCGCGACGGCCGCCGGACTTCGTGACGCGGAAGGTCGCGCGGGCGGCGGCGGCGATCTCGCTTGGGCTCGAGGGCGAGCTGTGGCTCGGCGACCTCGACGCCCGTCGCGACTGGGGCTATGCCGGCGACTACGTGCGCGCGATGTGGCTGATGCTCCAGCAGGACGAGGCGGACGACTACGTGATCGCGAGCGGGGTCACGCACAGCGTCCGCGAGCTCGTCGAGCTCGCGTTCGGGCACGTCGGCCTCGAGTGGCAGGAGTACGTGCACATCGACGAGTCGCTCGTCCGCGGCGCGGCCGAGCTGCACGACCTCGTTGGGAATGCAACGAAGGCGCGGCAGCGGCTCGGCTGGCGACCGACGCTCGAGTTCGAGGCGCTCGTCCGCCTGCTCGTCGACGCCGACCTCGAACGCCTCCGGCGTGGGGAAGTCACCGTCGAGGCGTGAGGCGACCCACCGGCAGCAGGACAGGCTTCAGCCTGTCCCGTCGTCCACCAGCGTGCGGTAGACCGCGTCGTGCTCGCGGGCGCAGCGCTCCCACGTGAACTTCGCCGACTGCTCGATCCCGCCGGGCGACGGGTCGTCGAGGACCAGGCGGATCGCGTCCGCGATCGATTCGACCGAGTTCGGATCGAGATAGACCGCGGCGTCGCCGCACACCTCGGGCAATGACGCCACGTTCGACGCCGCGACGGGGCAGCCGCACGCCATCGCCTCCAGGCACGGCATCCCAAAGCCCTCGTAGAGGCTCGGGTAGACGACTGCGCCGGCGCTGCGGTAGAGGCCGACGAGCTCGTCGAGGGGGACGTGGCCGCGCGACTCGACGCCGTCGAGGAGCGTCAGCGCGTCGTGGCCCGCGCCGGTCAGCACGAGCCGGAGCTCGGGGCGCTCTCGGCGGACGAGCGCGAGCGCCTCGAAGAGCCGCGCATGGTTCTTGTGCGGCCAGGCGTTCGCCGGGTAGAGCAGGAACGGCTCGCGAGGCCGTCCATCGGGCGTGAACGTGTCGTGGTCGACGGCGAGGTGGATCGCGTGCACGCAGTCCGGCTCGAGGTCGTGGCGCTCGAGGATCGTCTGCCGCGCGTGCTTGCTGATCGTGATCACGATCGTGCTCTTCTCGATCGGCCGCCGGTAGAAGCGGCGGCGGTAGAGGAGCTGCGTGCGCGAGAAGAACTCGGGACGCTCCTCGTGCTGGAGGTCGAGCACCGTCGTCGCCGCGGGGAGCGCGTCGACCGGGGGCAGCATCACGGTCAGGGGAAAATGGATCGCGTCGAGCTCGTCGACCCCGAGCGCCCGCCGCAGGCGGCCGGGCGCGAGCTCCGCGCGGGCAATCGCCGCCATCCGCGCCGGCGTCGAGCGGGCGGTCCCGTACTCGGCGACGACGGTCGTCGGCAGCCCGTTACCTGCGTCGGCCGCGCCCGGCGGGACGAAGACGCGGTACTCGAGCTCGCCGACGCGGGCCAGGGCGGCAGCGAGCTGCCGCGCGTAGGTCTCCGACCCGCCGACGAGCCCGGGAACAAGCGTCAACATCGAGATCCCGATCAACTCGGCGAGCTTACAGAGCCGTAACCACGCGGCGATAAAATGGGCCGATGCCCGGACCCGAGCCGAAAACCCCTGCCGATGCAGGGATTTCCGCCGCGCCCGAGGCCGACGTGAACGCGCTCGTCCAGCGTCTGCGGGAGGAGCTCGCAGGCGGTGCGAACGGGGGCGCCGCCGGGCGCGGCCAGTTGCTCGCCGCCCGCCGGCGCGCCGAGCGGCTCTGGGCGGTGAGCGCGGAGCGTCCGCTCGAGCGTCGCCCCGGCCTGAAGGGCCTGGTTTCCCAACCGGTCAAGCGCCTGCTCCGTCCGTTTCTGCGCTGGTACGTCGAGCCGCTCGCAGCCGAGCAGCGGATGTTCAACGACGTCGTCCTGAAGCTCGTCGACGGGATCCTGGAGGAGGTCGATCGCGGGGAGCACGGGCGCGAGGCCGCCCTGCGCTCGCTCGGCGAGCTGGAGGAACGGTTGACGCGCGTCGAGCGTAGAGGAGGCCCCGCCCCGCCCGCGACGGTGGCGGCCCAGCCCACCGCGACCGCGGTCCCGGACTACTTCGCCTTCGAGGCGCGCATGCGGGGCTCGACCGCCGATGTGCGTGAGCGCCAGCGGCCCTACGTCGAGGACTTCCGCGACGCGGCGCCGGTGCTCGACGTCGGCTGCGGCCGCGGCGAGTTCCTCGGCCTGTTGCGCGACGCCGGGGTCGAGGCGCGCGGCGTCGACGCCGACGCCGACATGGTCGCCTACGCGCGCGGCGAGGGGCTCGAGATCGAACAGGCCGACGCGCTGGCGTACCTGGAAACCGCCGTACCCGGCTCGCTGGGCGGGATCTTCGCCGCCCAGGTCGTCGAGCACCTGCCGCCGCCGACGCTCTTCCGGCTGCTCGAGCTCGCGGCACGGGCGCTCCGGCCGGGCGGCCTGCTCGTCGCGGAGACGATCAACCCGCTCTCGCCGCTCGCGCTGCGCTCGTACTTCGCCGACCTGACGCACGCGCAGCCGCTCGTCCCCGAGACGCTCGCGCTGCTCGCCAGTCAGGCGGGCTTCGGGGATGTGAAGACCCGCTTTCTGAACGCGCCGCGCCACGCGGACGACGTGGACGAGCGGATCCGCGAGATCCTGTTCGCGCCGCTCGACTACGCGATCCTCGCTCGTAGGTGAGGATCGCCGTCTGCCGGCCGCAGGTGCCCTTCGCGCGGGGCGGCGTCGAGATCTTCACGGACGACCTGGTCGCGGAGCTGCGCAAGCGCGGGCACGAGGCCGACCTCGTCAGCGTCCCGTTCAAGTGGTACCCCGGTGAGCGCGTCCTCACCCAGGCGTTCCTCTGGCGCCTGCTCGACCTCGACGAGGCGGACGGCCGCCGGATCGAGCTCGTGATCGGGACCAAGTTCCCCTCGTACGTCGTTCGCCACCCGAACAAGGTCGTCTGGCTCGTGCACCAGTTCCGGCAGGCGTACGAGCTCGACCGTACCGAGCTCGGGCAGTTCGGCGAGGCGCCGGAGGAGCGGGCGGTGCGCCGGCGCGTCCAGGAGCTCGACAAGGTTGCGCTGCTGGAGGCCCGCAAGGTCTTCGCGACCTCGCGCAACGTCGCCGACCGGCTCGAGCGCTCGACCGGGATCGCCGCGGAGGTGATGCCGCACCCGCCGCAGGAGCTCCCGTACCGCTGCGAGGAGTACGGCGACTTCGTCCTCTCGGTCGGTCGGCTCGACCGCGCGAAGCGGATCGACTTGTTGCTCGCGGCGGCGAAGCAGGGCGGCTTTCAGGTCGTCGTCGCGGGGGACGGGCCGGACCGCGCCCGCCTCGAGGGGATCGCCGACGGCACGGCGCGATTCCTCGGCCGCGTCTCCGGGGAGGAGCTCGCCGACCTCTACGCGCGCTGCCTGGCCGTCTTCTATGCGCCGGTCGACGAGGACTTCGGGATGGTTCCCTACGAGGCGTTTCTGGCCGAGAAGCCGGTGGTGACGACGACCGACGCCGGCGGGCCGCTGGAGGTCGTCACCGACCGGGTCACCGGGCTCGTGTGCGAGCCCCGGGCCGAGGCGCTCGCGTCCGCGTTCGCGAGCCTGAATCGCGACGACGCCGCCGCCTGGGGTCGCGCGGGCCGCGAGCTGGCGCAACGCGTCTCCTGGGATGCAACGATCGAGCGGCTGCTGGCATGAGGTCGCTCGCTTTCGAACTCCTCCTCTCTCCTCGGCCGGGAGCCGGCCGATGAGGGTCGCCTACTACTCTCCGCTTCCGCCCTCGCGGTCGGGGATCGCGGACTACTCCGCGCTGCTCGTCCCTGCGCTCGCCGAGCGCGTCGAGGTCGTCGTCGCCCGGCGCGGGCGGTTCCGCCGAGAGCCGAAGGCGGACGTTTGCCTCTACCACGTCGGGAACAATCCCGACGAGCACGGCTGGATCGTCGAGGCGCTGCGCCGCCGCCCCGGCGTCGTCGTCCTGCACGAGTTCGTCCTCCACCACCTCGTCTCCGGGATCACGCTCGCGCGGGGCGACGTCGAGGGCTACTGCGCAGCGCTCGAGCGTGATGCCGGCCTGGTCGGCCGCCTGCTCGGTCACGCGGTCGCGGACGCCCGGATCGATCCCCTGTGGGAGACGCGCCCGCAGGACTTCCCGCTCGCTGCCGAGATCCTCGATCTCGCGTCCGGGCTCGTGGTTCACTCGCGCTACGTCGAGGAGCGGGCCCGGGCGGCCGGCTACCGGGGGCCTGTCTGGCAGGTGCCGATGCCGGCGTGGCCGGTCCCGGCCGTGGAGCCGGCCGAGGTCGAGGGAACGCCCCTACTCGGCAGCTTCGGGCACGTGAACGAGAGCAAGCGGATCCCGCAGGTCTTCGCCGCGTTCGAGCGCCTGAGGATCCGGCGGCCGGAGGCCCGGCTCCTGCTCGTCGGCTCGTGGTCGCCGCGCTTCGAGGAGCTCGAGCCGCCGGCGGGTGTGAGCCGGCGGGGCTACGTGCCCGAGGACGAGCTCTGGCGCCTGCTCGCCGCCTGCGACGCTGTCGTGTCGCTACGCTGGCCGACCATGGGCGAGACCTCCGCGGCTGCGATCCGCGCGCTCTCGCTCGGCAAGCCTCTCGTCGTCAGCGACGTCGGTTGGTTCTCGGAGTTGCCGGACTCCGTGGCCGCGAAGGTGCCGGTCGGCGAGGGCGAGATCGAGCAGCTGGAGCGCGCCATGGAGCTGGCGGCGACGACTCCCGAGATGGGCGCTGCTGCGCTGCACCTCGCCGAGACCGAACACAACCTCGACCGGGTCGCAGATCTCTATGCGGCCGCGTTGCGCGAGGCGGTCGCGCCGGCGGTGGCGGCATGAACGTCGCTCCCTTTCGGCTCACTCCCGTAGGGGTGCCCGGCACATGAAGGTCGCCCGCCTTTGGCTCGCTCCCGTGGGGGAAACCATGTTTCCCCCACGGACCCCCTTCTTCCAGAGGCCGATGCTTACGGGGGAACCTCCCGGTTCCCCTCGAACCCCTCCCAACTTTCATGAGCTGGTGTCCAGCCCATGAAAGTCGCCTACTACAGCCCGATGCCGCCGTCGCGGTCGGGGATCGCCGACTACTCGGCGCTCCTCCTGCCCGAGCTCTCGAAGCGCGTCGACGTCGTCGTCGCCAAGCAGGGCCGCTTCCCTTTCCTTCGCGGTCGGGTGGGTTCCACAGACATCGCGCTCTACCACATCGGCAACGACGCCGAGGCCCACGGCTGGATCGTCGAGGCCCTCCGGCGCCGGCCCGGCGTCGTCGTCCTGCACGACTTCGTCCTCCACCACCTCGTCGTCGGCCTCACCTTCGCCCGCGGCGACGCGGCCGGCTACCTCGCGGCGATGGAGCGCGAGGGCGGTCTCGTCGGACGCCTGCTCGGCTACGCCGTACTCGACAACAAGCTGCCACCGCTCTGGGACACGCGGCCGGAGGAATTCCCGCTCACGGGCGAGATCCTCGCGTACGCGACCGGCCTGATCGTTCACTCCCACTATGTCGAGGAGCGCGCGCGGGCGATCGGCTACCGCGGTCCGATCGTGCGCATTCCGCATCCGGCGTGGCCCGTGCCCGCGGTCGCTCCCGCTCAGGTCGAGGGCGCGCCCCTGTTCGGCTGCTTCGGCCACCTGAACGAGAGCAAGCGGATCAACGAGCTCCTCGCCGCGTTCACGCGCCTGCGCGAACGGCACCCGCACGCGCGCCTGCTGCTCGTCGGCGGCGCGTCCGTGCGCCTGCAGCGGATCGACTTCCCGGACGGCGTGATCCGCGAGGAGTACGTACCCGAGGACCGGCTGTGGGCGCTGATGGCCGCCTGCGACGCGATCGTCAGCCTGCGCTCGCCGACGATGGGCGAGACGTCTGGCAGCGCGATCCGGGCGCTCTCGCTCGGCAAGCCGCTCGTCGTCAGCGACGTCGGTTGGTTCTCCGAGCTCCCCGGCGAGGCCGTGCTCAAGGTGCCGTTGGACGAGCGCGAGGAAGACACGCTCGCCGCCGCGCTCGAGGTGCTCACCGACGAGCAGGTCCGCCGGACGATGGGCCAGGCCGCCCGTGTCCTGGTGGAACGCGAGCACAGGCTAGACCGCGTCGCCGAGTCGTACGCGGCCGCGCTCGAAGAGCTCGCCGGCGGGTCGGCGGTCGAGGACCGCGTCCTCCAGGAGGTCGCGCAGGCCGCGGCGGAGGTCGGCATCGGCGGGGACGACGCGGCCGAGCTCGCGGCCCGGCTCAAGGAGGTCGGCCTTGGCGGCCACTAGGGCGACGACCGCCTCCGACAAGCGCGTCGCTGCCCTGTCCCTCGTGCGGGCGATCCCCGCCTGGGCCTGGCTCACCCTGCTCGTCGTGGTCTCGGCGGCGATCCGCTTCGCGCTCAGCCGTCAGGCGGTCGCGCCGTGGATCATGGTCGACGAGCTGATCTACTCGGAGCTCGCGAAGAGCTTCGCGGCCAGTGGGCAGTTCCTGATCCGCAACCACTCGACTGCGGCGTACGGGATCATCTACCCGGCGCTGATCGCGCCGGCATGGGCCGCGTTCAAGGCGATCCCGGACGCCTACGCCGCGGCGAAGGCGATCAACTCCCTGATGATGTCGCTGGCCGCGATCCCGGCCTACCTGCTCGCCCGCCGGATGCTCTCGATGCCGTGGGCGCTCGGCGCGGCGGTGCTCACGGTCTCGCTCCCGTCGATGGTCTACACGGGGACGCTGATGACCGAGAACGCGTTCTATCCGATCTTCCTGTTCGCGGTGCTCGCGGTCGTCGTCTGGCTCGAACGACCGACCGCGACGACCACGCTCTGGGTGGTCGCGCTCGTCGCACTCGCCTACCTGACCCGTGCGCAGGCGCTCTCGTTCGGGCCCGCGATCCTGACCGCGCCGCTGCTCTACGTGTGGGCCCAGCGGCGCGGATGGCGGTCGCTGCGCGACTACCGCCTCATGTACGGCCTCGTCATCGCAGGCGGGCTCCTCGTCGTCATCGTGCAGGTCGCCCGCGGCGCCTCGCCGCTCGGGATCCTCGGCGCCTACCAGGTCGCCGGCGAGACGCACTACGAGTTCTGGCAGGTCGTCGAGTGGTTCTGGTACCAGCTCGGCGTCCTCGATCTCTCGCTCGGGGTCGTGCCGCTGGCGGCCCTCGTCGTTCTGGCCGCGGTCGCGCGCGGACAGGACCGCCGCGTCCAGGCGTTCCTCGCCGCCTCGATCGCGGTCTCGTTCTGGCTGCTGCTCGAGGTCGCGGCGTTCGCCTCCGTCCACCAGCTCCGGGTCGAGGAGCGGAACACCTTCTACATCGTGCCGCTCTTCCTGATCGCGCTGCTCGTCTGGATCGACCGTGGTACCCCGCGGCCGGCACGCATCGTCGCCGTAGCGGCGCTCGCCGCGGCCGCGCTCCCCGGCGTGCTTCCGTACCAGCGCCTGATTACGACGAATGCCGTCTCCGACACGCTGACCCTTCTTCCGATCTGGTCGCTGCAGACCTCGCTCTTCCCGCTCGAGCAGACCGCGCTCGTCGTCGTGCTCGCGTGCATGTGCGCCGCTGGGCTCTTCGTGCTCGTCCCGCGCCGCTACGCGCTGGTCCTGCCGGCCCTGATCCTCGTCTACTTCGCAGTCTCGCAGAAGCCGATCGAGGGGAAGCACAAGGCCGCGTCGGTGGGCGCGCTCTACGCCGGGATCACTCTGGCGCGCGACTGGGTCGACCGCGACGTCGGCCACGACGAGGCGGTGACGACGATCTGGTCCGGGCAGACGAGCCCATACGCGATCTGGGAGAACGAGATCTTCAACCGCAGCATGCGGCGCTTCTACTTCCTGCATTCCCAGCTCGCCGGCGACCTGCCCGAGCAGAAGGTGAAGGTCGATCCGCAGACCGGCGTGATGAGCTCGGGCGGGAAGCCCGTCCACTCGCGCTACGCGCTCACCGACAGCTCGGTCGAGCTCGACGGCAAGCAGATCGAGCAGGACCCGCGCACGGGCATGACGCTCTACGAGACCTCAGGGCCGCTGCGGCAAGTCTCACAGGTGACGGGCCTCTACCCGGAGGACACGTGGTCCGGCCGCTACGCCTCCTACACGCGCCTCGGTTGCCACGGCGGCGAGCTGCGGGTCGGCCTGCAGAGCGACCCCGGCCTCTTCACCAAACCGCAGACGGTGATCGCGAGGATCGGCGGCCAGGAGGCCGCGCGCGTGCAGATTCCCGCGGGCGGGCAGGCCGAGCTCGTCGTGCCGCTTCCGCGTGGGGAGCGGGTCTGCAACGTCGACTTCGAGGTCTCGCCGACCGCGGTGCCGGCGGAGGTGACCAAGGGCTTCAATCAGGATGTCCGCGAGCTCGGCGCCCACTTCTCGCGGTTCCTGTACAAGCCCGCCGCGTAAGTGCGCGCTCGCCTTCGGCTCCCTCACGTGCGGGAAACCATGTTTCCCCCACGTGCCCCCTTCTTCTTTGAGGGGCCATGAAGGTCGCCTTCGACGTCGCGCCGCTCTCCCATCCGCGGACCGGCGTCGGCAACTACGTGCGGGGCTCGCTCGCCGCGCTCGTCGAGGCAGGTGCGGAGGTCGTGCCGTTCGCGCCGACTTCCGTCCCCGGCCGCCGGTCGATCCGGGCGGCACTGGCGGGGCTGCCGGTCGAGCCGCGGCTGCGCTTCCTCCCCTTCGCCCACCGCTGGCGGCAGGGGTGGAGCCGGGCCGGGTGGCCGCCGGTCGAGCGCTTCCTCGGCCCGGTCGACGTGCTCCACTTCTCGGACTGGATGTACCCGCCGCAGCGAGGCGGCCTGCGCTCGACAATGGTGCACGACCTCGTCCCTGAGCGCTTTCCGGACTGGGTGCAGGGTCGCACGCGGCGCATGCACGGGGCGAAGTACCGGAACGCGGCGCGGACCTGCGACGTGATCTTCGTCAACGCCGAGTTCACGAGGGGGGACGTCGTCGAGCTGATGGGCGTTCCGGCGGACAAGGTCGTCGTCGCATACCCGGGCGTCGACGAGCGCTTTCGGCCCGAGGGCGAGCGGGCCGACCTCGGGCGGCCCTACGTCCTCACGGTGGCGACGCTCGAGCCCCGCAAGAACCTCGAAACGCTGCTCGCGGCACGGCTGCCGGCAGGGCACGTACTCGCGGTCGTCGGCGCCGCGGGCTGGGGACCGCAGTCGAAGCTCGACCGCCCGGATGTGATCCGGCTCGGCTATGTCGACGACGAGCGCCTCGCCGCGCTCTATCGCGGCGCGGCCGCCTTCGCCTATCCCTCCCGCTTCGAGGGGTTCGGGATCCCTGTCGTCGAGGCGATGGCGAGCGCCGTTCCAGTCGTCGCGTCCGCCCATCCGTCGCTGGACGAGGCGAGCGGAGACGCCGCTCTGCGCGCCGACCCGGACGACCCGGAAGCGTGGTCGGCCGGGCTCCAGGACGCGGTGCGGCGCCGCCACGAGCTCGTCTGGCGCGGGCTCGACCACGCCCGCCCCTTCGCCTGGTCGGCGACGGGGCGGATGATGTTCGAGACCTTCTCAGCGATACTGGGCCACGAGTAATGCGCGTCGGGATCGACGTCTCGCCGCTCGTCCAGACGCGCGCCGGAACGGCGCGCTACCTCTGCGCTCTCCTCGCCCGGAACGAGTACGAGCGGCTGTCGTGGGGTGGACCGGGCCGCCTCAGCACCGTCACCCGAGACGTCTGGTGGTACCCGCTCGCGCTGCCCAGCGAGGTGCGGGCTCGCAAGCTCTCCGTCCTCCACTGCCCGACCTTTCGAGCGCCGTTCTCGACATCGGTGCCGCTGGTCGTTACGGTCCTCGATCTCGCCGTCCTGCGCCACCCGGGAATGTTCAACCAGTGGTCGCGGCGCTACAGCCGCTTTGCCGTTCCGCGGGTGGTGCAGGCGGCGGAGGCCGTGATCACGATCTCCGAGTTCACCAGGAGCGAGGTGGTCGAGCTGCTCGGCACTGCGCACGAGAAGGTGCACGCGATCCCGATCGCGGTCGAGGCACCCTTCTCCGCGGACGGGCCCAGGGCGAGCGGCGACTACGTGCTCGCGGTCGGCACGCTCGAGCCGCGCAAGAACCTTGCCCGCGTCGTCGAGGCCGCAGGCCGGATCGGAGCCGAGTTGCGTGTCGTCGGCGCCCGCGGCTGGGGTGGGGTGAGCGCGGACGGCTCGGGCGTGCGTGCACTCGGGGAGGTGACGGACGAGGAGCTCGCGGCGCTTTACCGCGGTGCCCGCGCCGTCGCGTACCCCTCGCTGTACGAGGGCTTCGGCCTGCCCGTGCTCGAGGCGATGGCCTGCGGCGCGCCGGTCGTCACCTCACGAGGCGGCGCGACGGAGGAGGTCGCGGGTGACGCCGCGGTGCTCGTCGACCCGTTCGATCCGGCGGCGATCGCGGCGGGCCTCGAGGAGGCTGCCTCCAGGACCGACGAGCTGCGCGCGAAGGGGCTCGCGCGCGCGCGAGCCTTCTCGTGGGACCGCGTCGCGCGCGACACGTGGGCGGTCTACGAGCAGGTCACCGGATGACGCCGCTCGTCGTCGTCGACGCGGACGTGCTCGGGCGGCAACGCACCGGCGACGAGACCTACGTCCAGAACCTGCTCCGGCGGCTGCCGGCCCTCGCCGGGGAGGAGTTCCGCTTCGCGGCGCTCACGCGTCGGCCCGAGCTCGTGCCCGAGGGCGTCGAGGCGATCGAGGTGCCGGCGCGCCTTCAGGAGCTGCGGATGATCTGGGGCGTACCGCGGGCACTGCGCCGGCTGCATCCGGCGCTCGCCCACTTCCAGCACGCGCTGCCGGTCTCGTGTCCCTGTCCGGCGGTCGTCACGGTGCACGACCTCTCGTTCGAGCGGACGTCGGCCGCGATGCGACGCCGCGACCGCGCGATCTTCAAGGTCGTCGTGCCGTGGTCGGTCGGGCGCGCGCGCCGCGTGATCGCGGTCTCGGAGCGGACGAAGCGCGACCTCGTCGAGCTGTACCGCGTCCCGGAGGAGCGGATCACGGTCACGCCCCACGGGATCGACCCGGCGTTCGGGCCCGGAGAGAACGGCGGCGGAGACTACCTGCTCTTCGTCGGGGCGGTCCAGGCGCGCAAGAACCCGCTCGTCGCGCTCGACGCGGCAGCCGAGGTCGGCCTACCGCTCGTCGTCGCCGGGCCGGAGCGCGAGCCGGCGCTCGCGCGCGAGCTCGAGCGGCGCGGCGCCGACCTGCGCGGCTACGTGGCAAAAGACGAGCTCGCGAGGCTCTATCGTGGCGCCGCCTGCCTCGTCCTGCCGTCCCGCTACGAGGGGTTCGGGCTGCCCGTGCTCGAGGCGATGGCCTGCGGAACCCCGGTCGTCGCGAACCCCGATCGCGCCGTCCAGGAGGTCGCCGGCGACGCCGCGCTCTACGCCGAGCCCGACGGGCTCGCAGACGCGATCCGCCGAGCGATCGCCGAGCGCGGCCGGCTCGTCGCGGCGGGCCTCGCGCGCGCGAGCCGGTTCTCCTGGGACGAGACCGCGCGGTTGACGCTCGAGGCCTACCGCGAGGCGCTGGCGTGATCTCGGCGATCGTCGTCTCGCACGGCCATCGCGCCGAGCTTGCCGAGTCGCTGCCGGCGCTCGCGCCCCAGGTCGACGACGTGGTCGTGATCGCGAACGTTCCGGGCAGCGCGCCAGCGCCCGAAGACGCCCACGGCGCGCGCGTGCTCGAGAACGACCGCCCGCTGAGCTACGCCGCCAACCTGAACCTCGGGATCGCCGAGACGACCGGCGAGCTCGTGCTCGTCAACAACCCGGATGCCGTGCCCGAGCCCGGCGCGATCGCAGCCCTCGCCGGGTTCGTGGCTGCGCATCCGCGCGCGGGAATCGCAGGCCCGCAGCTCCGCGACCCGGACGGTTCGTGGCAGCCCTCGCGGCGTCGCTTCCCGACCGTCGCCGGCACTCTCGTGCGCCGAACGCCGCTCCGCCGCGTGTTCCCGCCGCTCGAGCGCCAGCGTGCGCACTACAACCTCGACGAGCGGCCGAGCGAGCCGGTCGAGGCCGACTGGATGCTCGGCGGCTCGCTGCTCCTGCGCCGCGAGATGTTGGACGAGCTCGGCGGCTACGACCCGGGCTTCCGCATGTACGGCGAGGAGATCGATCTCGCCTACCGGGCTGCCCGCGCAGGCTGGGAGCGTTGGTACGTGCCCGCGGCTGTCGTGCGCCACCGCTGGGACGCGCTCACGGACGAGCGCTTCCTGACCCGGCGGACGATGTGGCACTGGCGCTCGGTGCTGCGATTCGTCCGCAAGCACCCCGAGCGCCTGCTCGCGCGCTAGCCCCCGAGCCGGAGAATCCACTCGGCGACGACGTCCTCCTTCGCATGCCCGAGCGATTCACCCACGCGGTGGCCGCTTCGAAGTGAACGAATAGGCGACCTGCGCGCCGAGCTGGCGCGGGTCGGAGGAGCCGAACTCGTGCGGCGAGAAGGTGGGCGAGATCCGCACCTCGACCCGCGTCGGCGGAGTCGCGCGGAGGTAGAAGTCACGTGTCTTGCCGCTGTGCACGACCCAGTGCAGCCTCTGCGTGACCTTCCCGAGCGCCGGCTCCTTGTCGGCGCCCTGGACGAGGCGGCCGGCTTCGATCGTCACCCTCCCCGGCTTCTTGTCCGGGCCGTTGAAGGCCGCCCGCGAGACGAGCACGTGGATCCAGCCGGGCTTGTTCCCGGGCGTCGAGAACTGGTTGTAGGCGCTGTATCCGCCTGTCCAGCCATCCGAGTAGATCCCGACCGGCGTCGCCTGCAGCCGCAGCGGCGGGTCGATCCGGAGCAGTCGCCAGTGCGAGGGTTGGACGACGACCCTGTGCGTGGGGAACCCGAACTGGTCCTCGGTGATCACGCGCACGACGGTGGGCTGGAGCCGGAACTTGCCGGCGACCTGGATGCCCTGGTCGGCGACGATGTAGTTCACGCCGGGCGGCGCGCCGTGCTCGATCGTACGGCCGACGAGACGGCCGTCAGGGGCGATGTCAGGCGTCAGGTAGCCGGGCGGCGTCGTCCCCGGGCCCGGCGCGGTCGCGTCGAGGCTCCAGACGTACTGGAGCGCGCGGTTCCAGAACTCCATCAGCCAGATCCCCTGCGGGTCGGTGATCCGCTGGCCGAGGTAGATCGTCGGCTTCTGCCCGGTCGCCTTGTCGAGCCAGTTCGGCGGGCTCGGGAAGTTGCCGAGCAGCACCTGCGAGAAGCTGTTCGTCCCGTTGCTCGCCGAGATCTCGCCGGCGAGCCCCCAGGCGAGCACCAGCGCCGCCGCGCCGGCGGCGATCCCGACCGTCAGCCGCGGCCGGGCGAAGAGGCGCGGCCCGACGAGCACTGCGATCGAGACGATCAGGACGACGACGAGCAGCCAGGTGACGTCGCGGTCGTCCATCGCCAGGTCGCGGTTTGCCATCTGGACGATCGAGAACCCGAGCGCGTCCGAGTAGGGCCAGAGGTCGAGCTGGTACGGCGTCGTCAGGATCACGTAGAGGCAGAACCCCGATGTCGCGGCGATCGCCCAGAGGCGGAGCCGGCCGCGCTCGAGCGCGAGGCCGGTGGCGACGAAGAGCAACGGCGCGAGGTAGATCAGATTGCGCTCGGCGACCACGGTCGCGAACTTCGTCGAGAGGTAGGAGGCCTTCGTCGCCGTGTAGAGGCCGAAGGCGATCAGGGCGGCCGACGTCAGCGCCACGTAGGCCATCATCTCCCGCGTCCACTGCTCGCCGCGCGGGCGCACGAGCGCCGCGAGCGAGACCACCGGGAGCACTCCGAGGCCGATCGTGAACGCACCTGCCGCCCACAGCCCGTAGACGATCGTGCGGTGGCGGTAGAAGCCGGTGGCGATGAACCACGTGTCGGAATGCGCGCCGACGACGGCGCTGAAGAGGATGACGGCGCCGATCCCGAGCACGACCGCGCCCACCCAGTCGCCGACCGACCAGGTCTGCCGCCAGCGCTTGAACCGCGCGCTCGTCAGGAGCAGGAAGATCGCGGCGAGCGCGTAGACCGGGATCAGCACCGCGAGCTCGCCGCGCACGAGCGGCGCGACGAGACACGCGGCGACGGAGCCGATCGCCCACCAGCGCGTCCTGAGGGCGAGCGCCTTCGCGACGAGGAAGAGGCACAGCGCCGCCCAGGGATAGGCCGCGGGCTCCTCGATGAGGAACGGCGCATAGGCGAGCGTCGGCGTCGCGACCGCCCCGATCGCGGCGAACAGCGCCCACGGCCGTGAGAGGATCATCCGGGCGAGGAAGTACGTCGGGAAGAGCGCCGACGTCATCACGATCACCCCGACGTACTTGATCGTCGCGTAGGCGGTGGCGACGTCGCCGATCCGCCAGAACGGGGCGAGCAGGTACGCGTAGAGCGTCTCGAAGCCGGACGGGTGACCGCGGAGGGCGGCATGGCCCGTGTCCGAGATCGACCGCGAGATCTGCGCGAGCTTCAGCTCGTCGGTGAAGAGCCACGGCGTGACGTGGCCGCGGGTCTGCCAGCCGTAGAGCACGCAGAGCCAGAGGTACGCGGACGCGAGCGGAATCGCCCGGTAGAGCCGGTCGATCATCGCCGTGCTCCCCGCCCGGACGGCGGCGGTCGTCACTCCTGCGCCGCGCCCAGGACGACGAGGGGGTCGAGGTCGGTCTCTCGGCGAACGAACCGGCAGGGGATCTCCGCCGCGGCGCAGGCGCGGACGACCGCGTCCAGCCGGTGGGCTGACGCATTCGGGATCGTCACGAGCACCGCGTCGGGCCGGGCCGTGGCCAGGATCCGCTCGATGTTGCTCGTGCCGCCGTAGACGGAGACGCCGAGCAGCCGGCGTCGGTGGAGGCGCGGATCGTCGTCCACGAACCCGATCACCTTCTCGCCGGGGGTCTCGCGCAGCTCTCGCAGCAGGCTGCGGCCGGAGCGGCCCGCGCCGACGATCAGGGTGCGTCGGCCCGCGCGGTCGGCAAGCGTCGTCCGCGCGCGGAAGAGCGCCCGCTCGGCGAAGCGCGAGGCGCCGATCAACACCATGCAGAGCAGCGCGTCGAGGACGAACACTGTGGCGGGAAAGTCGCCGAGGTGCACCGCCCCGACGACGAGGCCGAAGGCGACCGCCTCCGAGATCGCGACCCCGACGACGATCGACGCCGCCTCGCGCGAGCCGGCATAGCGCCAGATCCCCTGGTAGAGCCCGAGCACGATGAAGGCGAGGTAGCGCGTGACGAGGATCAACGGCAGCGCGACCCCGAAGACGTGGCGCTCGTAGGGTGTCCCCGTGCCCTTGACGAGCAGGAGGTACGAGCAGCCGAACGCGACGGAGATCAGCACGAAGTCGACGATTACCTCGAGCAGGCGGCGCCGATGGAGGACGATCGTCCGCAGCATCCACCCGCCGCGCACGACCTCGTCCTCGTCCTCGCGCTCGAGGTCGACGAGGAACCCGGCGAACTGCACGAGCAGGACGAACGTCACGAGCACGCCGACGAGCGTGATCCGGTAGTCGCCGAGGACGCTGTAGGCGAGGCTGGTCGCGCCGAGCCCGGCCGCGATCGCCGCGAGCAGGACGACGGCGCGGTGCTCCGTCAGTCCGCCGCGAACGAGCCGGTGCGAGCTGTGGTCCTTGCCGCCCTGGTGGATCGGGCGCCCCTCGACGATCCGCGTGATCGCGACCAGCCCGGTGTCCAGGATCGGGATCGCGAGCACGAGCAGGGGCAGAACGAGCGTGGCGACTGTCGTCTCCGCGACCTTCCAGCTCGTCGCGAGCCCGAGTGCGCCGAGCGTGAAGCCGAGCACCTGGCTGCCGGAGTCGCCCATGAACACCGCCGCGGGCCGGCCGGGCCGGAAGTTGAACGGCAGAAACGCGAGGGTCGCGAGGGCGAGCGAGAGCGAGAGGACGAGCAGCAGGCGCTCCTCGTGGACGGTGACGGAGTCGATCGCGAAGAACGTCGCCGCGATCACCGCCAGCGACGCGGCGAGGCCGTCCATGTTGTCGAGCAGGTTGAAGGCATTCGTCATCCCGACTAGCCAGAGCACGCCGACGATCGCGGCGATCACGTCGTTCCCGACGATCTCGACCGAGAGGCCGGTCGTGAGGACGATCGCCGCCGCGCCGAACTGCGCGCCGAGCTTCACGATCGCGGGCAGCGAGTAGACGTCGTCGATGAGCCCCGCAAGGAAGAGGAGCCCGGCGCCGGCGAGGATGCCGAGCAGCTCCTCGCGGCCGTGGAAACCGCCGACCGCGATCGCCGCCAGGATGCCTCCCGCGAGGCCGGCGAAGATCCCGACGCCGCCGAAGGTGGGGGTCGTGTGCTCGCTCCAGCGCTCGCCGGTCGGGTGGGCGATCAGCCGGTGGGCGAGAGGTGAGCGGAGAAGCGCCCAGATGACGATGGCGCTGATCGGCAGCGCGACGACTGCGGCAGCCGCACTCATCGTCGCCAGCGTAACCGAGCCGTGTTAGCGGTTGGTGTGGAGATACTGACAGCGTGATCCAGGCGCTCGACGTCATGCGCTGCCCGATCTGTCGCGGCGGGCTCGAGGAGGACGACGGCCTGCGCTGTCAGCGCTGCGGCGCCCATTTCGACGTCGAGGACGGGATCCCGCGGATGCTCGACGACCGGCTGCCCGGGATCGCCGAGAAGCGAGGTGAGATCGAGGGTTGGGTGGCGATGGCGAAGGCGCAGGGCTGGTACGAGCCGGACGACGAGATCGACGCGAAGCTTCCGTATCTCTGCCGCGACCTCGGCTGGGACGACAAGACCTGGCGCGCAAACGAGCATTCGTTCTCGCTGCTGCTCGAGCGCTACGTCCGGCCCGGAATGCGCGTGCTCGAGGTCGGCGCGGCGAAGGGCTGGGCCGCGCAGCACCTCCTGCCCCGCGGTATCCGGTACGTCGCCACCGACATCCTCGCCGACCCGAAGATCGGCATCGGGCGCGGGGCCTTCTACGAGGAGCGTGTGGGGCCGTTCGCGCGCGTGCAGGCAGACGGCGAGCACCTGCCGTTCGCCGACGGCGCCTTCGACCTCGTCTACTGCGTCGCTGCGCTCCACCACGCTCTGGACCTCCGGCGAATGGTGTCGGAGCTCGCGCGCGTCGCCCGCCGGGGCGGCGTCGTCGCGGCCCTGAACGAGGGAACGCGCGCGGTGCGGACGAGCGGCGAGGTCGA
>JBKPSO010000234.1:0-23107 GCA_046735055.1 Actinomycetota bacterium
CCGATCGTGCTTGACTTCGTTGTCAGAATTGCCCATCGAAACGAAGCGCCGCCCGACGATGGTCGACGTCGCCGCCCTTGCCGGGGTGGCCGTGAAGACGGTGTCGCGCGTCGTCAATTCGGAGCCGGGGGTCAGCGCGGAGCTCGAGTCGAGGGTCAGGGGGGCGATCGAGCAGCTCAACTACAGGCGTGATGCCAACGCCGCCACTCTTCGCCGGCGAGGCCGTAAGACGCAGACGATCGGGCTCGTGCTCGAGGATGTCTCGAACCCGTTCTCGTCGGAGCTCCACCGCGCCGTCGAGGATGCGGCGCGCGAGCGTGGCGTTCTCGTCTTCGCAGGCAGCTGCGACGAGGATCCCGAGCGCGAGCGGGAGTTGATCGGCTCGTTCCGGGAGCGACGCGTCGACGGGCTGATCGTCGTGCCGGCCAGCCGCGACCACACCTATCTGCACGACGAACGGCGCACCGGCACGGCGCTCGTCTTCGTCGACCGCCGCGCGAGTCATCTCGACGCAGACAGCGTCGTCTCGGACAACTTCGGTGGTGCGAGGCAAGCGGTCGGTCACCTGCTCGGACGAGGCCATCGACGCGTCGGCTTCCTCGGCGACCTGCTCTCGATCTCGACGGCGAAAGAACGGTTGCGCGGTTACACGCACGCGCTGGAGTCGGCCGGTGTCGGAGTCGACCGGCAGCTGATCCGCACCGAGCTGCGCGATTCCGAAGCGGCTGCTCTGGCCGTGGGCGAGATGCTCGCGCTGCCGGGGCCGCCCACTGCTTTCTTCACCGGACAGAACCTGCTCACGATCGGCGGGGTGCACGCCCTGCGCCAGGCCGGAGTCGAACGCGACGTTGCGCTGATCGGGTTCGACGACATCTCGCTGGCCGACATGCTCGACCCGGCGATCTCTGTCGTCGCCCAGCATCCGCAGGCGCTCGGTCACGCTGCCGCATATCAGCTCTTTCGTCGCCTCGACGGCGACGAGGGGCCCGCAGTCCACCAGGTCGTCCCGGTCACCCTGGTCGAGCGTGGCTCCGGTGAGATCCTCCCGAGGAGCTCGAGGACTCCGTGATCGTCATCGGCGGCGAGGCGCTCGTCGATTTTGTCGAGGATCATGGATCTGCGCGCCCGGTGGCGGGTGGCGGTCCGTTCAACACTGCGATTGCCTTTGGCCGCCTCGATGTCCCGACGGGCTTTCTCGGCGCTATCTCCCGCGACGCCTACGGCGAGATGCTCGCGGAGCGGCTCGTCGAGGCCGCGGTCGACACGTCGCTCGTTCGATGGTCGGACGCTCCGACCCCGCGCGCGGTCGTGCACCGGCAGGGCGACGGCAGGAACGAGTACACGTTCGAGATCGGCGG
Organism: Actinomycetota bacterium; assembly: GCA_046735055.1. Classification (GTDB taxonomy): domain Bacteria; phylum Actinomycetota; class Thermoleophilia; order Gaiellales; family Gaiellaceae; genus DATBLE01. The sequence continues at coordinate 1,359 of JBKPSO010000234.1, forward strand.
CACGTCGTTTCGCGACATGTCGCCCGATGACTTGCCCGTCCTTCCGAAAGAGGCGTGGGCGGTTCACGTCGGAACGCTCGCGCTCGCCGTCGACCCGCCGGCGAGTGCATACGAGGCGCTCGTCGACCGCGAAGCGGGGCGGCGGCAGATCATCTTCGATCCCAACGTGCGGCCGGCGATCTTCGGCGATGCGGCCCGGTACCGCCCCCGTTTCGAGCGACTCGCGCGGGTTGCCGATCTAGTCAAGCTGAGTGAGGACGACGCCGCGTGGATCTACCCGGGCCTCTCTCTCGAAGCTGTGCTCGAGTTGATCCTCGGATTCGGCCCGGGCGTCGTGGCGGTAACGAGAGGCGAGAACGGCGCCGTCGCAGGTTCGGCGGAGGGATACGTCCAGATCGCCGGGATCCCCATCGTGGTCGCTGACACGGTTGGGGCAGGCGACAGCTTCGGCGCGGCGCTCGTCGTGGCGCTCGTCGACAACGGCGCGTTCGGCCCACAGGCGACCCGCGCGCCGGACGAGGCGGTCCTTGCCCTCGCGGTGTCGTACGCCGTCGCGGCTTCGGCGATAACGTGCACCCGGACCGGCGCCGTGCCGCCGTCGCGAGAAGAGATCGAGGCTCAGCTTCGGGCCGTCGGTTGACGGCGGCAGGGCCAGAGAGATTATGCGGTCTCGCTCGGTGGGTGAGACTGAACTCCCGCGCGGCGCACTCCGAACAGTACGTGACGACCTCGCCGTCAACAGCGAGGCAGGCCCGCCAGCCCGGAACTCCGGGCGGACTCTCTAGGCCGCACTCCACACACGCGAGCCGTGGGTGCCAGCACCGCGTTTGCCCAGCTGGCGACGTCGTCGAGCGGCTCCAGGTCGCGGATCGTCATGAAACCGGCGATCAGGATGTCGAGTTCCTCGTCGCTGGGCCTCTCCGCGAGTTCTTCGTCCGCCGATGTGTCCGTTCGGCCGGCGTCCACTTCTGCCTCGCGGGCCAGCGCGAAGCGGACGACCCACTCGCGGTCGCGCCCGGCCACGGCGAGCTGATCGAGGAGCTCGTCGACCCGCTTGCGCCTTTCGGGCGTCAGCGTGGCGACCGCCTCGGCCAGGTACTCGCTGTGCTCAGGTGTGTTCACGGTCATCCCCTGTCGTCGCAATCACTTCGACGAGAGCCGCGACGAGATGTACGAGGCGCTCAAGCGGAACTTCGACCGGCTGATCCGGACGTTGCGCGAGCGGTTCTCTCTTGGCCCGCCCCTGACCGGGCGTGATGCGGTCGCCGCCGACCTCGCCCCGATCCTCAGCCGCGATATGAGCGGGTCGAGCATTGGAGCACCGGGCGGGCGCCGACCTCGGGTGTCAGATCTGTTCTTGTTCGGCCTCCTCACGGGCACCGGGCCAGTCGTCCTGAGCGCGGGGGATGTTGCCCTTCGAGACGGCCTAGCGACTGGACAGCCCCGGCCACATCCTTGGTTGTCGTTCGATCATGTAGTCGTGGGCCCGTTGGGGGGGACGAGTGCGTTGAAAGCGGGTCGTGGGTCGCCTTGCCCGCACTGCGGACATGGCTGCTTGCGTCCGGAAGCGGCCTACCCGGAAGCGCGCTCGTAGCTGACCCGACGGCGCAGATTGCCCCCGTCGGACGGGTCAAACCAGATCGAGATCAGTATGGCGCCGTGCGTCGCCGGAGACTCCACCAGCTCCGCGTACTCAAGCGCGGCCGCGAGGCCGCGATTCGCGATCGCCGCGAGAGCCTCGGCGTTCGCTGCCCTCTCGGCAGCGGCATGCGCTTTGGCCCAACAGCGGACGGCTGCGTCGAGCTCCTCGCCGTCTTCGCGCCGGATCCGGTAGTCCACGGCCCAGCCATCCTGTGACGCCGCGGTTACGTCGTGTGTCTCGACAACTTCGGCCATCTACGCCACCGTACCTAACCAGGGCGAGAACGATCGCGATCGAGGCGACTTCGTCATCCACACGTCGACCGGCAGCAAGCACAACCCGTCGGTTGCTATACGGGACGCCCCGACCTGGCAAGAGCCCGACGACGAGCTGAGCCCGGCGTAGGCTCGCCAGATGCGCGGGATAGCCAGTGTCGAAGGCGCGGGACCGGCCGCGTCAGGGAGGACTGGCCTGCTGGCAAGTCTCGACGAACTGCTCCAGTTCGAAGGTGTTGTCGCCGCAGGCGAGTGGGCTAAAGACGGATCGTTGAGCGACTACAAGGCGAGCATGGACATGTCCCCAGAGCTGGCGGCGGCGGCAGCGCAGTTCTGCGCGACGGTGTCGATGATGTTCGAGACGCTGAGCGGCGCGTTCTCGCAGACGAGCGGGATGACATGGACGCCTCAGCAAGGCTGGGCCTACTCGGGCGGTGAGTGGACGGTCGCAGTCGGCGGAGGGGGACGCAAGGGGGTCTTTGTCGAGACCGCCAGGGCGGGACTTCAACAAACTCTTCGCCGCTCTGGTCGGCTAGGGGCAGCCTGACCCGCTGACGACCCACGCGGACTCGCCAAACCCCAAGCGGGCGTTGCGTCGCTCATTCTGATACGAGCTCACCTGGCTTCTGGAAGAACGCCAGTGATGCAGCGTGGCAGACGGTGGCACCGATCACTAAGTCCAGTGAGTTCAACACCGTGGTTGTCCCGAACTTCTACGCCAACAACATCAGTCCGGACACGACGACCTCGTTGGACGTGCTCGCCGCCAAGGGTGCTACGAAGTTCGGCCTCAATCCGTACAACGCAGTCGGCGCTGCACTGACCAGTGCAATTCCCGGCTATGTGTTCGATCCGAACGCATCCGCCCAGTCTCTGCTCGGCATCGACACCTGCCCGCTTGACAATCACGGCAACGTGATCTCGCCCGCATGGGCAGATAGGTCGAATGGCTTAGACATTCCAGCTCAGGAAGCCAGTTCCTGAAGCGGCCCCTCACGGGGCCGCTTCACGTCTGCGACATCTCCCGCCAGCGCGTCTCTCGGCGACGAGCCGCCGATCCCGCTTGCGGTCGATCAGGCGCTTCGCCGCTGCCCCGCTCCTCGGCGTTCACCGCACGACGGAGGCTACTCGGCTGATGAGGTGGTGGGGACGGCGCTACGGCCGCCCCACCGAAGAACCCGGCCCCGCAATCGGGCCAGCAGCCGGGAACTGTTCAAGGCGGATGAGGTGCCGCCTCAGGCGAGCTACTTACGTACCCGGTCGTCGATGACGCTGATGAAGCCCTGCCCACCAATATCCCTAGGCTTGCGCTGGACACAGACGTAACCATCACCGTTCACGTTGCCGCTCGTGGCGTCCGAGACGGCCTGTTCCAAGAGCGGGCCGTAGACCAACGCGAGTCCCTCTCCGCAGCCGGGAACCGAGTCGGCACTTGCTGCACCGGCACCGAGCGCCAGGGCGGCGGTTGCACCGGCACCGAGTGCCAGGGCGGCGGTTGCAACCGTCCCAACGGTCACAGCCGTGCGTTTGACGTTCATGGATTTGCTCCCTCTCCCCCGGTTTTGACCTGCCAAGTGACAGGTGCGGTGCTCTACGCCTCTGCGGCACCGGCCTGTCAGGTTTAGCTGCCCAGCTTCCGGGTGAACGGCAGCTCGTTCTTCGGCTCGCCGTTTGCGGTTGCGGTCGCAACCCCGATCGTCAGCGCAAGCGCAGCGCCGAGTACAAGCAACATTCGCATCTTCATCTGGTGAAACTCCCTCTCCCCCCGGGTGGGCAACGTGAGGCCGCCAAAGAATCCGGTGCGGAGACCACAGGCTCGAACACAAACAACTACTCGAACCTCCTCCATTCTATGTCGAAACACGAGCAAAGGTCAAGCAGCCGCGTGCGCGGGAGCGACGGCGAACGCAGACTTCGTCCCGCTAGCGAACGCCCGTCGCAATCAGCCCCTGCGCGATGCCGATTCCTGACAACGTCACACCCACGAATCTCAGGCGGATCGAGTTCACCACGCTCGACAAGGAGCACGGCTGGGTCCCACGGGGGCAGGCATGGGTTGATGAGCACGGCCGAGTCCAGGGGGACACGGAGTACGTGAGCCAGATGCTCGATAGCGGGATTAGCCCAAACGTCCTCGGCGAACGGACGCGAACCGCGATCCGCGAGGATGGGGATCTCGAACTAGCCTTCGGCCCGGCCGTGCCCGAGTTGCTGGTCTGGATGGAGATCAAGCACCACGCAGGCCTGCCCGAATACCAACTCCCGAGGTACCGGAACGACATCGACAACGTCCCCGCAGACCGAAGGGTGCTGGCTCTGGTTGCCCCCCGCGATTTGATGCCATCCACCAACGAAAGGGCGGTCACGTGGCAGGAGATTGCTCGCTTTCTGCGCCAGTCCTGGACAACCGATGTACTTGACGAGACGGGAACGTTCCTTGTAAGGGAGTTCCTCGCTTACCTAGAGGAGGAAGGTTTGACTGACGCCGACGCCCTCACAGCCGCCCACGCGTTCTCACTCGCGGCCCGGCCAGCGACCGATCGCACGATCGCGACCCTGCTTCAGCTCGCCGACCGGCACATCAGAAAAGAGTGGGGTTCCCGCGCCCCCGGTTCTGTCCGGACACTCGATTAGACCGAGGAGGTCGTGATGTCGGGAGTTCGGGAGGCTGGGATGGAGGTAGTGGAGGAGCCGCGTTCGGGCGCGAGCGGCGACTCGGAGCGAGCCGGGAGGTGCGCTGGAGCGCGCGCCGCAAGGAGCAGGTGGTGCTGCGCCTGTTGCGCGGGGAGTCGCTGGATCTGTTGGCACGAGAGACGGGGCAGCCGGCCGGCCGGATCGCCGGCTGGCGGGAGGAGTTCCTGGAGGCGGGCCGTGAGGGGCTGAAGTCGCGGCCGGCGCCGGGAGGCGACCGGCGCCTCGTCGCTGCGCAGGGGCAAGGTCGGCGAGCTGCAGCTCGAGGTCGACATCCTGCGGGCGCTTTTGGAGAAGAAGGGAAGCTGCCCTCCGTCGCCGAGGCGCTCGAGGTGAGCGCGGAGCTGCCGGCACCGTTGAAAACGGTCTGCCGGGTGACGGGCGTGTCCCGGTCGGCAGCGCAGGAGCAGCGGCGCCGCCGGCGCGCCTCGGCTGCGGAGGTGCCTGCTCGTCGCCGCCCCGGCCGCTCGGGGCGCTGCCCGACGCGGAGCTGTTGGCGGAGATCCGCCGAGATCTCGAGGCCTCGCCGTTTGTCGGCGAGGGCCACCGCAAAGTCTGGGCGCGGCTGCGCCGCCAGCGCGGCATCCGCACCAGCCGCAAGCGCGTGCTGCGCCTGACCCGCGAGGCGGGGCTGCTCGCCCCGACGCCGCAGGTGCGCAAGCGCTCGGCCCGGCTACACGAGGGCACGATCACCGTCGATGTCCCGGACACGCTCTGGGCGACCGACGCGACCGAGGCGTGGAGGCGGGCCGAGGGCCGCTGCGCGGTGTTCGTGCTCGTCGACCACGCCTCGAACGAGGTCTGGTACGACGCCGCCCGCCGGATCGACCGCTTCGCCGCCGCCGACCTGCTCCGCGAGGTCTGCGCCGAGCGCTTCGGCTCGGTCGAGCAGGCGGTCGCCGCCGGGCTCGCCCTGCGCTACGACGGCGGCTCCTGCTTCCGCTCCGACCACTACCAGGCCGAGATCGACCACCTCGGCATCGCCCGCTCGCCCGCCTTCCACTACGAGCCCGAGACGAACGGCCGCGCCGAGAAAGCGATCCAGACGCTCAAGGAGCAACTGCTCTGGATCGAGCGCCTCGACACGCTCGACGAGCTGCGAACCGCCGTCCGCGCCTTCGGCCGGACCTACAACCAGCACTGGCTGATCGAACGCCACGAGTACCGGACTCCGACCGAGGCGCGCGAACACCTGCGCGCGGAGCGGCCGCCGCGGCATGATCAGCTTGTCCACCAGAGTGTCCGGCGAACCGGGGCCGGCGGACTCGTGTCGTTGTCCCGCAGCAGTGCGACTAGACCCACCGCCAACGCCGCTCCCGCGACGAGTGCGACGCGTCACCCCGATCTTGATCCAATCCCGGGCGAGCGCCAGGTAACGCGCACGGACCTCGGCGACCCACTGCTCCTGCCGGATCTCCTCGTACGTCAGGAGCCGGGCAAGGCAGGATACGGCCTCATCCCGCCGCCGCGCGATCCAAGGCAGCGAGGGAGGCTCGAAAGTAATCCGCGAGTGCGTCCCACAACGCGTCGTGTAGCTCCTCGTCCAGCTCCACCTCGTCCGCCGGATCGGGGTAGGGATAACCGCTGCCGCCGCCGTAGCCCTGGCCGCATCCGCGCAGCGCTTCGTAGCAGTACGCGGCGGGACGTTCGAGATGATCGAGCGTTCGCCAGCGGCCATCTGGAACCGCCCCGAGGAGCCTGTCCCGGAGTCCAAGCACGAGGCCCTCGTGGATCACCTTCGGGACGCTGAGGATCAGCCGGGCGAACGTCACCGCTGTCCACTCGTCCGCATCCCGCAGCAGCGGAATCAACTCCTGCTCAACGAGCCTGACGATTCGGAGCCGCTCAGCCGCCTCGATGCGTTTCTCTCGAATTCTCTCGGCCCGGCAACGTCGCGCGCAGCGCGCGTTGCGGCAGTGAAGTTCAAGCTTTGAAGGTTTTTGTAGTTCCTACGCGCGCGCGAGGAAGCAACAAACCCTGGCACTTAACGGGACGAGGCAGAGCCGCGAGCGCGCGCCTCGTCCCACTCGGCGGAGCCAGCGCAGCACGCCGTCACGCTCGCAGCGGACAAGCCAGCGAGTCGCGGTCCTCGGGTGGATGCCAGCCTGATCGGCGATCTCGGGAACCGTCACGTCCGCCCACCCAGCCGGGCCGACGAGATCGAGCATGGCGTTGACGAAGCTGACGCCCTCGGCGCGGTAGAGGGCGGCAGCCCGTTCCAGCGCCTGCCGCTGAACGAGAGAGTCGGGGAGCGGCTTCACGCCGCCTCCCGCGCACGGAACCTGACTAGAACCTGACTAGCTGCACGTCCGGCGGATGCTCTCTGGTCACAGAGACGCGAAAACCGCCGTGTTAGCGGCGGCTTCCTGAGAGCGGATGAAGGGACTCGAACCCTCGACCTTCTGCATGGCAAGCAGACGCTCTAGCCAACTGAGCTACATCCGCACGCGCGGCTCAGTATAGCCCGGCTCAGGTCCGTCCCTCGGAAGACGACCGTCGTCCGAAACAGGTACTCCTGGCTCCCGAAGAGCTCGGCGGCCCACATCGCCCTCGCCCGCTGGACCTCGAACTACTACTCCTGGGTGCCCAGCCTCGCTGGCGACGCCGACCCTGCGTGGAAGCCGAGCTTCATCCGGACGCGCGACTTCTTCCGCCCAGGGAGGCCCATCGAGCGCTCGTGCTCGCGCTGCGCGAGCAACCGAAGACCTGGGTCCGCCGCCTCCCCACGCCGACGGACATCAAGACGGATCGAGCCGGTCGAGCGCCTCGTTCACGAGGCGGTCGGCGAGGTCGTTGTGCTCGCGGCGCACCGCGGTGTAGGTCACGCGGCCGATCTGCCGCGCCAGGTCCTCGGCTTCCCGCGCGAGCGCGCGCAGCGTCTCATTCTTGATCCGGTACTCACCCTGCATCTGTTTGACGAGCAGCTCTGAGTCGGAGACGACCTCGAGCTCGTCGATCCCCGCTGCAGCGGCACGGCGGAGCCCCTCGACGAGGGCGCGGTACTCGGCGACGTTGTTCGTCGCGACGCCGATCGCCTGTCCACGGGCGTCGAGCACCGTCCCGTCCTCGGCCTCCAGCACGTAGGCGTACGCGGCCGGGCCCGGGTTCCCGCGGGCGCCGCCGTCGGTGGCGAGCCGCGCTTTCACGTTTGCCTGCGCGCGGCGTCGGGAACCGGCCGCGCATTGCGACGATCGAGGTTCAACACCTCGCGCGGCTGACGGCGTTCGCCCTGGACACGGAGCTCTTCCACATCCTCACCTTTACCCTAGGGACGCGCTAGGCGCGAGCAACCAGGCCCGCGAGCAGCGTTCGGGTGAGCTCCGGCCCGAGCTCGCGCTCGAGCTCCGCCCGCACCTGCGGCCGCCGCTCCTCGATCACCGGGCCGATGGCCTCGCAGTGCTCGGCGAGACGGTAGAGCGCTCGGTCGAGCCGCGCGGCGTCCATCGGCTCAGGTGCGACGCTCATTCTCTCTCACATCGTCCGCTCGGCAACGGACTACATCCCTCGAACAATGGGGCTTCAGGGCTGCACCCGCTCCGCCGATAGAGCGAGTGCATGCTTCCGGCTCAGAAACCCGCGTGGCTTCCGCTCGGCACCCTCCTCGTCCGCGAGGCGCTGATCACGAACGAACAGCTCGAGACTGCCCTGATCGACCAGCAAGGGACAGGCCTCCGCCTCGGCGATTTGCTCATCCAGTGGGGCTGGGTCTCCTCGGAGGCGATCTCGCGGGCCCTCGCCGAGCAGTACGAGCTCGAGTTCGTCGCCCTCGATACGACCGAGATCGACCCGAGAGCGGTCGAGCTCCTCGCCGCGCGGGACGCGCGCCACTACGGCGCGATGCCGATCCGCTTCCTGCAGGGCGACCACCTGCTCGTCGGCGTCGCCGACCCGAGCGACATCGGCTCGTGCGACGAGTTGCGAGTCAAGCTCGGCGGAGCGATCAGCCTCGTCGTCGTCGACCAGACCGAGCTGCACCGGGCCCTGGCCTGCGAATACGGCTACTCGGCGACGTCGATCTGGGCCTTCTGCAGGCGGCCCGAGTAGTCGACGTAGAGCGACTTCCACTCGGTGAAGACGTCCAGCGCGGCCTGGCCCGCTTCGCGGTGGCCGTTCCCCGTCTCCTTCATCCCCCCGAATGGGAGATGCACCTCGGCGCCGATCGTGCCCGCGTTGACGTAGGTGATCCCGGTTTCGAGGTCGCGCATCGCCCGAAACGCGGTGTTCACGTTGCGGGTGAAGATCGAGGACGAGAGCCCGTACCGCACCCCGTTCGCGACGCGGATCGCCTCATCGACGCTCTTGACCGGGATCAGCGAGGTGGTCGGACCGAAGATCTCCTCCTGCGCGACGCGCATCCCGGGCTCCACGTCCGCGAAGATCGTCGGTCGGTAGTAGAACCCCTGATCGAGGCCGTTTCCGGTCGCGACCTCTCCGCCGGTGACGAGCTTCGCGCCCTCGTCCTGCCCGATGGCGGTGTAGGAGTGGATCTTCTCGAGCGCGACGCTGTTGATCACCGGACCGACGTCGGTGTCCTCCTCCCAGCCCGGCCCGAGGCGCATCTCCTCAGCAGCAGCGACGAGCTTCGACTGCAACTGGCCGTAGACCCTCTCGTGGACGATCACGCGGCTCGCGGCAGTGCAGCGCTGGCCCGAGGTGCCGAACGCCGACCAGATGATCCCCTCGACGGCGAGGTCGAGATCGGCGTCGTCGAGCACGACCACGGCGTTCTTGCCGCCGAGCTCGAGGTGGACGCGCTTGAGGTTGTCCGCGGCCGCCTTCATCACCGCCACCCCAGTGTCGCGCGACCCGGTCAACGTGATCACGGGGACGTCGGGGTGCTCGACGAGCCGCTGCCCGACGGTTCCCCCGCCCCCGTGCGCGACGTTGACCACTCCGGGCGGCACTCCGGCCTGGACGAGCAGCTCGACGAACCGCTCGCCGAGGGCGGGCGTGTCGGTTGCGGGCTTGAAGACGACCGTGTTCCCGCAGACGAGCGCGGGCGCGATCTTCCACGACGGGATCGCGATCGGGAAGTTCCACGGCGTGATCACGCCGACCACGCCGATCGGCGTCCGCACGCTCATGTTGAACTTGTCCCGGAGCTCCGACGGCGTCGTCTGGCCGAAGAGGCGCCTGCCCTCGCCGGCCATGTAGAAGCTCATGTCGATCGCTTCCTGGACGTCGCCGCCGGCCTCGGGGAGCACCTTCCCCATCTCGCGGGACATCAGGAGCGAGAGCTCCTCCTTGTGCTCGCGGACGAGGGCGCCGAAGCGGTAGAGGATCTCGCCGCGCGCGGGCGCCGGGACGAGCCGCCACTCCTCGTAGGCCTCGCGCGCCGCGGCGACGGCATGGTCGACGTCCTCGGCGCCGGAGCGCGGGAAGACGCCGATCAGCTCGCCGGTCGCCGGGCTCCTCGACTCAAAGGTCTCGCCGGAGACGGCGTCGACCCACTCGCCGCCGATGAAGTTCTGGAATGTCCTGGTCTCGGTCGCCATCCCGCCGCCACTCTAGCGGCGGGTGCACTACGCGACGTCGGTCTTCGGGAAGGAGCCTACGGCCCGCGCGCGCCGGCGGTCTCGGAGCGCTCGCATGCCGCCGGAGGCCCTCCCGCGGCGGCGATCCGGGCCCGCGCGGCGATCGACGATGACGCTCACGTTCGGGTTGTCCCGGTAGTACGCCGTCATCTTCTCGTAGAGCTCCTCTTCGAGCTCACGCGGAATCACGCAGTAGATCATCGCCGCAGCATCCCCACGACTCTCATTGTATGGATGGATCGAATGGAATCTAGTCCGCGCTCTCGAGCTCGGGAACGACGCCCCTCCCGGGCTCGAAACGGGCATTCCAAGCGGCAAAAGTCGCTTCGACCTCTTCCGGCTCGGTGCCGCGGTCGGTGAGACGGATCGGCTGGGGGGCCGCACGGTTGATCCGGTACTGGTACCAGGCGAGGTCCCACACGAAGGTGAGGACGACGTCCGGACTCGATCCGGAAAGCACGACGATGCTCACCCGGGGCGGCCCGAGGCTTCGCGTGATCCCCTCCATCGTCCGCAGGCCGTCGCTCGAGTTGAAGACCGCGGCAGCCTCGACCATCGCGTGCTCCTGGTCGGTCAACCGCCTGAGCTGGGGCTCTGCGACAATCGCCTCGGCCGCCGGGCGGCGATGGCCGCCGAAGATGCCGGCGAGGCTGAGCGACCTGCGCCTGCGCGAGTGACGGACCGCGGGCCCGACCGGACTGCCCTCGCGCACCCAGCCGTGGTCGAGGGCAGTCTCCTGACATAGCTGGCAGACGTCGACGAACTCGTCGGCGCCGTCCGGCGCGAACCGGTACGACCGCTCGCCGAGCAGCAGCGTGCGCTCGCAGACGGCGCACCGATTCACCTGCATGACCCGCATCATCCTCACGAGGACGCAACTATATACGGCAACTGCAGGGAGTTTTTCGCCGCGCCAGGCTAGTGCGCGCCGGCCTTCTCTTCCTCACGGGCCTTCTTCGTCTCGTCGATGATCTTCTGCGCGATGTGGGTCGGCACCTCGTCGTAGCGCAGGAAATGCATGTGGTAGTCGCCGCGCCCCCCGGTCAGCGAGGTCAGCGCCTGCGAGTAGGTGAGGATCTCGGCCATCGGCACCTCGGCCTTGATCGTCGTCATTCCGGCCCGCGGCTCCATCCCCTGCAACCGGCCACGGCGCGAGTTCAGGTCGCCGTTGACGGCGCCGACTGTGTCGTCCGGGACGGTGACCTCGAGCTCCATGATCGGCTCGAGCAGCACAGGGCTCGCCTTCTCGTAGGCGGCTTTGAACGCCAGCGAGCCGGCGATCTTGAACGCCATCTCGGAGGAGTCGACGTTGTGGTACGAGCCGTCGACGAGCAGCACCCGTATGCCCTGCACCGGCGCGCCGGCGAGCTCGCCGTGCTGCATCGCCTCCTGAATCCCCTTGTCCACCGCGGGCCTGAAGCCCTGTGGGATCACGCCGCCGACGATCTTGTCGACGAACTCGTAGCCGATGCCCTCCTCGATCGGCTCGAGCACGATGTGGCAGTCGCCGTACTGGCCGCGGCCGCCGGTCTGTTTCTTGTACTTGCCCTGCGCGCGCGACTCGGACCGGATCGTCTCCAGGTAAGGCACGCGCGGCTGGTGGAGGTCGACCTCGACGCCGAAGCGGCGCTTGAGGCGGTCGACCGCGACCTCGACGTGCATCTGCGAGAGGCCGGCGAGGAGCTGCTCGCCGGTCTGCGGGTCGCGGCGCAGGATCAGGGTCGGGTCTTCCTCGGTCAGGCGCCGGAGCGCCTGGCCCATCTTCTCCTCCTCGCCCTTCGCCTTTGGGGTGATCGCGAAGCTCATCACGGGCTCGGGGAAGTCGAAGCGCGGCGGCTCGACCGCGGTCTCCTTGTCGAGCAGCAGGTCGCCGGTGGCGGCGTCCTTCAGCTTCGCCGCGGCGCCGATGTCGCCCAGGCCGAACGCGTCCGCCTGGGCGTGGTCCTTGCCCTGCAACGTCATCAGCGACCCGAACCGCTCCTTCGCGTGTGTCCGCGTGTCGGTCAGGGTCGTGTCGGACGTCACCGTGCCCTCGAGCACGCGGAAGACGTTGATCCGGCCGGCGAACGGGTCGGCGATCGTCTTGAAGACGAAGACGCCCGTGTTCGCACCCTGCAAGTCGATCGCCTCGCCCTTCTTGGCCGGGCTCGGAACGCCCTCGACGAGGAGGTCGAGGAGCGCGGTCGTGCCGAGGTTCTTCGTTGCGACCGCGGCTGCGACCGGGAAGACTTCGCTCCGCGTGACGGCGTCCTTCAGCGCCTTCGCAACCTCTTCGTCGGAGAGCTCCTGTCCGTCGAGGTAGCGCTCCATCAGCGCCTCGTCCGTCTCGACGACGGCGTCGAGCAGCTTCTCGCGGTACTCCGCCGCGAGGTCGGCGACCTCCGCCGGAATCTCGGTGCGCGCTCCCTCGCGCTGCCCCTCCGGGCTCGTGTAGGCGCACATGTGCAGCACGTCGACGATCCCGGTCAACTCGTGCTCGGCGCCAATCGGGATGTGGACGGCGACGCAGCGGTCCGAGAGCTGGCCGCGCAGGGCCTCGAGCGCGCGGAAGAAGTCGGCTCGCTCCCGGTCGAGCATGTTCACGACTACGACGCGGGCGAGCGAGTCGTCGTCCGCGCGGTTCCACGCGCGGCTGGTTCCGACCTCGACGCCCATTACGCCGCTGATCACGATCAGCGCGCCCTCGACGACGCGGAGCGCGGCGATCGCGTCACCCTGGAAGCCGGCATCGCCGGGCGCGTCGATCAGGTTGATCTTCCGGCCCTGCCACTCGAGGTTCGCGAACGAGGCCGAGAGCGACATCTGCCGACGCTGCTCGTCCTCGTCCCAGTCGGAGACAGTCGTGCCCTGCTCGACGGTGCCGAGCCGGTTGACGGCACCCGACTGGTAGAGCAGCGCCTCGACGAGGGACGTCTTGCCGGTTCCTCGGTGGCCGACGACGGCGACGTTACGGATCTTTCCGGGTTCCTGAGCAGGCATGCGCGCGAGATTTCCTTCCTGTCTACAAAGGGTGCTTTCGGCGATCTTAGCCGCGCTCAGGCGCCTACCGAACTCGGCTCCCCGACCGGCGGTTGGGGGTCCTCGGTTGGGCTAGTCCTCGACGCCGGCGCGGGCGGCGGCGATTCCCGCCAGGCGGGCCTTCAGGCGCAGGATCGCCTTCGTGTGGAGCTGCGAGACGCGGGACTCGGTCACGCCAAGCACCTCGCCGATCTCGCGCAGGGTCAGCTCCTCGTAGTAGTAGAGCGTGATCACGAGCTTCTCGCGCTCCGGCAGGCGCGCGATCGCCTCGCCGAGCGCCTCGCGGAGCTCGGTCTGGTCGAGCGCCTGCGCGGGCTGCGGGCCGGACGTGTCCTCGATCGTGTCGATCAGCGAGACCTGGTCGCCGCTCCCGGAGGACACCGTCCACAGCTCGTCGAGCGCGGCGATCGAGGAGCGCGAGATGTCGGTCAGGCTGTCGTCGAGCTCGTCGGTCGTGATCCCGAGCTTCCCAGCGATCTCCTCGTCCGTCGGCGCGCGGTGCAGCTTTGCCTCGAGCGCGGCGATCGCGCGCTCGATCGCCCTCGCGCGCGCCCGCACCGAGCGCGGCACCCAGTCCATTGCCCGGAGCTCGTCGATGATCGCGCCCTTGATCCGCGTGATCGCATAGGTCTCGAACTTGACGTCGCGGTCGGGGTCGTAGCGCTCGATCGCGCCGATCAGGCCGAGCAGTCCGTAGGAGACCAGGTCACCCTCGTCGACGTGCGCGGGCAGGCCGCTCCCGAGCCGTCCGGCCACGAACTTGACCAGTGGTGCATAGGTCAGGATCAGCCGGTCACGGACCGCGCGATCCTTGGACGTCCTGAACTCCCGCCACAAGGACTTCGTGTCTTCGGCCACGGTGATCGCGGTAGAGGATACGGTGCCGTCCGGCGCATCCCCCGGCGGACAGGCTAACCCTGTCCCGGCGAGGGCGTAGGGTAGCCACGTGCTGGAGCGCTGGACTCGTACCGTCCTTCGCTTCCGCATTCCCGTCCTCGGTCTCTGGCTTGCCGTGCTCGTCGTCGGCATCTGGTCGACGTCGCGGCTCTCGCCGCTCCTCTCCAACTCGTTCGCCGTTCCCGGCACCGATTCCGAGCGCGCGCGGACAATCCTCGCGGGGAACTTCGGCGAACGAACCGACGGCACGTTCACCGTCGTGTTCCGCGTGGCGCATCCGCGCGACCGTGCGCAGCAACGGCTGGCGAAACGTCGCCTCGCCGCCGCCGCCCGAATCGTCCCGACCGGCCACCCCGACGTCGTCCGCACCGGCGCAGGGGTCCTGTGGGCGGATGTCGACACGAACCTCGACCTGAGACACGCCAAGCGACACACGCGGGCGGTCCGGGAGACCCTGCGGGCGCAACGGGGCCCGCCGGCGTTCGTCACCGGACAGCCGGCGATCCAACACGACCTCGACTCCATCTTCGGCTCCGACCTGCGCCGCGGCGAGGCGTTCGCGGTGCCGATCGCGCTCCTCGTCCTGCTCGCCGTCTTCGGGCTCTCGCTCGCGGCCGCAATCCCGTTCGTGTTCGCTGCGTGCACGATCACGGGCACGCTGGCGGCCGTCTATGCGATCGCCCACGTGCTCTCGATGGTCACCTACGTGACGAACCTCGTCGAGCTGATCGGCCTCGGCCTGGCGATCGACTACTCGCTCCTCATCGTCTACCGCTTCCGCGAGGAGCTCGACTCCGCCCACCACCGGAGCGTCGACGAGGCGGTCGTGCGCACGATGGCCACGGCCGGACGCGCCGTCGTCTTCTCGGGGACGGCGGTGGCGATCGGGCTGGGGCTTCTCCTCTTCGTGCCCGTGCCATTCATCCGCTCGATGGGCGTCGCCGGGTTCCTTCTCCCGCTCGTCTCGATCGCCGCCTGCATCACCCTCCAGCCCGCGCTCCTCTCGCTGCTCGGCCGACGGGGCATGCGGAGCCTGCAGCTCCGCCTACGCACCGGCCCAGACGGGATCTTCTGGAGGCGCCTGGCGGGTGTGATACTCCGCCGCCCGGTCGTCGTGCTGGTCGCGAGCACCGCCGTGCTCGTCGCCGCCGCGGTGCCGAACGCGTTCCTCGAGCTCACACCGGGCTCGATCGCGGGCATTCCCCGTTCGCTGGAGTCGGTTCGCGGCTTCGAGCTCCTGCGCGACCGCGTCGGTCCCGGCGTCGTCACTCCGACGCACATCGTGCTCGACGCCGGCGGCCCGGGAAAGGCGCGCACCCGGTCGACCAGGGCCGCAGTCGACCGCCTGGGCGACGAGCTCGTCAAGGATCCTGAGGCGTACGTGGTCGCGAGCGGAACGCGCACGCCCTACGTCGACCCCTCCGGCCGCTACGCCCGGGTGATCGTGGTCGGCCGGCACGAGTACGGGGACGTCGAGACGCGGCGGTTCGTCGACCGGCTGCGGTCGCGGATCGTCCCCGCAGCGAGGGTGCCGGCCAGCGTCGGCGTCTACGCGGGCGGTGCGCCGGCGCAGGGCGTCGACTTCCTCAACCGGTCGTACGGCGCCTTCCCGTGGGTCGTCGCCGGCGTCCTCGTCCTGACCTTCCTGATCCTGATGCGCGCGTTCCGATCGCTCGTGCTGCCGCTGAAGGCGGTCGTCGTCAACGTGCTGTCCGTCGCGGCGGTGTACGGGCTGATGGTCGTCTTGTTCCGCTGGGGTCTCGGCGCCGATCTGTTCGGGCTCCCGCAGCGGAGCGAACTGGAGGGCTGGATCCCGATCTTCCTGTTCGCCGTCCTCTTCGGCCTGTCGATGGACTACGAGGTCTTCCTCGTCTCCCGAATGCGCGAACGGTGGGACGAGACCGGCGACAACGCGCGCGCGGTCACGTATGGGCTCGAAAGGACCGGCCGGATCATCACCGCCGCGGCACTGATCATGTGCGCGGCCTTCCTGGGGTTCGCAGCCGGACGGGTCGTCGCGCTCCAGGAGCTCGGCGTCGGGCTCGCTCTCGCAGTCCTGATCGACGCCACGATCGTCAGGGCGTTGCTCGTTCCTTCGGCGATGGTGTTGCTCGGGCGCTGGAACTGGTGGCTTCCGCGCGGGCTGGCGCGGACGATGCGGATCGAGTGAGCACACAGGGAGGCGCGGGCGGCGCCTCCCTGTCTTCTCTCTCTCAGGCGGTCAGTGTCCCGGTGAAGGCGACGGTGAAGTTGCCGGTGCCGCGGTCGAAGCTGCCGGTGAAGCGCAGCACGCCCTTCGTCCGCACGTACTTGCCGGTGCCGCCGGTGACCGTGGCACGCCCGGAGAGCGAGAAGAGCTGCGCCTCTTCGTCGGTGCAGCCGCTTCCAGCCGCCGGCGGGACGGTGAAGTTGAGCCTGCCGCCGTTGGCCGCCGTGATCGACCCCGTTCCGCCGAAGAGCGGACAGGGATCCGACTTGCTGCCGGCACCCGTGCCGACCAGCTTGCTCCTGCCGAGTGTGCCCGAGATCCTGCTCTTGCCGAGGATCCGCGCCGGGCCGACGCCGGCCGCTGAGATGTCAGCGGCCTGCCCATTGACGCGGACGACGGCCTTGCCCGCGAAGGTGCCCCGGAAGGGGACCTGCACCTGGGCGGAGCCGCTGCCGGCGAGAGCGGAGCCAGTCGCGAGCGCCGCGGCCAGAGCTGCCACGAGCGCTCCCGAGATCCAGAACCTGTTCACGTTGACTCCTTTCACGTCGAGCCGAGCGGGAGCCCAGCCCGGGATCAAGCCTTCGTCGTTCGAACTTCCGCAACGATGACAGGCGGCGGGGGGCGCCCCATCCGCGCGTCTTCTGAAGCCGGGCTGCGGGTTCTCCGTAATGCGTTCGCGGGTTCGCGCAGCCCGTTTCGCACCTCCCGCGCGGGCTGTTCCGCGTCCGTCCCGATGCCCGGATGCCCCCTGCAAGCGACCCTCTTCCGCAACAGCAAGCACCCGGCCCTCGTGGCTCGGACCGAAAGGAGCAGGAATGAAAAGAGTCCTGACGGCAGCGGTCGTGTCGGTCGGGGCCGCAGGGATCCTGTTCGCGGCGAGCGCCGCGGGACAGGCGAGCCCACCGGCGTGGCCGGCCGGCGGCACGGCGCAGGTCTTCATCTGGGCCGACACCGTCACTGCCGATACCGGCAAGCAGGAGAACTTCTTCTCGCAGGGCAGCAAGGTCGTGTTTCGCGCCTATGCGGTCGACCTGAAGACGAAGAAGGTCATCACTCCCACCCAGGCGCAGTACTTCTACGTGAAGATCCCGAACAACCCGAACGTACGCATGAGGTACGGGCCCGTCGGCGCCGGCACCGCGAAGAGGTCGATCTGGACCGGGAGCTGGAGCGTTCCGAGCGACTACAAGCTCGGGCTCGTCGATTTCCGTGTACTCGTGCACACCAAGGACCGCCACCACGGCGTCTTCCAGCAAGCCCCCGTCCCCGCGGCGCAGCTGACGATCGTCGCCGGGCGCCCCTAGGAGGATGAAGATGAACCTACTCAAGGTCGCACTCGCCGCCGCACTCGTTGCCGGCGGGGTCGCTCCGGCCGTCATGGCGCAGCAGCCGTATCCGGGCAACACGGTCGACGTCGCGGTTTACGCAGACACGGTCTCATCCTCGAGGGGGGACGTCAAGCTCGCCCGGGTCTGCACGCAGGCGAACAACTTCCCGCGCAAGGCACGCGTGGTGTTCCGAGCGTGGGGCGTCGACTCGAAGACGGGCAAGCCCCTGACGGCAGCGGACGTGCAGTACGCCTACGTGAAGATCCCCGGCCAGCCGAACCTGAGGCTGAACTATGGCCCGCACGGCGAGGTCGGCAACAAGGTGAACTTCTGGAGCGCCGGCTGGGCGGTCCCGGCGGACTACCCGCTCGGCATCGTCCCGTTCCGGATCGTGTTCAAGACCGTGGACGGCCGCTTCGGCACGTTCACCCAGCCACCGTTCGCGAACGCGCGGCTGACGGTCATCCCCTAGGCGAAGGGCTCAAAGGAGGCGCGTGACGATGACTGGGAAGACAAAGCGGGGCTCGTTCCTGGTGCTGCTGGCCGCGGGGGGAGCGGCGTTCATGCTGTTCCCTGCCGCGGCGGTGGCAACGCCGGCGCCCGTGCCGGCCCCCGCGATCCCGGGAGCCGCAGGGCTTCCCGGACCGCTGGCGGCGCCCGCCGAGCCCGCCGAAGAGATGGGGATCCTCAAGGCGAAGCCGGATACCGGCCCCGCCGGTTCGACGTTCGTCCTCTCCGGGACCGAGCTTCCCGCCGGCAAGGACGTGTCGATCGTCTGGACCACCTCCAACGTGAACTGGATCCTCGATGCACGGGCCGACAGCGTCGACTACATCGGTCAGCGGGAGGACAAGGGCGTCGCCGTCGTCCTCGGCACGGCCAAGACCAACACGAACGGGGCGTTCAGCCTGCGGTTGAAGGTGCCGCGGGACTTCGGCGGCATCCACGACGTATACGCGGTAGTCGACGGGATGCAACAGGCGAAAGGCGGGTTCCTGATCGAGCGCACACTCCGGGTGTCGCCACTCGCGGGGCGGGTCGGGACGCCGATTACGATCAAGATCTCGGGCCTCGGCTCGAGCCTGTACGGAGGCGCGGCAAGCGTCTGGTACGACGGACGCTACTCCGGCGTCGTCACCGGCAAGTGGACGCGCGGCGAGGCCACGGTACAGATCCGCGCCGCCGGCCCCGTCGGCCCGCATGTCGTCCTCGTCGGCACGGGGATGCAGTTCAACTATCTGAACATCCAGCAGTCGCCGATCCCGTGGGCGCTCGGGTCGATGAAGACGTTCACCGTCACGCGTGACGCCGGGCCGCCGAAGACGCGGATCGACTGGCCCGTCGCCGTGAAGCCGACGGTCTCCGCCCGGACGACGATGTCCGCGCTGACCCTCTCGCCGAACACGAACGCAACCGTCTCCCTCGACCGGGCGAGAGGCGCGGTCGCCACGAAGGTCGCCGTCTTGCTCGCCGGGCTGACCCCGAACCAGCCGGTCACCCTCGACTGGGCGACCGTCGCCGGTAACCGGGTGAACTGCACGGGCACCTGCTGGACGTTCGTCACCCGGCCGCTCGGCGGCGGCACGGCCGCCGCGGACGGGACGCTGAAGGCGTCGTTCACCGTCCCCGACGGCCTCGGCGGTTGGCACCTCGTCCGCGTCCTCCAGGGGACCGACGTGAGGACGCAGGTCCCGTACTTCGTCGAGCGGAGCGTCGTCGAGGCGCCGAAGGTCGTGAAGGCCGGTCGTCCGTTCCAGGTCCACCTCAAGGGTGTGGGCTGGACGCAGCTCGACAACACGGTCGCCGTCACCTACGACAACGGGTACGTCGGCTACGGCTGCGGGTTCAACTCGAACGGCGACGTCGTCCTCAACCTCGTTGCCACCGGGGGCCCCGGCACGCACCTGATCGACATTTACCCGCTGCTCTACCCGTACCAGCCCGCCTACGCGTATCCGCCGCATGCGGCCGTGCCGTTCCTGTCATTCGCCCGGGACTACCCGGGCCTCGCGCTCGGCTACCAGCTGCCCGCGTTCAGGCTGGCGATCAAGGTCGTCTCCTAACGGAGTCGGGACAAACGAGGGGAAGGGCTTCCGTAGATCCTTCCCCCCACGCCGGCGGACGCCGCTCCCGCGGTAGGTGTGGCAGCTCAGACAGCCGGTCTTCGCGAAGAGCGCCGCGCCGCGCGCCGCACGAGCCGGCAGGCGCGCCTTCCACCGGGCGACGACAGCCGCCCCGACAGTAACGGGCTGGGGAGGAGCGGCCAGCGGCGCAAGCGGAGTCGGGATGCCCGCCGGGGCCGAGAAGGGCTTGCCGGCCAGGAACGAGACCAGGTCGTCCAGTTGCTGCGCGGTCAGCGTGGTGCCGTAGGCCGGCATCCCGCGGCCGCCCCAGTAGATCCGCCGAAAGGCGAAGAGCTCGACCGGGAGTCTCACACGGTGAGCGTCCGGGACGATCCAACGGTCGAGGTTCGGCGCCGGGCCGCCTCGCGCGCCGCTCGACCCGGCCCGCGCGAACGCGTGACAGGCGCCGCAGCCGGCCGAGGACCAGACGAGCGCGCCACGATCGGAGTCGCCGGCGCCGGCGGCCTTGACGACACCGGCCATCGTTGCCGCCGCCGCGAGGCCGACCGCCAGGCGGAGCCTCAAGCGGGCGCGGCGCTCACCTCGGCCACCGGTTCGTGCTCGACCGGGGGCTCCAGCAGCCCCTCGGCGAGCGCCCAGCGGACGAGATCGGCGCGCGTCTCGAGCCCGAGCTTCTCCATGATCCTGGCACGGTACGCCTCAATCGTCCGCGGCGAGCGGCCGAGCTGCGCGGCGACCTCGACACACGTGTGGCCGAGCGCGAGAAGCCGTACGACCTCACGCTCGCGGTCTCCGAGCAGCCCAGCTTCACTTCCGCCGTCGCACTCCTCGAGCGCGAGGCGCGCTCCGACTGCCGGGTCGAGGTACCGTCCACCGGCGGCCGCCTCGCGGACGGCCTCGAACACCTTCTCCGGAGCACCCTCCTTCAGCACGTACGCGCTCGCGCCCGCGTTGAACGAGGCGCGTGCATAGTGGACGTCGTCGAGCGTCGAGAGGACCACGATGGACGTTTCCTGCGAGGCCTCCTTGAGCGCCGGGATCGCCTCCAGGCTGATGCGACCCCGCATGACGAGGTCGAGTAGCACCACGTCGGGCTTCAGCGTACGGACCTGGGGCAGACCGTCGTCGATCCCTTCGGCTTCTCCGACGGTCTCGATGTCGCTCTCCGCGTTCAGGAGCAGCTTCACGCCGCCGCGGACGACGCCGAAGTCGTCGATCACTACTGCGCGGATGCTGCTCACTGCCGAAGATTGTCCTCGCGCAGCTGCAGGCGGCATCCGGGTCGACCCGGATCGGCGGTACGGATTACGGACGCAGCGCGCGCACCGCGAGACCGGCGAGCCAGAGCGCAATCGCGGCCGCAGCCGCGACTATCACCCACTGCTTGGCTGTTCCTGCTGCGAAGGCGATTCCGCCGAACCCGAAGGCGAGCACCAGAAACAGCGCGCCGAGGGCGCGGCGCTGTGTGGGGGGCGCCACGCCTGGATGCTACGCCGCTGGGAGTCGGGGAGCGATTCCCCGCGAATACCGCCGATACACTGGGAGTCGAACCGAGGGGCGTAGCTCAGTTGGTAGAGCGGCGGTCTCCAAAACCGTAGGTCGGGGGTTCGAGTCCCTCCGCCCCTGATGGCCGCAACAGCCGCTAAGCGGCCCCGCGAGCAGCTCGCGCCCCGGAGCCCGCCCTCGATCGTGCGCCGGAACTGCCGACCTAGGCGCGGTGTCCCTCACCTGCCGCCGCCTGCCGAACCACTACCGCGCACGAATTTCGCACAGGCGGAGATCGCGGTCTCAGGCAGGTCGCGGTTTGAGGATCAGCGGAGGTCGCGGCGGCTGGCTGAAATCGAAGTCGTTTCGCAGGTCGCCGAGAATGGGGACGCGCTCGCGTACTCTCGGGCGGGGGTCGGGGCGGTTGTCCGTCTTCGGGTCGAGCCGCTGGCCACCGAGGAAGTCGTCCTCGATGAACTTCAGGTAGGCGTCGAAGCTGAGCGTCTGGTGGTCGATGTATCCGTGCTTCGCGTACGGGCTGATCACCAGTCCCGGCACGCGCAGGCCGTAGCCGTTCCCGTCTACG
>JBKPSO010000235.1:0-8334 GCA_046735055.1 Actinomycetota bacterium
CCCCCGCTCGCCAGCAACGAGGAGTGGCTGCATGTCGACTGCCCTCGCTGCGGCGGGCCGGCGACGCGCGAGGCCGACACGATGGACACGTTCGTCGACTCGTCCTGGTACTTCCTGCGCTACGTCGACGCGCACAACGACCACGCGCCGTTCGACCGCCGCATCGTCGACTACTGGTGTCCGATCTCGCACTACATCGGCGGGATCGACCATGCGACCGGGCACCTGCTCTACTCGCGCTTCTTCGTCAAGGCGATGAACGAGATGGGCCTGCTCGGCTTCCACGAGCCGTTCGCCCGCCTCTTCCACCAGGGCTGGGTGCAGATGGGCGGGACGAAGATGTCGAAGTCGAGGGGGAACGTGAGCGGGCCCGACGAGCTGGTCGAGGAGTACGGCGCCGACGCGGTGCGCCTCTACATCCTGTTCATGGGCCCCGCCGACCAGGACATGGAGTGGACGGACGCGGGGATCGAGGGGATGAGCCGGTTCGTGCGGCGGCTGTGGCGCGTCGTCAACGAGGTCGCCGAGCGCGCGCCGGAGGACGGCGACGGGCCGCTCGTGCGGAGGGCGCACGAGACGATCCAGCGCGTGACCGACGACATCGACCGCCGGATGCAGTTCCACACGCCGATCTCGGCGGTGATGGAGCTCGTCAACGACCTCGCCGACGACCCCGCGGCGCCCGGTGGGCGGTTCGCCGCCGAGACTGCGGTCTCGCTGGTCCAGCCCTGGGCGCCGCACGTGACCGAGGAGCTGTGGCAGCGCCTCGGCCACTCGCGGCTGTGGGAGGCGCCCTGGCCGGCTGCCGACCCGGCGCTGCTCGAGCGCCAGACGTTCCAGCTGGTCGTCCAGGTGAACGGCAGGGTGCGCGACCGCATGGAGGTGCCGGCCGGTCTTCCCGACGACGAGCTGGTCGAGCGCGCGAAGTCGTCCGAGCGCGTTCAGGCTCACCTGGACGGCAAGGAGATCCGGCAGACGATCGTCGTCCCGGGGAAGTTGGTCAACCTCGTCGTCGGGTAGGGTCGGGCGGGCGAGGCTGACGCCTGACCCTTTGACCGGCCAGGACATCCGACAGCACCCGGACCGCACGTTCGCCGTCCTCGCGCTCGGCGGGATCTCGTACGCCCTGATGCAGTCGCTCGTCGCGCCGGCTCTGCCGGACATCCAGCACGCCCTCGGCGTCTCGGAGAGCTCGGTCAGCTGGGTGCTCACTGCCTACCTCGTCAGCGCGTCGGTCGCGACGCCGATCATCGGCAGGCTCGGCGACATGCACGGGAAGGAGAAGCTGCTCGTGATCGTGCTCGCGCTGCTCTGCGTCGGGACCCTGATCACGGCGCTCGCGACGACGCTGGCTGTGATGCTGCTCGGGCGCGTGGTCCAGGGTGCCGCGGGAGGGATCTTCCCGCTCGCCTTCGGGATCATCCGCGACGAATTTCCGAAGGAGCGGGTGGCGGGCGGGATCGGGCTGATGTCGGCGCTGCTCGGCGTCGGGGCGGGCGCCGGCTTCGTGCTCGCGGGGCCGATCGCGGACAACCTCTCCTACCACTACCTCTTCTGGCTGCCGCTGATCCCGATCGTCGGCGCCACCGTGCTGACTCAACTGCTCGTGCCCGAGTCGCCGATCCGGGTGCCGGGCCGCGTCAACTGGCTCGCCGCCTTCCAGATGAGCGTCGGGCTCGTGCTCGTCCTGGTCGCCGTCAGCCAGACGAGCTCCTGGCACTGGCTGTCCGCGAAGACCCTGACGTGCATCGGCATCGGCGTCGTGGTGCTCGTGCTCTGGGTCCGGGTCGAGTCCCGGTCGGAGCGGCCTCTCGTCGACATGCGGATGATGCGGATCCGCGGCGTCTGGACGACGAATGCGGTCGCGTTCCTGCTCGGCTTCGGGATGTACGCGACGTTCTTCCTCCTGCCGCAGTTCGTCGAGACGCCGAGCGGGCACGGCTTCGGGTTCGGTGCGTCGGTGACGAAGGCAGGGCTCTTCATGCTGCCTACGACGATTGCGATGCTCCTCTTCGGGGCCCAGACGGGCCGCCTCGAGAAGCTCTTCGGATCGAAGCCGCCGCTGCTCGCCGGCGGGCTGTTCGCATTCGTCGCCTTCGTCCTCCTCGCCTTCGAGCACGACGCGCAGTGGGAGGTCTACCTTGCGGGGGTCTTCCTCGGCGGCGGCGTCGGGCTCGCGTTTGCCGCGATGGCGAACCTGATCATCGAGAACGTCGGGCCGGCGGAGACCGGGGTCGCGACGGGCATGAATACCGTCACGCGGACGGTCGGCGGCGCCTTCGGCGGCGCCGCGACGGCCTCGCTGCTCGCCGGCACCGTCGCAGCCGGCAGCGATGTGCCGACGGAGGACGGCTACACGGCGGCATTTGCCCTCTGCGCCGGCGTGCTCCTCGCCGGCCTGCTCGTCGGCCTGCTCATTCCGCAACGGGGGCCGGAGGCGGCATTCGCTCCGCACGCGGTGGGCGATCTCGAGAAGGGTCAGGCTTCAGCGTGACCCTTCGGCCGTGGATGCGCATGCACCGGGCGTCACGTGGTCGTCGACGGTGCCGCTCGACGCTGACCGGCAAAGCGGAAGGTCGCGAGCGTCGTCGCACAGAGCCCGGCGCAGACGAGGTAGGGGACGGCGTCGCGGGTCACCTGCGCGAGCCCGCCGCCAGCGGCTGGGCCGACGGCGTTGCCGATCGCCCACGCCGCGTTCATCACGCCGAAGCTGAGCGCCTGCGCAAGCCCGATCTCCTCCGCCACGTGCGAGAGCATCGTGAGCCCGGGCGCGTAGAACCCGCCGAAGGCGACCGCGGAGGCGAGGACGAGCGGAATCAGCAGCCACGGCTCCTCGGTCGCTGCCAGGCCGAGCGAGACGACGATCGAGCCGGCGAGGGCGAAGCGGATCGGGACCGCGGGGCCGCGCCGGTCGCTGACCCGGCCGAGCCAGGGGTTGATCGCGCTCTCGATCGCGGCCGCGCCGATCCAGACCGCCCCGATCTCGGCCGCGGAGAGGCCGTGGTCGTCGAGCGCTAGCGTCGCGAGCACGATCAAGGTGCCGAAGAGGAGTGCAGGGAGTGTGACCACCCAGAGCCCGCGGCGGAACTCGCCGCTCCGGAAGGCGCCGAGGATCGCGCGGGCCGGCTGCGGCTCGGGCGGCGACGGGTCGAACGCGAAGACGACCGCAGCGAGCGTGGCGCAGACCCCGGCGACAGCGGCAAATGCCGCGCGCACGCCGATCGCGCTCGCGCCGGCGCCGATCACCGGCCCGAGCAGCGCGCCGAACACTGCCGCGCCCATCGCCGTGCCCATCGCCTGTCCGCGCCGCTCGCGCGGGGTTGCGAGCGCCAGCCAGGCGAGCGCGCCCGCCCAGGTCACCGACGAGCCGACGCCCTGCACGAACCGTGCCGCGAAGAGCAAGGCGAAGCTGTCGGCGAGCGCGACGCCGACGCTCGCGAGGGTGACGACGGTGAGGCCGGCGACGACCGCGAGGCGAGCGCCGAGCCGAGCGGCGACGACCCCGCCCGGAATCGCCGCAACCAACACCCCGATCGCGAAGGCAGCAGCGAGCGCGCCGACGCCGCCCTTCGACAGGTCGTACGCCCGCTGGAAGTGCGGCAGCAGCGGCGTCAGCGCCGCGTAGAGCATCGTGTCGACGACGACCACGACGCACACGAACGGGAGCAGGCGGCGCACTCCTGAGTTCTAGCCGTCGTAGCGGGGCGTCTCGACCGAGAGCCAGACGGCGTCACCGGCGTCGAGCAGCCGCCGCAGCCGGGAGATCGCGGCCTGAAGCGCGTTGGACGCCCGACGGCAGCGGCCAGGGAGAGATCCCTCGGGCTCCGTCCTCCGTCAGAATCGGCGCGTGGGCGAGGTAGAGCAGCTCTCGTTCGAGGAGCAGCTCAGGCTGCAGGAGGAGCGGCTACCCGCGCAGATCGAGCGGGTTCGCACCGGGTCGGTGTTCTACCGCGAGCGGCTCGGGGACGCTTCTGTGCAAACGCTCGCTGAGCTCGCCGAGCTGCCGTTCGTCACCAAGGCCGAGCTGCTGGCCGCGCAGGCGGAGAACCCGCCGCTCGGTGGGATCGCGGGTGTCGCGCAGGAAGACGTGGTGCGGATGCACGTCACCTCCGGGACGACCGGGACGCCGCTCCTGATCGGGTTCACGCGCGGCGATCTCGAGCGCTCCGCCGAGGCCGGTGCGCGCGCCTTCCGTTCGGCGGGCGTCACGCCGGGTGACACGATCCTCCACTGCGTCAACTACGCGTTTTACGCCGGGGGGATCGCCGACCACATGTCACTGGAGGCGACCGGAGCGACTGTCGTCCCGGTCGGCCTCGGGCAGAGCGACCGCCTGCTCGACCTCTTCCCGTCGCTGCGCCCGACCGGGATGTTCTCGATCACCTCCTACGCGAACCACCTCGCCGAGCGTGCCCGCGCCAGGGGCCTCGACACCGCCGAGCTCGGTCTGCGCACGATCGTCACCGGCGGCGAGCCGGGCGGCGACATCCCCGCGGTGCGCGCACGGATCGAGGCGACCTGGGGCGCGCATGTCGCCGACACCTACGGGCTCGGCGAGGTCTGGCCGACCCTCGGCGCGCAGTGCGAGGTGCGCGACGGCTTCCACTTCTCGACGCCGGATCTGCTCGTCACCGAGCTCGTCGACCCCGAGACCGACCGCGTGCTCGGGTGGGACCCCGGCGCGACCGGCGAGCTCGTCTACACGCACCTCGACCGAGAGGCGAGCCCACTCGTCCGGTTCCGCTCGCGCGACCGGGGGACCGTGCTCGCGCTCGACTGCCAGTGCGGGCGCGGCCAGCCGCGCTTCCGGTTGCTCGGGCGGATCGACGACATGATCGTCGTGCGCGGCGTCAACGTCTTCCCGAGCGCGATCGAGCGGCTGCTCGCCGAGGCCGTGCCGGCGATGCGAGGCTTCGCCGTCGTCCTCGACGAGCCGATCCCGGTGCCGCCGCTCCAGATCGCGGTCGAGGCGGCCGGGCGGGTTCCAGATGGGCTTGACCGTATGATCCGCGAGCGGCTGCAGGTCCAGGTGGCGATCACAGCTCTTCCCCCGGGGACGATGACCTCGAGCGAGCAGAAGACGAAGCGCATCTGGCGGCGCTACGCGGGCGAGGATCCGGGCTGGTGAGGATCGACGTCTCGGTCGACGGCGCAGTCGCGAGCGTCGTGTTCGAGAAGCCGGGCGTCCTCAACGCGCTCGCGCCGGAGGACCTGCCGCGGCTCGCAGGTGCCCTCCGGGAGGCGGGTGGGCGGCCCGGTGTGCGCCTGCTCGTCGTGCGAGGCGCGGGCGGCGCGTTCTCGGCAGGCGACGACCTGAAGGCGACCGCCGGCCTCGACCCGGAGACGTGGCGCTCGGTCGTCGAGGGCTTCCACGAGCTGACGCGCGTCGCGCTGGCGCTCGAGGTGCCGGTGATCGCCGCGATCGACGGCGTGTGCGTCGGCGGCGCGTTCGAGTTCGCGTGCTCGTGCGACCTGCGGGTGGCGACGACCAGGTCGCGGTTCGCCTGCCCGGAGGTCGGGATCGGACTCGCGATCTCGAACGCCTCGACGGTGCTCCTGCCGCGGCTCTGCGGGGCCGGCTACGCGTCGGAGCTGATGCTGACCGGCCGGCTGATCGGCGCGCAGGAGGCGTTCGACAACGGGCTGCTGAACGCAGTCGTCGAGTCGGTGCACCTGGAGTCCACGACGCGTGCGCTCGCGGAGGAGATCGCCTCGCGCGCGCCCCTCGCCGTGCGGGCGACGAAACGGCTGCTCGTCGAGGGGCTCGGCGAGGCGGTCGAGGCGGCGATGGCACGCGAGACCGAGGCGCTCGTCCGCCTCGCGTCCACGGCAGACATGCGCGAGGGCTTTGCCGCCTTCCGCGAGAAACGGTCGCCGTCTTTCTCCGGTGAGTAGAGACGGGCGTCCGGCAGCTGGCCTTCGCCGGCCCGGACGGGGAAGCGGCGGCGCAACCTACTCGCTCCACCAGCCGGGTGCCATCTCGGCGTCCATCGGGTCATCGCCGGCGCCGAACGCGACGTACTCGCAGCCCTCCGGGCCGCCCTCCATGTTCCGCATCGTCCCCTTGTCGAAGCGGATCGCGTCCCACTCGCCGAGCTCGACGATCTCGTCGCCGACCTTGACCCGGGCGGAGCCGCGGACGACCACGTAGACCTCTTCCTGATTCGCGTGCGTGTGGCCAAACGGGATCCGGAAGCCGGGGGCGAGCGTGAAGAGGGAAAGGCCCAGCGTCTCGCCCTGGATGGCGCGACGCGCGAAGCGGGCCTCCATCTCGGCCGGCATGTCGAACTTCGGTGCCGAGTTCTCGACCTCGTGCAGGTTGATCTTCGTGTAGCCGCTCATCTAGCTGGAGGCGGCAACGGCGCCCAGGCCGACGAATACCCCACCCGAGGCGATTCGAACCGCCTTACGGCGGCGGCGGATGAGCCCGCCGATCGTGCCCCCGGCGAGCGCGTACGAGCCGTCGGAGAGGAGCCCGAGCGCGACCCAGACGAGTCCGAGCACGGCGATCTGCGTCCAGACCGTCCGGTCGCGGTCGACGAACTGCGGCAGGAAGGCGAGGAAGAAGAGCGCGGTCTTCGGGTTCAGGACGTTCACGACCACGCCCTGCATGAAGACGCGGCGGCCGCTGCGGGGCGGGCGGGTGGGCAGCTCGACGGGCTCGTCCTTCTCCAGCCACTTGCGAATGCCGACGTAGACGAGATAGGCGGCGCCCACGTACTTCACGGTCGAGAACGCCATCGCCGAGGAGACGATCAGCGCCGAGAGCCCCGCGCAGGCGGCGGCGACGTGGACGAGCGAACCGACGTGGACGCCCGCGACCGAGTGCAGCCCGGCGCGGCGGCCGCCCTCGACGCTCGTCGCGACGATGTAGAGCACGGCCGGGCCCGGGATCGCCAGCAGCACGAGCGCAGCCGGGATGTAGAGCGCGAAGGCGTGGCTCGACGGCATGCGCCGAAGCGTAGGGGCTAGCGGATTCCCGTGTCGATCTGGAAGTCGATCGCGTCGAGGTGGCCCGCGCGGACGTGCACCCGCGCGGGGCGGATGTTGCGCATGATCCCGATCCGCTCCGCTGTCGTGACCGTGTAGTACCCGGCGGGGAGTGCGATGCGGTAGAGGCCTGCGGCGCTCGACCGCGCCCGGTAGACGCGGCCCGCGCGCCGGAAGATGAGCGTCACCTGCGCGGGGCCGGAGCAAGGCTCGCCGGCGCGGCAGACCGGGGTCGTCGGGCCTTTCATCACCGTGCCATAGAGACCGCTGGCCAGGATCGCGAGCGTCGCGAGCAGGTGCATGGGGACAATGGTGCCCGGTCCTGTGTGTGGTCTATGTAAAACGGGGGCCGGTAGGAACAGGCCTCTGTTTCAGCCTGTCCCTTGCTTGGTGCGCCTCCGTCACACATCCGTCACACGGCGGTGAGGGACTCGTTGCCACACTGGACGACATGTACGAGATCGTCCTCACTCGGCGCCGGGTGCTGGCGGGTGGGCTCGTGATCGCGCTCGTGCTGCTGCTCGGGTCGCGCTTCCTCCTCCACGGGCCCTCGGCTTCGACAGCGCTCGAGCGTCCGATCGTCGGCTCGGCGGACGCGGGGCCCGGGTCTGCTTCGGCTTCGGCTTCGCGGCGCGCATCGCCGAGACTCGTCGTCTATGTCGTCGGCGCCGTCCGCCGCCCAGGCCTGTACCGGGTCGCAAACGGCTCGCGCGTCGCCGACGCGGTCGAGCGCGCGGGCGGGCTGACGCAGAGGGCCGACCCGGCGGGAGTCAACCTCGCTGCACCCGTGGCTGACGGCGAGCAGCTCGTCGTGCCGGCGCGGCTTCCCGTGGCGGTCGCGGCCGGGCAGGGCGCGCCGGTCGATGGCGTTGGCGGTTCCGCGCCGGCCGGGCCCGTGCAGCTGAGCGTGGCCACGGTCGAGCAGCTCGACTCGCTGCCGGGTATCGGGCCCGTGACGGCAGAGAAGATCGTCGAGTACCGCACCGCGCACGGTGCCTTCCGGAGCGTCGACGAGCTCGACGAGGTGCCGGGGATCGGCCCGTCGCGAGTCGAGCAGCTGCGCGGGCTGGTGATTCCGTGAGCGCGTACAGGGAGAGGCTTCAGCCTGTTCCTGTGGCGCGCCGAGGGGATCGAGTCCGCGAATCGATCCTCCGCAACTACCCATACGTCCTCGCCGGGTCGGCGTGCGTGGGGCTCGCGGCGGCGAACGGTGTCCGCGGCCATGGCCTCGCGACCGTCGTCCTCGCGCTCGGCGCGGCGGCCGCGTGCGCCTGCGCCGACGAGCCGATCGCGCGCGTCGGCCTGCTCTCGGTCGCGCTGCTCCTCGGCGGCTGGTGGTGGGGC
>JBKPSO010000236.1:0-31417 GCA_046735055.1 Actinomycetota bacterium
CGTCGCCGCTGCGCGTGAGCGCCTGGAGGCCGTCTCGCCGCGTCGGACGACCGAGGCGGACGCGCTCCTTTCACGGGCCGTCGAACGGCTACCGCTCTCCGGTCGCGGCCGCGCCCGGGTCGCGCGCGTCGCGCGCACGGCGGCGGCGCTGGCCGGGGCCGAGGCCGTCCTGCCGGAGCATGTCGCAGAGGCACTCGGCTACCGGTCGCCGCGCGAGCTGGAGGTGACGTGAGCGAGCTCGCCCTCGCCGCATACGCCGCCGAGACAGGTCGCCACGTGCTCTCCACCAGCGATCCCGACTTCGCGCGGTTCGCACGCGGGTTCGACGAGGCCCGTCTGCGGGCGCACATGGCCGCCGCTGGCCTGCGCTGGGTCGGGAAGTCGGACGCCGGCTACCCGCCCTCGCTTGCCGCGATCTTCGACCCTCCCGCGGGGCTCTTCGTCCGCGGTGAGGCTCCGCTCGAGCTGCTCCAACGGCCCGCGGTCGCGATCGTCGGCGCCCGCGCCTGCTCCTCCTACGGCTCGCA
Source organism: Actinomycetota bacterium (assembly GCA_046735055.1). GTDB lineage: Bacteria > Actinomycetota > Thermoleophilia > Gaiellales > Gaiellaceae > DATBLE01. The sequence goes on from JBKPSO010000236.1 coordinate 528, forward strand.
CGTTGCGCGCGCGTTCGGGCGCGAGCTCGCCGACGCCGGACTGGTCGTCGTCAGCGGGATGGCGCGCGGCGTCGACGGCGAGGCGCATCGCGGTGCGCTCGAGGCCGGCGGAGCGACCGTCGCCGTCCTCGGCTGCGGAGTCGATCGCGACTACCCCGCGGCCCACGCCGAGCTCGCGCGCCGCATCTGTCGCGAAGGCCTCGTCGTCTCCGAGTACGCGCCGGGGGTCGAGCCCGCGCCCTGGCGCTTTCCGGCGCGGAACCGGATCGTCGCCGGGTTCGCGCAGGTGACTGTCGTCATCGAGGCGCGGGAGCGCAGCGGCGCGCTGATCACGGCCGACCTCGCGCTCGAGGAGGGGCGCGAGGTCTTCGCCGTTCCCGGCGAGATCACCAGCGCGCTGTCGGCCGGGACGAACGCCCTGCTGCGCCTCGGTGCGACCGTGGCGACCTCGGCAGCCGACGTCCTGGAGACGTTCGGGCTCACTCCGCCGGAGCAGGAGCCTCCCGACCTGACTCCCGCCGCCGCGGCCGTGCTCGGCCGGCTGCGGGACGGGCCTCACTCGGCCGACGAGCTCGTGCGCTCGCTCGCGCTCGACGCGGGGACGGCCGCCGCCGCCCTCGCCGAGCTCGAGCTGCATCGACTGCTTACGGAAACTTCAGGGATCTTTCGCGCCGCGGTGCGATGATCTACAGCCCATGCGCCGGCTCTCCGCACTCCTGCTCGCGACGCTCGTCGTCGCGCTCCCCGCGGAAGGCGCCGGGCCGTCGCCGCGGATCAAGAACACGAAGGGCTCGATCGAGTCGCTGGCCATGGACGGTCCGCGGGTTGCCTACGCCGTCGAAGGCGAGGGCGCCACCGGCTGCACGAAGGTCTTCGTCTGGAACGTCCTCACCCACGGTGGGGCGGTCGTCAGCGGCCGAAAGACCTGCGATGCCGACTCGACGAGCACGGGCGCCGGCGTTCGCGAGATCGCCGTCGCCGGCCTGCGGCTCGCCTGGATCGTCAACCAGGGCGGCAACAGCGAGAGCGACGACTATCTCTACGCCGCGACGCTCGGCGGTCGGGCGACGGAGCGGCTGGTGTCGAGCGCCTTCCGCTCCGGGGACGTCGACGGGACGCTCGCCGGGGCCTGGCTGAACCACCTCGCCGGCGGCGGCGACCGGATCGCCGTCAACCGCTTGACCACCGACAAAGGCGGCAACATCACGCAGGCGTCGCTCCAGCGGCTCGAGCTCGGACTCTCGACCCTCGCGCTCGGGATCCCCTCGCTCTACGCGGCCTCGGTCGACCTGCACCGGGTCGCCGTGCTCCGCGTCGATCACCGGGTCGCGATCTACGACACGGAGACGCGCAGGCTCCTGCTCACGGTCACCCCGAGCTCGGCGAAGGAGATCGCGCTCCGCAAGGACTACCTAGTCGTCCTGACGAGGACGAAGACGCTCGAGGTCTACAACTCGCACACCGGTGCGCTGCTGAAGACGTGGCCGGTGGCGGCCGGGGCGTCGCGGCTCGACGTCCACTCGGGGATCGCGGTCTATGCGGTCTGGCGGACGGTGTTCGAGATTCGTCTCATCGACGGACGCGACGCCCCACTCGCGACCGCCCCGCGGACGATCGAGGGCCTCCAGGTCGAGGCGCCCGGCGTCGTCTACGCCTACAACACGTTCAAGGGGCTACACGACGTCGGTAACCTCGCCTTCGTGCCGCTGCGCCAGGCGACCTCCCTCCTCCGCTGACGAGCTACTGGCTCGACGACTGACCGAGGAGGCGCTCGAGCGGCTTGCCTCGCTCGCCGGTGACACGTGCCGCCGGACAGGCAGCCTTCGGCTCGCCGACGACGAGGAGGAGCGCAACGCGCTCGCGGTCGAGTACGAGGCGCTTCGCGCCGACGGCTTCGCCGCGGAGTGGGTGGATGAGCCGATCGAGGGTCGCTTCCGGGCCGCGATCTTCCACCCGGGCGACGCCGCCCTCCAGCCCGCACGCTCGGTTCGCCGGCTCGCGGTGCTCGCCGCCGAGGCCGGGGCCGAGATCCGCGAGCGCGACCGGGTCGCCTCGCTCGCCGACCTCGACGCAGACCAGGTCCTCGTCGCGACCGACGGCTACCCGAGCGGCCTGCTCGGGCAGCTCGAGGGGCTGATCGTCCCCACCCGCGCCAGATGATCGCCACGGAGCGGCTCGCGGAGCGGCTCTTCGACTGCCCCCACTGGGCCGGTCTGTTCGGCCTGGTGATGGATTTCCTCCCGGTCGTCGGCCGCGTTCCCGGCCAGGAGCACGTCTGGGTTGCCGGCGGCTACTCCGGCCACGGCAACGTACTCGGCCTGATGTGCGGCGAGCTCGTCGCGCAGGCGATGCTCGGGCGCGAGGCGCCCGAGCATCGCCTGGTTCGATCCGGCGCGCTTGCTCTAGCCGCCGAGGTCGCCGGGGACGGTCTCGTCGCCCTGGAAGAGCGAGAACGAGTTGCCCTCGGTGTCCTGGCAGCGCGCGAACCAGCCGATCGTCGGGATCGGCTGCTTCTCGCCTGCCTCGCCGCCCGCGTCGGCGACTTTCGCCAGGGTGGCGTCGATGTCGTTCGTCGCCATGTAGACGACGGGACCGCGCTCGCCTTCCTGAGCGGGATAGATCGCCGCCACCGGCTCTTCCCCCTGCGTCATCAGGTACTGGAAGGGGCCTTCTACGCCCTGGAAGTTCCAGTCGAAGACGCCCTCCCAGAAGCCCTTGGCGCGGTCGACGTCGTCCGCGGGCAGCTCGAAGTGAACGATGGTTGCCATGCGTGGAATCTACCGGCCGTGGTCTGGTACGCGCGTTCCCGGGCACGAAACCGGCCCACGGCCACCATCTCGATTCCAGCCGCTAACAAAGTCGACCCCAATCAGGCTTGCACCACGGTCAGAATGCCGCGGATCCGTCAACAAACAGAGGAGGAGACGTGGGTAGGAGGCTCTTGGCGGTCGCCCTCGGCGCGGCGGCGCTCGCAGGCGCGGCGTGGGCGGTTCCCGGCGCGATCACGGGTCCGAGCAGCTCCCAATCGCCGTACGTCGTGCGATCGCAGCCGGGTGTGGTCACGAAGTCGATCCTGACGACCGGCGACTCGGTGGGCGGCTACAGGCTCGTCGGGATCCCGGATGGGCTCGGCGCGTTCGACAACGGCAACGGCACGTTCACCCTGCTCGTGAACCACGAGATCCCGAGCTCGTCGGGCATCGTGCGGGCACATGGGGGGAAGGGCGCGTTCGTCTCGAAGTGGATGATCGAGAAGGATGACCTCTCGGTGGTCAGCGGCCAGGATCTGATCCAGCAGGTCGCAACGTGGAACACGGCCACGAGCGCGTACAACGCCCCCACCACGGGCATCGTCTTCAACCGGTTCTGTTCGGCGACGCTGCCGGATATCTCGGCGCTCTACGCCGGGAACGGGCTCGGCTTCAACGGCAGGCTGTTCATGAACGGCGAGGAGACCACGGGCGGCCGGGCCTTCGCGCACGGCCTCGACGGCACGAGCTACGAGCTCCCGCGCCTCGGGAAGCTCGCGTTCGAGAACGCCGTCGCACGGCCGGGCGGCTTCGCCAAGACGGTCGTCATCAGCCAGGACGACACGAGCGGCACCGGCGGCGTCGCGAACGGCGAGGTCTACGTCTACATCGGCACCAAGCAGTCGACCGGCAGCCCGGTCGAGAAGGCGGGGCTCACCAACGGCGACCTCTACGGCATCGTCGTGGACAGCTCGCTGGCGGAGGACCGGGCCACCGGCTTCGGCGCAGCCTCGCAGCCGTTCAGCCTGTACCCGTTCGGGAACGTCGAGAACAAGTCGGGTGCGGACCTACAGACGGCGTCCGACGGGCACATCACGAAGTTCCTGCGGCCGGAGGACGGCTCGTGGGACCCGAACAACCCGGCCGTCTACTACTTCGTGACGACCGACCGCCCGAACTCGCCCACCCAGGTCGGGCGCAGCCGGCTCTGGCGGCTCACCTTCTCGGACGTGAGCAACCCCGCCGCCGGCGGCACGATCGAGATGCTGCTCGACGGCACCGAGGGCCAGGAGATGCTCGACAACATCACGGTCAACGACCGCGGCCAGGTGCTGATGCAGGAGGACGTGGGCGAGAACGCACGCGTCGGCAAGCTCTGGCTCTACGACCCGCCGTCGGACGCGCTGACCGAGGTTGCGGCACACGATCCGGACCGCTTCGCGAACGGGGGCTCGAAGTTCATCACCGAGGACGAGGAATCGTCGGGGATCATCCAGACGCCGTTCCTCGGCGAGGGCTACTACCTCTTCGACGTGCAGGCGCACTCGCCGTGGTCGTCGACTGACGGTGTGCTGCCGAAGGACTTCCCGCCCTACAACGACCCGGAGCTCGTCGAGGGCGGGCAGCTGCTCGCGCTGCACGTTCCGCCGGGTAAGTTCCCGAAGAAGTAGCCCGCTCGCGTGCCGTCCAACGGCGGCACGGAGCCGCGGCTGGAAGAGCGAGGAGGGCCGATGAGGCCCTCCTCGCTCCTCCGGGGCTGCAACTCGCCAAGGCCTCTGGTGTCTTTCTCAGGGGCGGTGGGCTCGCAAGCCCGGACAGCTGTAGTTGAACGAGCGACCCGGACGGCTGGCAGATCGTGTTACAGATCGATCGTCGGTAGATCCAGTTCAGGCGCCCGCTCGAATGCCGCGAGCGCGACCGCAAGGTCCTGGATCGCCAGGCCGGTGCTGTCGAACAGCGTCACGTCCGAGTCCCGCTGGCGGCCGGACGCGTCACCGGTCAGCACGGCTCCCAGCTCGGTCACGCGCTCCCTGCTGACAAGACCCTGCTGCACCGCAGCAGCCAGCTCGCCCCCGTGGCTGGCCTGTTCCCAGTCGTCGCAGAAGAGGCGGACTGTTCCCGCTGGTTCTCCGTGCTCTCGGTCGCTGCGGGAGACTCGGGCGCGCGCAAGCTCGGCGAGGGCGATCTCCGCCTTGCCGGGCCCGTCGGCGCCCATCAGCGAGACATGCTGCCCGGGCCGGAGCGAGCCCTCGACGAGCAGGACCTCGTGCCCCGGCGTCATCGTCACCAGCCGGTCGGCCGCCAGTGCCTCCTCACGGCTTCGGGCGACCCGCGCGCCGAGCTCGTTCGCGGCGGCCTCGGCTCGAGACGTGTCCACGTCCCAGAGCAGCACGTCCTGCCCGCGCGCGAGGAAGGTGCGTGCCGCCGCCCTGCCGTTGACGCCCGCGCCGACGACCGCCGCGGTTCCCCGCCGGCCGAGCGTCTCCGCCGCCAGCACCGCCGCCGCGCCGGTCCGGAGCGCAGTCACCGCGGCCGCGTCCAGTACCGCGACGAGCCGTCCGTTCGAGGCATCCGAGAGCAGGACGACTCCCATCACCGTCGGCAGGCCCTGCGCGGGGTTCCCCGGAAACGAGGTCACCCACTTCAGCGACGCGTGGCCCGCGCCGCGCGCGGGCATCGCGCGGAAGTCGCCGGCCGGGTACGCGGGCACGTAGACCTTCGGCGGCATCGTCCACTCGCCTCGGCGGTAGGCGAGGAACGCCGCTCGCACCGCCTCGACGGCGCGCTCGGGCGAGACCGCCGCTTCGACGTCGCGCGCGCGGAAGAGCGGGATCAAAGCGCCTTGACGGCGGCGACCAGCTTGACGACCGACTCGCGGGCGTCGCCGAAGAGCATCTGCGTGTTCGGCAGCGTGTAGAGCGGGTTGTCGACGCCGGCGAAGCCGGGACGCATCGACCGCTTGAGCACGACGACGTTCTGCGCCTTGTCGACGTCGAGGATCGGCATGCCGTAGATCGGGCTCGCCCGGTTCGAGCGCGCGTCCGGGTTCGTGACGTCGTTCGCGCCGATCACGAGCGCGACGTCGGTGCGCTCGAACTCCGGGTTGATGTCGTCCATCTCGACGAGCTGCTCGTACGGGACGTTCGCCTCGGCGAGGAGCACGTTCATGTGCCCCGGCATCCTGCCCGCGACCGGGTGGATCGCGTACTTGACGTCGACGCCGCGCTTCTCCAGCTCGTCGGCGAGCTCGCGCACCGCGTGCTGGGCCTGCGCGACCGCGAGCCCGTAGCCGGGGACGATGATCACGCGATCGGCATAGGCGAGCATGACGGCCACGTCCTCGGCGGTCGCGGAGCGCACCGTCCCACTGTCTGCAGCGACTCCGCCCTCGGCGGCCGTCTGCAGCTGGCCGAAGGCGCCGAAGAAGACGTTCGAGACCGAACGCCCCATCGCCTTCGCCATCATCAGCGTGAGCAGGCTGCCCGACGCGCCGACCAGCATCCCGCTGACGATCAGGACGTTCTGGTGGAGCACGAAGCCCGTCGCTGCGGCGGCGACGCCGGTGAAGGCGTTCAGGAGCGAGATCACGACAGGCATGTCGGCGCCGCCGATCGGAAGGACGAACAGGATCCCGAACGCGAGCGCGCCGAGGATGATCAGCACGAGCAGGATCTGCTTCTGCGGCCCGAAGACGATCACGAAGCCGAGCGTGAGGAGCGCTGCGAGCAGCACCAAGTTCCCCATCTGCTGGCCGGGATAGGTGATCGGCCGCCCGCCGATCAGCTCGCGCAACTTCGCGAACGCGATCATCGACCCGGCGAACGAGACGCTGCCGATCAGGGCCGAGAGCACGATCGAGACGGAGACGTTGTAGTCGAGGCGGCCGGGCTCGGGGATCGAGTTGTGGAAGTCCGCGAGCGCGACGAGCGCGGCCGCGCCGCCGCCGACGCCGTTGAAGAGCGCGACCATCTCCGGCATCGCGGTCATCTTCACGGCGCGCGCGGCGTAGGCCCCGATCGGCCCCGCGACAGCCATCACGGCCAGGATCGAGCCGTAGTTCGTCAGGTGCGGGGTGAAGAAGGTCGCGACGATCGCGACCGTCATCCCCACCGCGCCGATCATGTTCCCGTACCGCGCGCGGGCGGGGTGGGACAGGAACTGCAGCGCGAGGATGAAGCAGACGATCGCGAAGAGGTACGCGAGGTAGATCCAGTCGGTGCGGCTCATTCGCCTTTCTCCGCCTCCGCTTCCGTCTCCGGCGCGCGCCTCTTCTTCGGCTTGAACATCTCGAGCATCCGGTCGGTGACGACGAAGCCGCCGACGACGTTGCCGGTGCCGAGCGCAACCGCGGTCAGGGTGACGATCCGCAGCCAGGTCGGCTGGTGCGGGACCCCGGCGACGATGATCGCGCCGACGAGGACGATCCCGTGGATCGCGTTCGTGCCCGACATCAGCGGCGTGTGCAGCAGCGTCGGGACCTTCGAGATCACCTGCACGCCGAGGAACGCGGCCAGGATCAGGACGGTCAGCTCGACGAGGAAGCCGGGATTCACGCTGCGTTCTCCTTCCAGGTGACGCACGCGCCGGCGGTGATCTCGTCCCCGAAGTCGAGCACGAGCTGTCCCTCCGGCGCGAGGTGGGTGAGCAGTGCCTGCACGTTGCGGGCATACAGCTGGCTGGCGTGGTAGGGCATCTCGCTCGGCAGGTTGAGCAGGCCGACGATGTGGACGCCCTCGCGGTCGACCTCCTTGCCCGGCTCGGTCAGCTCGCAGTTGCCGCCGGTCTCGGCGGCAAGGTCGACGATCACCGAGCCGGGGCGCATCGCTTTCACCGCCGAGGCGGGGATCAGCCGGGGCGCCGGGCGGCCGGGAATCGCCGCCGTCGTGATCAGCGCGTCGTAGTCGGGCAGGCGCTTCTCGAGCTCCGCCTGTTGCTGCGCCTGCTGCTCGGGCGTCAACTCGGTCGCGTACCCGCCGGCGGTCTCCTCGCCCTTCACGCCGAGGTCGAGGAACTTGGCGCCGAGCGACTCGATCTGCTCGCGAACGGCGGCGCGCACGTCGAACCCGTGGACGACCGCGCCGAGGCGCCGCGCGGTCGCAATCGCCTGGAGCCCGGCGACACCCGCGCCGATGACGAGCACCTTCGCGGGCTGCACCGTGCCCGCCGCGGTCGTCAGCATCGGCATGAAGCGGGGGAGGCGGTCGGCGGCGAGCAGCGCAGCCTTGTAGCCGCCCACCGTCGCCTGCGAGGACAGCGCGTCCATCGACTGCGCTCGCGTGATCCGTGGGATCGACTCCATCGCGAAGGCGACGACGCCCCGTTGGCGGAGACGCTCGATCCCGTCGGCGTCCGTGAGCGGCTGGAGAAAGCCGATCAGCACCGTGCCCTCCCGGAGCCGCCCGGCCTCCTCGGCCGTGGGCTTCTGCACCTTGACGACGGCCTCGGCGTCCCACGCGTTGTCGACGAGCGTTGCGCCGGCCGCCTCGTACGCGCCGTCCTCGAACGAAGCGGCGCTTCCGGCGCCGCGCTCGACCAGAACCTCGTGTCCCCCCTCGACAAGCTTGGCGACCACCTCCGGCACCAGCGCGATGCGGCGCTCGCCGACGGCGGTCTCCTTCGGGACACCGATCCTCACAGGCGCAACTCTATTCGGTGCGCCGGGACCGAACGCGGTACCAGCGCACGCCCTCGATCGCGCCCGTGACCATTGCCGCGCCCGCGAATGCGACCAGTAGAGCCTTCCACGTGCTGTGCTCGAAGCTCTTCCCGCCGACGTACCCGAGGAGCGATGCATACGAGGCCCAGATCAGGCCGGCGGCAATGTCGAAGACGATGAACCGCCTCCACGCCCAGCCGAGGCTGCCGGCGGCAAACGTGATCGCTGTGCGCCCGCCGGGGATGAAGCGGCCGACGATGATCAGGTATCCGCCTCGCTCCTCGAGCAGCCTGTGCGCGCGGTCGAGGTGCCTGCGTCGCGTGCCGACGAAGATCTTGTCGGCGATGCGCTCGCCGAGCAGGCGGCCGACCCAGTACGAGACGTTGTCTCCGATGATCGCGCCGATCGCCGCCGCAGGGATGATCAGCTCGATCCGCAGGTCCCCTTGTGCCGCGAGCACTGCGGCGGTGATCACCGTCGCCTCGCTCGGCACCACCGGGAAGAACGCGTCGAGCGCTGCGACCCCGAAGATGACGCCGTAGGTCCATGGCGATCCGGAGACCGCGTTGACGAACGACTGGAACACCGCGGCCATTCTGGCACCCACGCAGCGTTCGTCCCCCAAAAGAGGGATAGACGCCACGGGGGCGAAATCCGTCCGGCCGATGAGCCCGCTGCTCGCCCTCTCCGAAGCGATCGAGGCCCGGGACCCCTACACGCGCGGGCACTCGGCGCGGGTCGCGCAGATGGCGCTGGAGGTGGGCATGCGGCTCGGCTGCGACGAGGCGCGGCTCGGCCTCGTGCAACTGGGCGGCGCCTTGCACGACGTCGGCAAGCTCGTCGTCGCAGAGACGATCCTCGGGAAGCCCGGGCCGCTGACCGAGGAGGAGTTCGCGCAGGTGCGCGCGCACCCCGAGGCGGGCGCGCGGATGGTCGCGCTCGACCGAGCGCTCCGGCCGGCGTTTCCCGGCGTTCTCTTCCACCACGAGCGCTGGGACGGCGGCGGCTACCCCACCGGGTGCGCCGGGGTGCAGATCCCGCTCGAGGCCCGGATCCTCGCCGTCGTCGACTGCTACGACGCGATGACCTCCGACCGCCCCTACCGCTCCGCGCTCGCGCAGGAGGACGCGATCGCCGAGGTCGACCGCTGCTCCGGCTCGCAGTTCGACCCGGAGGTCGCGGTCGCGTTCCTCGCGGCGTGGGACTCGGGCGGGCTCGGCGTGACGGCGGCACTACGGGCGGCCGCCTGCTAGCCAAGTAACCCAGCGTTACGAGGCCCTCAGAGCGTCGACCAGACTTCGAGCTTCGTCCTCACCCGGCGGATCACGTCGTCCGTGAATTCGCTCGTGCCGACGTGGCCGCCGAGGTCGGCGGTGCGGACTCCGTCGGCGACCGCTTCCAGACACGCCTCGCGGATCGCGCGCGAGGCCTCGGCTGTGTGCTCGCCCGCGAAGCCGAGCAGCGCGGCGCCGGCGAGGATCATCGCCATCGGGTTCGCCACGTTTTTGCCCTGCAGCGACGGCGCGGTCCCGTGCGCCGCCTCGGCCATCACGACATCGGGCTCGAAGTCGTCGTCGAAGGCGACGAGCAGCGACTCTGCGCCGGCGATCGAGCCGAAGAGCGGCAGGACGAGGTCTGAGAGGATGTCGCCGTCGCGGTTCAGGGCCGGGATGATCAGCGGGTCGCCCGCGGAGGCGACGAGCAGCGCGAAGGTGGCGTCGATCAGCTGCGGGTCGTACGGGACGTCCGGGTGGCGGGCTGCGGCGTCGTCCATCTCCTCCTTCAGCATTCCCTCGTAGGTCGGGCTGACCGTGTACTTCGGGCCGCCGAAGATCTTCGCGCCTGTGCGCGCGGCCTCCCGGAACGCGAACTCCGCAACCGCGTGGCAGATTCGACGCTCGATGCGTTCCCTGCGGTAGGCGACCTCGTCGTCGCCTTCGCCCTCGCGCCACTCCTGGGCTCCGTACGCGTCGCCGACCGCCATCCGGACGACCGAGATCGGGGCATGGACCCCGCCGAAGGGCACGACTCCCGGGATTCGCCGGCCGGTGCGCACGATCACCTTGCCGCCGATCTCCTCCCGCAGGATCCGGTTCGGCGAGCCGACGTCGTCTCGCCCCTCGGGCGTGATCGTTGCCGCCTTCAGCCCGAGGCCGGCCTCGCGCATCGCCGCCGCCGCTTCGTGCACGACCCGGTTCTCGGTTGCGCGGCGATTTGCGAGCGAGAGGTCGAACCGTGGGAACTCGAGCGCGACGCCGATCACGTCGGGCGCGAGCACGCGCAGCGCCTCCTCGAGCAGCTCCTGCCCGGTCAAGTCTCCTTCCAGCACGACGATCGTCGAGCGGTTCACGAGCCGGATTCTTTCAGGCGGTTTGTTCGGACGCGGCAATGCGGGCGCAGGCGCCGGTGGCACCGGGAGGAGACTCGCTGACCGCTGTCATTTCCGTCGCAATCTGGTCGGTATTCGCGAATGCATTTTGGTTACGCTTGCGCGACAACTCGGAACGACAGGAGGAATTCCATGGCTCGAAAGACGATCTTCGTGAGCGACTTGACCGGCAGGACAATCGACGAGAAGGATTCCGCAACCGTCACGATCAAGTACGCCGATGCGAGAAAGGGTCAGGTCGTGCTCGACGTCAACGCGAGCGAAGTCTCCGATCTGGCCGCGAAGGGGACGAAGCAGGCGCGTCGGGGCCGCAAGCCCAAGGGCTCGCCGTAGACCGCGGGGGCAGGCCTCCACGGTCTGTCCCTGCATTTTCCCCGCAGTTTCCTCGGTCTCGACCGCGTCATGAGAAGAATTGTCCCGCGGCGGGACTACCATGAGCCGATGGCCTTGACACTGCTCGCCGGGCCGGCGAACGCCGGCAAAGTCGCGCTGCTGCTCGACCGGTACCTCGCCGACCTCCCGCGAGAACCGGTCCTGATCGTGCCGAACCGCTCGGACGTCGAACGCGTGGAACGCGACCTGCTCGGGCGGTGCGGCGCCCTGCTCGGTGGATCGATCGGCACCTTCGACGATCTCTTCGAGCGGATCGCCGCCGGAAACGGCGGCGCGCACGCGGTCGCCGGCGATGCTCAGCGGGCGCTGCTCCTGCGTCGGGTCGTAGCCACTGTTCGGCTCGCCGACCTTGATCGTTCGGCGCGCTTCGCGGGATTCGCGGACGCCCTCGGATCGACGATCGCGGAGCTCGAAGCCGGCCTGCTCGATCCAGACGATCTCGACGGCGACCTCGCCGAGCTCTACCGGGCCTATCGAGCAGAGCTCGACCGCCTCGGCATCTGGGACGCGGACCTGCGGCGACGCTACGCCGCCGACCGCGTCGCCGGCGAGCTCGCCGCGTGGGACGCCAGACCGGTCTACGCGTATGGCTTCGAGGATTTGACCGCGGCCCAGTGGCGACTGCTCGAGGCTCTGGCCGGCCGGGCGGAGGTGACCGTCTCGCTTCCGTATGAGCCGGGGCGGCCCGCTTTCGCTGCGCTGGAGCGCACGGCGGCCGACCTTGCGCGGCTCGCCGACGGCAAGGTCGAGGAGCTCCCGCCCCGCTACGCGGAGTACGCGCATCCCGCGCTCGCGCACCTGGAGCGTGCGCTCTTCGCAGACGCCGCCCCGCCTGCGCCGGCGTCCGAAGGCGCCATCCGCTTCCTCGAGTCGGCGGGCGCGCGGGCGACCCTGGAGCTCGTCGCGGACGAGGTGCTCGATCTGATCCGCGCCGGCACGCCGCCGGAGGAGATCCTCGTCGTCTGCCCCTCGCTCGACCGGATGCGGGCGCCGCTCGAGACCGCCTTCGGCGCGCTGGGCGTTCCCCACGCGCTCGACGGCGTCCTTCGCCTTGCTCAGACCCCCTTCGGCCGGGCGCTGCTCTCGCTGCTCCGGTTTGCCTGGCTCGGCGGCGGCCGGCGCGACCTGTTCGGCTTCATCCGTTCGCGCTACTCGGGGCTGCCGCGCTCGCACGCCGACTTCCTCGAGGGTCGGCTGCGGGGCCGCGGAGTCCGCTCACCCGAGCGGGTCGAGGAAGAGGTCGTGAAGCTGCGCGGGCAGCCCCTCGCCTTCCTCGACCGGCTGCGCTCGGCCGTCACGTCGACGGCTGCGGTGCGAGAGCTCGCGGGCTCGATGCTCCGTGCCGCCCACGGGCTCGACGCGCCGCCGACGACCGAGGCCGCCCGCCTCGACCTGCGCGCCTACCAGGCCGTGCTCACCCTGCTCGACGAGCTCGAGGGGTGGTTGGAGCTCGGGGGCGAGCTGTCGCTCGACGAGCTGGTCGGAGCTCTCGAGCGCTCGCCGGTGCGGGCCGGGCCGGCGCGCGAGGGTCAGGTCGCGGTGCTCGACCTCTTGCGCGCGCGTACCCGGCGTGCCGAGATCGTGTTCGTGCTCGGGCTCGAGGAAGGCTCCCTGCCGCGGCGGGCGGGTCCTTCTGCGTTCCTCGACGACGAGCGGCGGCGCGAGCTCGACGGAACGGCGCGGCTGGCGAAGGCCGATCCGGTGGCGCGCGACCGGTACCTCTTCTACACGGCCTGCACGCGGGCGTCGCGGCGGCTCTATCTCGTCCGGGAGGCTGCGACCGACGACGGCGCACCGCGACAGCCGAGCCCGTTCTGGGACGAGGTGCAGACGGCTCTCGATCCCGCTGACGTGAGCCGGTGGACGACCAGGCGTGCGCTTTCCGCCCTCGTCTGGCCGATCGAGGGCGCACCGACCGAGCGCGAGCGCGTCCGCGCGGTCGCGTGGCTCGCGACGAGCGATCGCTCGGCTGCGGCCGCCCTCGCGCGGGCCCACGGGTGGGACCGGCGGTTCGACCGCGCGCTGGCCGCCTTCGAGCGCCCGACGCGGCTGACCGACCCGACAGTCCTCGAGCTTTTGCAGGGCAGGACGACGTACGGCGTCACCGAGCTGGAGTCGTTCGCCGGGTGCTCGTCGATCTGGTTCGTCGAGCGGCTCCTCGACCCGAAGTCGATGGACGCCGAGGTCGACGCTCGTATGCGCGGCTCGATCGCGCACCAGGCGCTCTTCAAGTTCTTCTCCGGGTTGCCGAAGCGGCTCCACTCCGAGCGCGTTCCGCCCGACCGGCTCGACGAGGCCCTCGAGTTCCTGCGCGATTGCCTGACGGAGGCGATCGCAGGCGGAGCCGAGTTGCGCCTCGAGCTGACCGACCTCCAGCGCAGCGAGCTCGAGCAAGGGCTCTGGCGCGACCTGGAAGCGGTCGTCCGCGCCGAGGCGGAGTCCGAGCTCCCGCTCGTCCCCCGCCGCTTCGAGGTCTCCTTCGGCTCCGACCGCTCGGCGCCCGAGCTGCAGCGCGGCCTCGACCTCGAGACCTTCCACCTCTCGGGGAAGATCGACCGCATCGACCTCGACCCGATGGCCGCTCGCGGCATCGTCTGGGACTACAAGTCCGGGAAGACCGCGCACTCGGCCGCACAGATCGAGAGCGAGGTCAAGCTGCAGATCCCGCTGTACATGCTCGTGCTGCGCGACCTCGTCGGCGTCGAGCCGCTCGGCGGTCTCTATCAGCCGTTGGCGGGGGAGCGCAAGCCCCGCGGGCTGCTGCGCGCCTCCGCCAAGGAGGACGGCGTCCCGGGCTACTCGCGGAACGACTATGCGGACGAGGACGAGTTCTGGGCGAAGGTCTCGCGTGCAGAGGAGGCCGCGCGGGCGATCGTCGCTCGGATCCGTGCCGGCGACGTCCTCCACGACCCTCGCGAAGGAACGTGCCCCTCGTGGTGCCAGCTTGCACCAATGTGCCGGATCAGGAAGGCCTGAGCGTGGCCGCGACCGTCGAGCGCCCACCGACACCCGAGCAGGACGCCGCGATCGGCGCGCCCGGGCTCGTCTTCGTCTCCGCCGGCGCGGGGACCGGCAAGACGACCGTCCTCGTCGAGCGTTTCGCCCGCGCGGTCGACAGCGGGGTCGATGTCGGCTCGATCCTCGTCATCACCTACACCGACCGCGCGGCCGCCGAGCTCCGCAGGCGGATTCGCAAGCGCCTCGCCGAGCTCGGCCGTCCGGAGCTGACGCGCGAGCTCGACGGCGCGTGGATCTCGACGATCCACGGCTTCTGCACGCGGCTCCTCCGCCAGTATCCGTTTGCAGCGGGGCTCGATCCGCGCTTCCGCGTGCTCGACGAGGCTCAGGCCTCGGTGCTCCGGGTGGAGGCCTTCGACGAGGCGCTGACCGAGTTCTGCGCTCTCCCCAGCGACGCCGGGCAGAGCCCGGCGACGCGCATCAGTCTTGGCCGCAGCGACGCCGGGCAGGGCCCGGCGACGCGCAGCGGTCTTGGTCAGGAGCCCGAACGGCTCGCGCTGCTCGCGACCTACGGCTCGCAGGCGCTGCGGCGGATGCTGACCGGCGTCCACGAGACGCTGCGCGCCGCCGGCCGCCCGCTCGAGCTCTCGCTCGGCTCCGCTCCGGGGCTCGACTCGACCTCGCTCCGTGCGGCCGCCGCGGTGAGCGGCGCCGAGAACGCGGCGCGGCTGATCGAGCTGCTCGACCGCGAGCCGCCGCCCGAGTCGCTGCTCGACCTCGCGGAGTACGCGGTCAAGGGCGACGAGGAGTACGACCAGGCCCGGCGCGCGGTCGAGCAGGCTGCGCTGAACGCCGTCGCCGCGCGCGACCGCGAGCTGCTCCAGGAGCTGCTGCAGCGGTTCGAGCGCTGCTACCAGGCGGCGAAGGACCGCGAGTCGGCGCTCGATTACGACGACCTCCAGCTGCGGGCCCGCGACCTGCTCCGGGACGACGAGTCGATCCGCACGCGCGAGCAACTGCGCTTCCGGCAGGTCTGCGTCGACGAGTTCCAGGACACGAACCGGCTCCAGTGTGAGCTGATCGACCTCGTCGCCCGCGACGAGCTCTTCTTCGTCGGGGACGAGTTCCAGTCGATCTATCGCTTCCTCCACGCCGACGTCGAGGTCTTCAAGGAGCGTCGCGGCCAGGTGGGAGAAGTACTTCCGCTCACGCACAACTGGCGCTCGCGGCCGGAGATCCTCGAGGTCGTCAACCACCTGTTCGCCGCGACCTTCGGAGACGAGTTCCAGCGGCTCGTCGCGGCCGGCCGCTTCCCCGACCCGGCCGCGGGGCCCGCGGTCGAGCTGCTCGTCACCGACAAGGCGAGCTACAGGGGCGCACCGGTCGCCTGGCGCCGCGGCGAGGCGAAGGCGGTTGCGCGCCGGGTGAAGGAGCTCGTCGACTCGGGCGAGGCGGAACCGGGCGAGATCGTCGTCCTGTTCGCGGCGGGGACGGACGCGGAGCAGTACGAGGAGGAGCTTCGCGCCGCGGGCCTCCCGACGTATCGCGCCACCGGCCGCGGCTACTTCGGCCAGCAGCAGGTCGTCGACCTCCTTGCGTATCTGCGGCTGCTCCACAACCGCTACGACGACGAGGCGCTCGTCACCGTGCTCGCCTCGCCCTTCGTGGGCGTCTCCAACGATGCGCTCGTGCTCCTGCGGCGGGCGGCGCCGCGGCGGCCGCTCTTCACCGGGCTCGAGAAGAACCTGCCGGAAGGCCTGTCCGAGCGCGACCAGCGGTTCGTGCAGGCGTTCCGCCAGCGCTACGAGCGCCTCGCCGCGCTCTCGGGCGGCGTCGGGCTCGAGCGGCTCTGCGAGCAGATTGTGGTCGAGCACGACTACGACCTCGCCGTCCTCGCGCAGTGGGACGGGCGGCGGCGGTACGCCAACCTGCGGAAGCTCGCGCGGCTCGCACGCTCGTTCGAGGAGCTGCGCGGCCCTGACATCGAGGGGTTCGTCCGCTTCGTGCTCGAGCAGGACGCGGCGGGCGTCAAGGAGCTCGAGGCGGTCGCGGAGGAGGAAGGCGCCGGCGCCGTCCGGCTGCTGACGATCCACGCCGCCAAGGGCCTCGAGTTCAAGGTCGTCGTAGTCGCCGACGCAGGTCGCGAGCGTCCGCGGCCGAGCGGGGAGCAGATCATCTGCCTCCCGGACGGCCGCTTCGGCTTCAAGGTCGTCGACCCCGCGAGCGGGAAGCGCAAACCGGCCTTTGCCTACGACGAGGTCCGCGACGCGGAGGAGGCCGCCGAGGAAGCCGAGCGGCTGCGCCTCTACTACGTCGCGATGACGCGCGCGATCGACCGCCTGATCGTCGCCGGCTCCATCGACTCGGAGAAGCGCGACGCAAGGACGCCGATCGGCTGGGTGCTCGACCGGCTCGAGCTCGAGCACCTGGAGGACGGGGAGGTGGTTCGCGACCGCGCCAGGCTCGCACTCCGCCTCGATCGCTACGCGCCGGCCGCCGCGAAGGCCGAGCCGGCGCCGATGGAGGCGGAGGCACAACTCTCGCTGTTCGAGGCCGAGGGAGCGTCGCCGGCGCCGAGCGTCCCCGTGCTCCCGCCGCTCGAACCGATCCTCGTTCCTCGGGAGCGCGTTCGCCGCCTCTCCTACAGCGCACTCGCGCTCTTCGAGCGCTGCGCCTATCGCTTCTACGCGGAGCGGCTCGCGGGCTTGCGTCCGCTCGACGGCAGTGGGCGCATTCCCGGCCAGAGCGGGCTGGCCGCGAGCGAGATCGGCGACGCGGTGCACAAGCTGCTCGAGCGGGTCGACCTCGCCGCGCCGGAGGCGCCGTCCCTCGACCAGGTGCTCTCCTGGTACCCGGCCGCGACGGCCGGGGAGCTCGAGCGAATCGGCGGGCTGGTGCAGGCGTTCGTCGGGTCGACGCTCGCCCTGCGGCTCGCCGCGCTCGAGGGCGTCGCCTCGGAGCGGCCGTTCGCGTTCGAGCACGACGGCGTGCTCTTCCACGGGGTGCTCGACGTGCTCTACCTCGCAGGCGGGCGGGCGCTCGTCGCCGACTTCAAGTCGAACCTGCTCGGCGAGCTCCGGCCCGCGGACGTCGTTGAGGCCGAGTACCGGCTCCAGCGCCTCGTCTACGCGATCGCCTGCTTCCGGGCACGAGCCGACGAGGTCGAGGTCGTCTACCAGTTCCTGGAGAAGCCCGAGGAACTCGTCTCGGCGACCTTCCGGCGCGACCAGCTTCCCGACCTGGAACGAGAGCTCTCGGAGGCGATCAGCCGGATCCAGGCGGGCGAGTTCCCTCCCCGCCCGAGCGAGTTCGCGTGTGCGGGCTGCCCGGCGCTGGACGTCGTCTGCGCGGGCCCCAATTTGCGCTGACGCTCGCATGGCGAGGAGCTTCGTCAGCGAGGCCCGCCGCCGGATGGGGCCGAAGAAGGCCCGGATCGGGCCGATCGTCGAGCGGCTCGCGGGCAAGTATCCCGACGCGAGGATCGCGCTGCAGTTCGACTCCGACCTCGAGCTACTCGTCTCGGTGATGCTCTCCGCGCAGACTACGGACGTGAACGTCAACCGGGTGACCGAGCGGCTGTTCGTCAAGTACCGCCGCCCGGAGGACTACCTCGCCGTGCCGATGGAGGAGCTCGAACGGGATATCTACGCCACCGGGTTCTTCCGCCAGAAGGCGAAGGCACTCCGCGGGACGATGCAGCGCCTGCTCGAGGTGCACAACGGAGAGGTGCCGCGCCGGCTCGAGGAGCTCGTCCAGCTCCCCGGCGTCGCGCGGAAGACTGCGAACGTCGTCGCCGCAGAGCTCGGCGAGCCGCAGGGGATCGTCGTCGACACCCACGTCCGTCGACTGTCGCAGCGGCTCGGGCTGACGCGCAACGACGATCCGGTGAAGATCGAGCGTGACCTCCAGCGGATCGTGCCGCGCGAGCACTGGCGGATCTTCCCGCACCTGCTGATCTGGCACGGGCGCCGGGTCTGCCTGGCCCGCGCGCCGCGCTGCGAGGACTGCGTGCTCGCTGACCTCTGTCCGTCCTCCCGGGTCTGACCGTGCCCGACCTGACGACGGCGCGCCTCCTGCTTCACGCGATGACGGTGGACGAGGCCAGGGCGATCCGAGCGGGGCAGAAGCTGCCCGCGTGTCCCTTCGCGGAGGGCTACCCGCTGCCGGACACCTTCGACGGTCTCGGCCTCTTCCTCGGGCACGGCGACGAGCGGTTCGGCTTCTCGCTGGTCGTCCGGCAAGCGGACGGTCTGGTGATCGGCGAGATCGGCTTCGTCGGGCCTCCCCGTGAGGGCGCCGTCACGATCGGCTACGCGATCGTGCCGTCGGCCCGCCGACAGGGTTACGCGACGGAGGCGATCTCGGCGCTCAGCGCGTGGGCGCTGGGCGAGCCGGACGTCCGCGAGGTTCGCGCCCAGACGCTCCGGGACAACGAGCCCTCGATCCGCGCACTGCTGCTCGCGGGATTCGTCGAGGACGAGCCGAGCGGAAAGGTGCGTCGGTTCGTGCTCAGCGGGGGCTGAGCGCGACGAGCAGGCCCCCGTCGGCGTCGTAGGCCGGGAAGAGGTCGGCGATCACCGGCTTGAGGACGCCTGCCTTCGTCCGCAGCTCGAGCTTCTCGCCCAGCCGGCGGACGCCCCACTCGAGCGCCAGCGCAACCGGGCTTTCTTCCCGCTCGAAGCCGGCGAGCCCGAGTCCGTCGACGACGTCCTCGCCCATCAGCTCGCCCTCACCCCAGCCGGTCAGCTCGAAGACACCACGGCCGGACGCGAGGATGCGCCCCTCCTGGTCGCAGACGACGAGGCCCGTGTTCGGGCCCGGATAGTAGTCGTCCATCAGCTCGAAGAGAAAGCCGAAGCCGCAGCGCCGGCACGCGACCGCCTGTCGCGACATGCCCTCGAACCCGTCGATGTCGATCGACCGGTCCTTGCAGTTCGGGCAGATGTAGAAGGGCACGAGCTCAGGGTAGCCGTGGCCGCCCTAGAGCCAACGCTTCCATTTGATCAGGGTAAAGAGGCCGATCGCGGCCGCGAGCTCGACCCCGACGCCGAGGACGAGGAACGGTCCCAATCCTGGCTCGATGTGCAAGACGAGGTACGAGAAGTTCTGGCCGAACCACCCGGTGAGTACGGCGAGCGGGAGGAAGACGGTCGCGATCACCGCCAGCCGCTTCATCACCTCGTTCTGGTCGTTCGCGATCTTCGACTGGTGGTAGTCGCGCACGCCCGCGACGAGGTCGCGGGCGAGCTCGAGGTTGTCGGCGGCGCGGAGGAGCTTGTCGTAGGCGTTGCCGAAGTTCAGCTCGACGTCGTGCGTGAAGACCTCGTCGCCCTCGAACTCGATGCGGTTGTCGACGACCTCGCGAAGTGCGTCGCGAGTCGGGGCCAGCGTGCGGCGGATGTGCAGCAGGTCGTGGCGCAGGCGCGAAAGGCGCGTACGGATCCGCTCCGCGTCCCACTCCTCGACGTGGTCCTCGAGGTCGTCGATCTCGCCGTTCACGTCGTCGACCAGATCGAGGAAGCCCTCGGCGATGTCGTCGGCGAGGTGGTAGGCGATCATCGCGACGTTGTCGGTGTCGCGGCACGCCTCCTGAGCGGGCCGCGGGTCCCACGGCCGGCGTCCGTCGGCGGGCGTCTTTCGCACCGTGACGAGCACGTCCCGCGTCATGACGACGTCGATCTCCTGGTAGAAGACGGCGTCCTCCTCGGCGACCACGACAGGGACGAGGAAGACCCCGAACACATAGTCGCCGTGCGATTCCAGCTTCGGCCGGGGGTCGTCCTCGTGCTGGGCGGGGGCGAGCAGCTGGTCGATCGCGCGGTCGTGGACGTGGCGGGGTAGCTTCGCCGCGAGCTCCTCGGCTGTGGGGTCGAGCAGGTCGATCCAACGGTCGCCCGCTGCCATGCGGGCAAACGCTAGCGAGGTGTTCGGCTAGACCTCTGCCGCCTCCGGGCGAGGTGCGGTCAACGCTGTTCCCTCGTGGCCCTCGCGTGCGGCGAGCCACCGCTCGGCGTCGAGCGCAGCCATGCACCCGGAGCCGGCGGCGGTGACCGCCTGGCGGTACGTGTGGTCCTGGACGTCGCCCGCGGCGAAGACCCCGGGTACGTTCGTCTCGGTCGACCGCGGTTTCGTGACGAGGTACCCCGCGTCGTCGTGGTCGAGCTGATCGAGGAAGAGCGCCGTCGTCGGGTCGTGGCCGATCGCGACGAACAGACCACTCGCTTCCAGCTCCTGCGTTTCGTCCGTCTCGAGGTCGCGGATCAGGACGCCGCGCATCTTCCCGTCGTCCCCGGGGAGGACCTCTTCGACGACGACGGGGGTGACGAACTCGATCTTCTCGTTGGCGCGGGCCCGGTCGACCATGATCTGCGACGCCCGGAACTCGTTGCGCCGGTGGACGACGGTGACCCTCGAGGCGAACTTGGTCAGCAAGACGGCCTCCTCCATCGCCGAATCGCCGCCGCCGACCACGATCACTTCGAGGTCGGGGTAGAAGGCACCGTCGCAGGTGGCGCAGTACGTGACGCCGCGTCCCTGGAGCTTCCGCTCGGACTCGAGCCCGAGCTGGCGGGCGGTCGCGCCGGTCGCGATGATCACCGCCTTCGACTGGTACTCCTCGTCGCCGGCGTACACACGCAGGGGCTGCTCCGAGAAGTCGACCCGTGTGACGTCGTCGGTGACAAACTCCGCACCGAAGCGCTCCGCCTGGCGCCGGAAATCGGCCATCATCTCCGGCCCGAGGACGCCGTCCGGATATCCCGGGTAGTTCTCGACGTCGCTCGTGATCATCAGCTGACCGCCCCACTGGAAGCCCTCGATCACGAGCGGCTGCAGGTTGTCGCGCGCGCTGTACAGGGCGGCGGTGTACCCGGCAGGTCCGCCGCCGATGATGATCAGGTCACGAATCTCACTCATATATGTATTAAACGACCTACCCCGGCTGATGCTTCCTCACGCGACGGGCTCCCCGCAGAGGTACAGGCTTCCGTCACGATACTCTGCCTCGGCCCACTTGGAGTGCAGCTCCGAGCGGCCGATTCCGAGCAGATGGACGACCTCGTGCCCGCGCGCGGCGAGCAGCTCGGCGATCAGGCGGCGGTGGCACCTTACCCAGAGCGTCTCCGCGCACATCAGGCAGGGGGAGGGCTCCGCGAGCGCTTCCTCCAGCGCCTTCTGCCAGGCCGCCGTGCCCATTCGCGCCGCGTAGCTGCGGAAGGCAGCGACCCGGATGCACGCGAAGCGCTCCTCGCCCGGCTCGCCGGCGAGGAGGCCGCCGAGCGCCTCCGCGTGCCGGTAGGTGATGCCGGCCTCGGCGAGCGTCGCCTCGAGTGACGTGCGCCCGAACTGCGGGTTACGCCGCGAGCCGGGAAAGCGCCGGACGTCGACGAGTGTCCGCACGTCGGCCACGAGCAGGATCTCGACGAGCTCCTCCGCGGGGCGGGTGCCGTGGCCGATCGTGTGTACCCGCACCGCCGCAGGGTAGGCGGCGACTACTATTGCGCGTCGCAGGACAAGGGAACGTACCGGGGAAATGGCAGCCACCGTCAGCTGGGATGCACTTCGTGAACTCGCGGGCTTCCGTGCCGGCAAGGGCGTCGCGGTCAGCTTCTACCTCGACCTCGATCCGGCGGTGACGCCGGCGGCCGGCGACCTGGCGACACGCGTCAACTCGCTGCTCGCGGAGGCGGGCCGTCACGCGGACCGCAGCGACCTCAATCACGAGCAGCGGAAGAGCCTGAGGGCGGACGTGGAACGGATCCGCAGCTACTTCGAGAACGATCTCGTCCGCGACGGCGCACACGGCCTCGCCGTGTTCGCCGACGACCTCGACAACCTCTGGCGCGCGCTGACGCTGACGGAGTCCGTCAGCGACGCGGTCAAGATCAACGCCGATCTCTACCTCACGCCCCTGGTCCCGCTCGTCGGGCGCGGGGAAGGCGCCCTCATCGCTGTCGTCGGCCGCGAGCGGGGCGAGCTCTACCGGCTCCGGGCCGGCCGTCTCGAGCCGATCGCCGAGCTGACCGAGGAGCAGCCCCGTCGCCACGACCAGGGCGGCTGGTCGCAGGCGAACTACCAGCGGCACATCGACCACCTCGTCCAGGAGCACCTGCAGCGGGTGGCCGAGGAGCTCGACCGCCGCGTCCGCCGAGGGAGGGAGCGGATCGTCGTCGTCACGACCGAGGGAATCAGGGCGGCCTTCGACGATCTCCTCTCCAAGGGAGTGCGGACCGCGATCGTCGGCTGGACGACGGCCGAGGCACATGCGGGGCCGACCGAGCTCCTCGCCGCCGCGGCACCCGAGCTCGAGTCCTTCCGCGCGCGCGAGGAGGAGGCGGCGGTCGAGCGCTGGCGCGAGGAAGCCGGCCGGAACGGCCGCGCCGCCGCCGGCTGGGAGCCGACGCTGGAGGCCGCCTCGGACGGGCGCGTCGACCTGCTCCTCTACCGGAACGGCGTTCGCCACCGGGCGTTCCGGTGCCCGAGCTGCGGCCGCGTCGCGGCGCAGGACGGGACCTGTCCGCTCGACGGGACGCGGATGGAGGAGACGGACGAAGGCCTCGACCTGGCCGTCCACCAGACGCTCTCGAACGGCGGCACCGTGTGGGCGGTCACCACGCGCGAGGATCTCGATCCCGTCGAGGGGATCGGCGCGTTGCTGCGGTACTGAGCAGGGACAGGCCTCAGGCCTGTCCCCTGGTGTTTGCGCTACGCCGCGTCCGCGGTGGGCGGAAGCAGCTCTGCCTGCCGCTGGTGCTCAGAAAAATCTGTCGCGCGCGTGAGCTCGGTCGCCGTCAGCGGCACGGGCGTCTTCTCGAGCGGCTCGGCCTCCGGTAGCTCGCCTGCGGCGGCGCCGTGCTCCTCGAACTTGCGCGCTGTGACGAGCAGCCGCCGCTCGAGCGACCCGGTTGCCTGGTTGTAGGCGCCGACCGCCGTGTCGAGCGCCCGGCCGACCTTGGCGAAGTGGGAGGCGAACAGGCCCAGGCGCTCGTAGAGCTCGCGGCCGAGCGCGGCGATCTTCCGCGTGTCCTCGGCGATCGTCTCCTGCTGCCAGGCGTAGGCGAATACCTTGAGCAGGCCGATCAGCGTCGTCGGCGAGGAGGGGAGGACCCCCGACCCGGGCCCGAGCTCGAGCAACCCGGCGTCGGCCTCGCACGCGACGCGGAAGAAGGTCTCGTCGGGGAGGAACATGATCACGAACTCCGGCGCCGGCTCGAACTGCTGCCAGTAGCGCTTGGCGCCGAGCTTCGTGATGTGCTCGCGGACCTGGCGCGCGTGCGTGAGGAGATGGGCAGCGCGCGTCTTCTCGTCCGGCGCCTCGAGCGAGTCGAGGTAGGCGGCGAGCGGCGCCTTCGCATCGACGACGACGCGCTTCCCGCCGGGGAGCTTGACGACGAGGTCGGGCCGGAGCATCCGCCCGTCCGCATCGGTAGCCGTCGTCTGCTCCTCGAAGTCGCAGTGCGCGAGCATGCCGGCGAGCTCGACGACCCGCTTGAGCTGGATCTCGCCCCAGCGCCCGCGAACGTGCGGTGCGCGCAGCGCGGTGCGGAGGCTTCCCGTCTCGGTGCGCAGCCGCTCCTGTCCCTCGGCGAGCGCCTTCACCTGCTCGGTGAGCGTCCCGTACGCGCGCTGGCGCTCGCGGTCGAGCGCCTGGGTCTTCTCATCGAAGACCTTCAGCGTCGACGCGATCGGCTCGAGCTGGGTGCGCGCGAGTTGCAGGAAGGAGTCGTTGTTGCGCTGCAGCGCCTCGGCGGAGAGAGCCGTGAACGTGGTGGAGAGCTCCGCCGCGCTCCGCCGGTGGGCGGCGATCCGCTCCCGCAGCACGAGCCAGACGGCGAGACCGCCGATGGCTGCACCGACGATGAATGCTCCGATCAGCATCGGACCGCAGAACGTAGCGCAGCCGTCGGACGGCGCTGGTCGACCGGCGGGCCCGGGCCGGTCGTCAGATTTTTCTAGTGCTCGTGGCCGTGCTCGCCCTCGGGCGAGTGTTCCTGCTCGCCGGACTCGCCCTCGGTGTGGGAGGGCTCGGCTGTCCCGCCCGCGTCTTCCTCCGGCATCGACGCCGGCGGCGGGGCGGTCTGTGGCTCGTCGGCCGGCTTGCGGCCGAGCAGCTTGTCCAGGAAACCCATCGTGACTCTCCTCTTTCTCGGGGACCGAGACGGCAGTATCGACGAGAGCCAAAAAAAATGCCAGATCCGGCGAGCCCGAAGGCTTACCGGATCTGACGTGCGGGACACTAATACGGGGCGCCGCGGGCTGTCAAGCGAGAAAAATGCGCAAAGAGCGACAATTTTCCGTGCCCGGTTGCGAACACACGTTCCTCCGGCCGCGGCCGTCCCTACGCTTCCCCGGGTGGACGGATTCTTCGGCCCCGGCGGGCAACTCGAGCAGGCCCTCCCCGGCTACGAGCCGCGGCCCGAGCAGGCGGCGCTCGCAGGCGCCGTCGAGACCGCGCTCGCGCTCGAGGAGCATCTCCTGGCCGAGGCCGGCACGGGGACGGGCAAGAGCCTCGCGTACCTGGTCCCGGCGCTCGAATCCGGCCGGCGCGTCGTCGTCTCGACCGCGACCAAGGCGCTCCAGGAACAGCTGCTGACGAAGGACGTGCCGGTGGCGGCGGCCGCACTCGGGCGCGACCTCCGCGTGGCAGTCCTCAAGGGCCGCCAGAACTACCTCTGCCGCCAGGGCCTGCACGGCTTCGAGCTTCTAGGCGGACAGCTCTTCCCGCGCGCCGAGGACGCCGCCGCCTTCGACGCGATGCGGGGGTGGATCGAGACGACCGAGACAGGCGACCGGGCGGAGCTCGACGTCGAGCCCCCCGATGCCGTGTGGTCGGAGATCGCCGTCGGCGCCGACCGCTGCCTCGGCCGTTTCTGCGCCTTCGCCGGGACGTGTTTCTCCGAGGCCGCACGCGAGCGCGCCTCCCACGCCGAGCTCGTGATCGCGAACCACGCGCTCTACTTCGCCGACCTGGGCCTGCGCAGCCGCACCGACGCGCCGGCCGTCCTCCCGGAACACGACGCGGTGGTCTTCGACGAGGCGCACCGGCTGGAGGAGGCGGCGGCGACGTGGCTCGGCGGCCGGATCAGTGGCCCGGTGATCCACCGCCTGCTGCGCGACGTCGACCGCGCCTGCCGCGAGGCGGCCGTTCCCGTCCCGGCCCGTGCGGTCGACCGCGTGGAGGCGGCGGGGCTCCGTCTCCTCGGCGTCGTGGCGCCGGCTGTGGGGAGGCGGCGGCTCCGCGAGGTGCCGGCCGAGCCCGCCGACTCGCTCCGTGTGCGGCTCGCCGAGCTCGCCGCCGCGCTGACCGGGAAGAAGGACGAGGTCGATGCGGTCGCGGCGCGCGCGCTGCGCCTCGCCGCCGACGTCGAGGCCTGCCTGGAGCCCGCCGACGGCAACCGCGTCGTCTGGGCCGAGCCCGACCTGCTCGCCTGGGCGCCGGTCGACGTCGGCGGGGCGCTCTCCGAGCTGCTCTGGGGCGCCGGCCCGACGGCGATTCTGGTCTCGGCGACGCTGACGGTCGGGGGCGAGTTCGTCTTCGTCCGCGAACGCCTCGGGCTCGTCGAGGCGCACGAGCTGGCGGTCGGGTCCCCGTACGACTTCCCCGAGCAGGCGTTGCTCTATCTCCCGCACGACTTGCCGCACCCACGGGCCGGCGACGCCCTGGACCGCCTGGTCGAGGAGGTGGCCGCGCTGTGCCGCATCTCCGCCGGCCGCGCCCTCGTGCTGACGAGCTCCTACCGGGCGCTCGAGGCGCTCGCCGCCGGGATCCGCCGCCTCGTCCCCTACGAGGTGCTCGTCCAGGGCGAGGCGCCGCGCGAACGTCTGCTCGAGCGCTTCCGCGAGGAGGTGGCATCGGTGCTCGTCGCGACCTCGACGTTCTGGCAGGGGATCGACGTTCCCGGCGAGTCACTGTCGTTGCTCGTGATCGACAAGCTTCCCTTCGCGGCGCCCGGCGAGCCGCTCGTCGAGGCGCGCTGCGAGCGCATCGACGCCCTCGGGGGCGACTGGTTCCGCGAGTACACGCTGCCTGCGGCGGTGCTCCAGCTGCGCCAGGGCTTCGGCCGCCTGATTCGCTCGCACTCGGACCGGGGCGTGATCGCGATCCTCGACCCGCGCCTGCGCTCGAGCCCGTACGGCCGTGCGTTCCTCGAGTCGCTGCCCGCGTGTCCGGTCACCTCGGAGCGCGCGGCCGTCGCCGCGTTCTTCGGCGTCGGTTCGTTGACGGCCGCCTGATACCCTGGCGCGCCGTGGCGAAAAAGCCCCGCACTCCGAGTCCGCCCCGCCGCGTCCAGGCGCCCAAGCAGCGCCAGGCGCCGAGCCGCGCGTGGGGTACCGACCGAACCCGAGCGATCCTGTACGGGGTCGCGGGCGTCGGCGCGATCGCCGTCGCCGTCGTCCTGGTCGTCGTCCTCACCGGCGGAAAGAGCGGCAAGGCCAGGAATCCGACGAGCGTCACTGCTGCGCTACAGGCTGCCGGCTGCACGCTGAGCACGAGCAAAGCCGCGCCGTCGGCACAGCACATCTCCAGCTTCGACCAGACCGTCAAGTACTCGACCTACCCACCGGTCAGCGGCCGTCACTACTACCAGCCGGCGATCTGGGGGAACTACACCCAGGCCGTCGACCCGCGGCAGGCCGTGCACAACGGGGAGCACGGCGGGATCCTGATCTGGGTCGGGCCCGGGGTTTCGGCGGCCGAGCGGAAGAAGATCTCGGACTTCTACGACGAGAGCCCGAACGCGATCCTCGTCACGCCGATCGACGACGAGTCGAAGGGCGTCAGGTATCCGGCACACGCGAAGCCCGACTCGAAGATCTACCTCACTGCCTGGACCGTCAACATCAAGAACGGCAACGTCACCGAGGGCCAGAACGTGATCGCGACCTGCCCGCGGTTCAGCGAGAAGGCCTTCACGGCGTTCCGCGACGAGTTTCGCGGCACCGGGCCGGAGCGCTTCCCGGTCAGCACGCTCACGCCTGGGACCTAGCGTCCACGCCGCGGGGCTATCCTGCCCTCGCCGGGGTGGCGGAACTGGTGAGACGCGCCTGGCTTAAAACCAGGTGTCCCCTCGGGGGCATGCGGGTTCGAATCCCGCCCCCGGCACCACGAAAGCCCGGCTAAGCGGCAGCTTCCCGTAGGGATCCGGTGTCTTCCTAGCCCGCAGGACGCGTTCGACTGCGAGCCGGCGATCTGCGCGCCCTTCTACCCGCGCTCACCGTCGTCGGCGCTGCGCCGCCCACGACGCCGGACGGACGCTGCAGTAGCGTCGTGGACTTCCGGGTGGCTACCCCTCACCTCAATGGCCTTTTGGTCGTACCACCGTCGCAAGCCAGTCGGAGACGGCCGCCGCAACAGCGGGGCTGTTCCGCAACCGGTGGGTGCCAGGTATGCGCGCGACGGTGCGGTTCGGGCTGTCCGACGGCGTCCCGAAGGGATCGCTTTCGCCCTGGACGACGAGCGTCGGGACGGTGACGGCGTCGAGCTCTGGGAGGCGGCTCTTCTCGGGGCGGCCAGGCGGATGGACTGGGAACGCAAGGCACAGGACGGCGATCGAGCCGGTCTCGTCTGCGGTGCGACACGCAACCCGGGCTCCAGCTGACCGGCCGCCGGTCAGGACGGGTAGGCCACTGAGCAGGCCGTCGCGGAGCTGCGAGACGACTGCCGTCCAGGACGCGTCGAGCTGGCCCGCTGGAGCCGGACTGCGCTTTCCCGCTACCCGGTAGGGCTGCTCCATGAGCGCGACGCTGAGCCCCGCAGAGCGGGCGGCCGTCGTCGCGCCGACGAGGTCGGGCGACTCGACTCCGCCGCCTGCCCCGTGACCGAGCACCAGCGCGGCGACAGGTGAGTCCACCGCGTGAAGATGCACTCGCGCAAGTCCGTGAGGAGTGTCGAGCTCGAGAATACGACGAGCCTAGCCTCCGGCGTCAGGCCTGCCGCAGCGAGCGGTCAGCGATCTGAGGGCCGCCCGCGCTCTCGCGCGTCGCACCTCGAGCCGACCGACGGATCGATCTTCAGCTTGTCGAGCCGGTCGAGGTAGCGCATGATTGTGTAGTGCGAGCCGCGGTCGCTAACAGGGTCTTCGCTCGAGCGAGCGAACACCACCGAACCCGAGCGAACGCCGAACCTTGCCATTCTTGCCACGCTAGGGCCCACGCCCAGAGCCGCTGGGCAGGGCGCTTTGGATCGCGGACAAGTGCGTGGAATGAGCCGAGGGCAGCAGATGCCGCCCTGGCTCACGACGGCAGCTCGTTCGCGAACGCCTGGGCAATGACGCCGTACCCGGCGGTGTTTGCGTGAATGTCCGGGCCCAGGGGCGGCGGGGTGCAAATCCAGGTCCACTCGCACTCGCGCACAACGTCGAGCGGCGTGCCGTCGACGGGCGTGAAGTCCGTGACCGAGAAGGCGCTCTCGACGTCGGCGACCTGGTCACCTGCGGCCGCATACATCCCTTCCAAGAGGTCGTTGAAACCAACAACCCCCGCAACCTGAGCCTGAAGACCCGGCAAGCCGCCCTCAGACCAGGCCTGCGGCGCGCCAGGATCGTAGTAGTTCATGCCGAGGATGGGGACGCCGGCGCCAGCCGCCGCTCGGAGCTCTGCGAGGATGATCGGCAGGTTCGTCAGAAGCGGTCCGATCCCACTCGGGCCGAGGACATCGTTCGCGCCGATGTCGATGGTCACGAAGGCATCCGACCCTCGGTTTTGCTCCAGGAATGCGACCGCTTCGGCGAGCTGTGTTCCGCCATCCGGGTACTGGTGCTCGTAGAAGGCCGGCGGGCCACAGCTGGCGGCGACGTCGGGGTCCTGACTCCCGTAGAGCATCGACACGCTCGACTCGCCGCCGCAGCCGAGCTTGACAAGCTGAAGCTGCGTGTACTTGTCACGCTCGAGCTTGAAGAGCTGGTCGGCGTAGCCCTGGTAGTAGCCGGTGGGTATGACAGTGCTACTCTTGGTTCCCCCGATCGGCTGGTATCCCTGTGCCAGCGAGTCTCCGAGCGAGAGGTAGTAGGTGGCCTTGGATGCCGCGGAGGCACGTCCGCCCGCAACGGCGAGTGCGACCAGCGCGGCCAGCGCGAAGAGAACGACAGAGCGCTTCATCGCTCCACCTCCTGTGGTTGTGGCTCCCACTGTACTCGGAAGAAAGCGAGCAGTTCGCGTGAGGTTCGGAACGGCTGAGGATGTCCCGCTCGTCACATCGACAGCCACTTCTCTCATGGCCCGAACCGGGTGCGATACCTCCAGAACTTCGACGGCACCGGGAAAATTAGGCCCATCAACGGCGTTCAGAACAACGGTCGAGCAACCGGCGGCGTCACCGGCAAGGATTCAAGCCCGGCCGATCAGGCAACCCGAGCGTCAGGCCCAAGGGACTTGCGCGGGCGACAAGGCAGATCGTTGGGGAGGACGGGCTGCCCGGGGTGCGCAGCCCGGGAGTTCGACTTCTCGTCGTGAAGTTGCTCTCCCTAGTCCTCGTCGCCGGCGTTGCGATCGCGCTCGCTGTCGTCTCGATCGCCGCGAAGCCAAAGCCTGCCCCGGCGCCGCGGGGGATCCACAAGATCGAGCACGTGGTGGTGATCATGCAGGAGAACCGCTCGTTCGACGAGTACTTCGGCGTGTACCCCGGAGCGGACGGGATCCCGTCGGGCGTCTGCGTCCCGGATCCGGCGAACGGCGGCTGCGTCGCGCCCTATCACGATTCCTCCGACGTCAACCGCGGAGGCCCGCACACTGATCCGAGTGCGCGCATAGACATCGATGGCGGGAGGATGGACGGGTTCGTCGCGGATGCCGAATACGGGCACCTGGGCTGCCCGAATCCGAACGATCCGAATGATCCGCGCTGCGGAAGTCCCGAGCCGAGCGACGTGATGGGCTACAAGACCGCCGACGACATCCCGAACTACTGGGCGTACGCGAGGAACTTTGTGCTCCAGGACCACATGTTTGAGTCGGCGCGCTCGTGGAGTTTGCCCTCGCATCTGTTCATGGTCTCGGGGTGGTCGGCGGTCTGCGCGCAGCCGCTCGACCCATCAACGTGCAAGAGCAGCCTGGACAACCCTGACCTCGACCGGCCGGATCACGTCTCCGACTACGGCTGGACCGACCTCACCTACCTGCTCTACAAGCATCACGTCTCGTGGCGCTACTACGTTGCCCAGGGGACGCAGCCGGACTGCGACGACGGCGCGATGACGTGTGCGCCGCAGCCACAGACGGTGGGCACGCCGGAGATCTGGAACCCGCTGCCCGACTTCGTCACCGTCCACCAGGACGGCCAACTCGGCAACATCCGACCCGCCTCGAACTTCTTCTCCGCCGCCCGCAGTGGCCACCTGCCCGCGGTGGCATGGGTCGTGCCGAACCAGAAGTACAGCGAGCACCCGACAGGCCGCGTCAGCGACGGCCAGTACTGGGTGACCAGCCTGATCAACGCGATCATGCGCGGCCCGAACTGGAAGAGCACGGCGATCTTCCTGACCTGGGACGACTGGGGCGGCTTCTACGACCATGTCGTCCCGCCGACCGTAGACGGGAACGGCTACGGCCTGCGCGTGCCGGGACTGGTGATCAGCCCGTACGCGAAGCACGGATACATCGACCACCGGACGCTCAGCTTCGACGCCTACCTGAAGTTCATCGAGGACGACTTCCTCGGTGGCCAGCGCCTCGACCCGAAGACCGACGGGCGACCGGATCCGCGGCCGACCGTCCGCGAGAGCATGCGGGGCCTCGGCGACCTGCGAAA
>JBKPSO010000237.1:0-8913 GCA_046735055.1 Actinomycetota bacterium
GAAGAAGGGCGTCACGGAGCGATCGCTCCGTGAAGCCAGTGGAGGGGGCCGGGGGGAACCGGGAGGTTCCCCCATCGGGATCGGCCTCTAGAAGAAGGGGGTCCGTGGGGGAAACATGGTTTCCCCCACGGGAGCGAGCCAAAGGCGAGCGACGGCGTCATGTCAGTGAGAGGGTCGCACTCTTCCGCGCGGCGACCTCGAAGTGGCGAAGGAAGAGCGCACCGAGAGCCAGGTACGCGGCCCCGAGCACAAGGGTCATCCCGATGTCCGGCCAGGGCGTTCCCCCGAGCGCCGCCTCCCTGATCGCGCGCACGCCCCAGGTCGGCGCAAGCACCCAGGCGATCGGATGCGTCCAGCCCGGGAGGAGCGAGAGCGGCACGAGCATCCCCGTGACGAGCAGTACCGGCCACTCGAGCATGTTCGAGAGCGCGTTCGCGTGGCGGTAGAGGACGAAGGTCGAGGCGAAGAGGAGCCCCAGCAGCCCGAGGCCGATGATCGTCGCGGGCACGGCGACGACGAACGCCAACGGCTGCTCGACGTGGAACGGGATGCCGAAGGCGAACCGCCCCCAGAGGAGCGTCGAGATGAGCGAGTAGACGCCGATCGTCGAGGTCGCGATCGTCAGGGGCAGGACGAGCAGGATGAAGGGCGCGGGCGCCGAGACGATCAGCTCCAGCGTCCCCTGCCAGCGCTGCCATTGGATCGCGCCGCCGGACCCGAACAGCGTCGACGACCAGATCCCGTATACAGCTGCCCCGAGCGATGCATAGAAGAGCGTCCCGGGCTTCCCGCCGGCCTTGAACATGTAGTACGACACGGTCGCGACGAGGAGCGGCATGAACACGCTCGTCAGCAGGAAGAAGACCGAGAGCGTCAGGCTCTTGACGTGGAAGCGGATCCCGACCGTAAGCAGGCGGAAGGCCCTCATTGCTCGCCCACCAGCGCGACATAGGCGTCCTCGAGGGTTGGCTCACGGGCGGCGACCCGGCCGATCGTCGCCCCGTCGAGCATGCCGAGCAGCGTCTGCGTCAGCTCGAGGCCCTTCGGGGACTGGACGAGCAGCACCTGTGACTGGTCGCGCTCCTCGACCGACACCGAGGTGACACCGGGCGCGTGCCGGACGCGGCCGATCGCGTCCTCGCTGACGCCGAAGGCCTCGATCTCGACGACCGTCCGGTCGGCGACGGTCTCCTTCAGGTTGCGCGGCGTTCCCTCGGCGACGATCTCGCCCTTGTTGATCACGGCGATCCGGTCGCAGAGCTCGTCGGCCTCGAACATGTAGTGCGTTGTCAGCAGCACCGTCTTGCCCGCGTCCGTAAGCCCGGCGATCGTCGCGCGGAGCTCGCGGGCGCCGACCGGGTCGACGCCGATCGTCGGCTCGTCGAGGAAGACGACCGGGGGATCGTGGAGCAGCCCGCGCGCGATGTGCAGGCGCTGGCGCATCCCACGCGAGTATCCCTCGACGCGTTCCTTCTCCCGCCCCGCCAGCCCCACGAGCTCGAGCAGCTCCGCTATCCGCGCGCGCTGCTCCCGCGCCGGGACCGCGTACAGCTCGGCGAAGTAGCGAAGGTTGTCGAACGCCGAGAGCCGCTCGTAGAGGCCGCGCTCGCCGCCGAACACGTAGCCGATTCGCTTTCTGACCTCGCGGGCGTCCTTGACGACGTCGAGCCCGAGCACCCGCGCCGAGCCTCCGGTCGGGATCAGCAGCGTGATCAGCATCTTGATCGTCGTCGTCTTGCCCGCGCCGTTCGGGCCGAGCAGCCCGAAGAGCTCGCCCTCCGCGACCTCGAACGAAACGCCGCGGACGGCCTCGACATCGAGCGCACGGCGCCGGATGACCCCGGTCGAGGTCCGGTACGTACGCCAGAGGCCGTGCGCCTCGATTGCAGCCATCAGACGCTCGTGGCGGCTTCGCCGCCGTACTCGCTCGCACGGGGGAAACGGCCGGTTTCCCCCGTGGGCCCCCTTTCCGAAAACAGACTGTTCTCGCGACGGGCGCGTTTGTGCCGCGCCCGCCATGTCGGTCGCGGCGGCGAACGCATCGAGTCGAAAGCTACCTGCGGCGGATCGGCTGCCGAGTGTCCGTTGTAGAAAGGAGCCAGACCAGGCTGCTACACTCGTCCGGCGCGGCGGCGTAGCTCAGTTGGTTAGAGCAGCGGAATCATAATCCGCGTGTCGGAGGTTCGAGTCCTCCCGCCGCTACCTCCTCGATGTAGTTCGATCCGCAGAAAGAAAACGTGGCAAAAACCGGCGTCAGAGAGAAGATCACGCTCGCCTGCACCGAGTGCAAGCGTCGCAACTACGAGTCGACAAAGTCGAAGCGCAACACGCCGGATCGCGTCGAGCTCAAGAAGTACTGCCGTTGGTGCGGCCGCCACACCGTGCACAGGGAAACCCGATGATCGTACGCTCGACGGAGATCAGCAAAGAGCGCAGGTGCCGGCTTTGCCGGCGCCGGAGTGGGGTCTAGCATGGCCCGACAGACGAGAGCGGAGCGACGCGCCCGCCGCGAAGCGCGTGAGCGCTCGGGTGGGGTGGGTCCGCACGACGGCCAGCAGGGCGCGCGGCCCGCGCTGCAGCCCGCGCCGAGCCAGGCCGGCGGCCGCGAACTGCCGCTGGCGAGCGCAAGGCGCTTCATCACGGAGTCGATCGGCGAGCTCCGCAAGGTCGACTGGCCGGGGCAGAACCAGGTGATCCAGGGCACCGTCGTCGTGATCGTCGCCTGCGTGATCATCGGCTCGTACCTCTACCTCTGCGACCAGGTGTTCAACAAGCTCGTCAGCAAGGTCCTGCTGGGGCAGTAGAGAGAAACAGCATGTTCCAGTGGTACGTGATCAACACCTACTCCGGGCACGAGAACAAGGTGAAAGCGAACCTCGAGCACCGGATCGACTCGATGAACCAGCGTGTGCGCTTCCGCCGCGTCGTCGTCCCGACCGAGCAGGTGATCGAGACGAAGGACGGCCAGAAGGTCCAGGCCGAGAAGCGCGTCCTGCCGGGCTACGTGCTCGTGAACATGGACCTGAACGACGACGCCTGGACGGTCGTCAAGAACACGCCTGGCGTGACCGGTTTCGTCGGTGCCGGCTCCAAGCCCGTGCCGCTTTCCCAGAACGAGGTCGATCGCATCCTGCACACCGGCGCCGCCACCGGCGAGCGGCCGCGCACGCGGGTCGAGTTCTCGCTCGGCGAGTCGGTCAAGGTAACCTCCGGCCCGCTGTCGGACTTCGACGGTGAGATCGTCGAGGTCAATCCCGACGCGCAGAAGCTGAAGGTGCTCGTCGACATCTTCGAGCGCCAGGTTCCGGTCGAGCTCGGGTTCGACCAGGTGAAGAAGATCGATTGAGGTAACGCGTGGCCAAGAAAATCTTGACACTGATCAAGCTGCAGATCCCGGGCGGTCAGGCCAACCCGGCGCCGCCGGTCGGTCCCGCGCTCGGCCAGCACGGGGTCAACATCATGGAGTTCTGCAAGGCGTTCAACGCGCAGACGCAGCAGGAGAACGGCCGGATCATCCCGGTCGAGATCACGGTCTACGAGGACCGTTCCTTCACGTTCATCACGAAGACGCCGCCCGCCGCGGTCCTGATCAAGGAGGCGCTCAACCTGGAGAAGGGCTCGTCCGAGCCGAACCGGGACAAGGTCGGCCGGCTGCGCCGCGACCAGGTGCGTCAGATCGCCGAGACGAAGATGCCCGACCTGAACGCCCGCGACGTAGAGGCGGCGATGGAAGTGATCGCCGGCACGGCGCGCTCGATGGGAGTTGAGGTGGAGCCGTGAGCCAGCACGGGAAGAAGTACCGTTCGGCCCGCGCCCAGATCGACCGCGAGCAGACGTACTCGCCGCTCGAGGCGGTGCGGATGCTGAAGGGCTTCGAGGGCGCCAAGTTCGACGAGACCGTCGAGGCGCACGTCCGGCTCGGCCTGAACGTCCGCCATGCCGACCAGCAGCTACGCGGGACGCTGATGCTGCCGCACGGCACCGGCCGCGAGCTCCGCGTTGCCGTTTTCGCCGAGGGTGAGAAGGCGAAGGAAGCGGAGGCCGCGGGCGCCGACGTCGTCGGCTCGGCCGACCTCGCGAAGCGGATCGAAGAGGGCTTCGACGATTTCGACGTCGCGATCGCGACGCCCGACCAGATGAGCACGGTCGGCAAGCTCGGCCGCATCCTCGGCCCGCGGGGGAAAATGCCGAACCCGAAGACCGGCACCGTGACGATGGACGTCGCGAAAGCGGTCCAGGAGTCGAAGGCCGGCAAGCTCGAGTACCGCACCGACCGTGGGGCGAACGTACACCTGACGATCGGGAAGAAGAGCTTCGACGAGCGCCAGCTGCTCGAGAACTACGCGACGCTGATCGAGGAGATCGTACGCGCGAAGCCCTCGGCGGCGAAGGGCCGCTACATCCGCTCGATCACGCTGACGACGACGATGGGCCCAGGCGTCCACGTCGACACGGCGCGCACCCGCGGGATTGCGGAGGAGCTAGAGGAATCGGCTGCCGCCGATTCCTCTCGTGAGGTAGCTACAGTTACGAGCTGAGCTATACACGGCTAGGTCGCCAAAGACAGCTGGCAGCGGAGAGGCAGAAGTCCAGCCCAGGCGCTCCTGAGAAGAGAACACGTTCTCGTCGAGGGCGCGCCGAAGGCGCGCCCTAGTCATTTCCGGAGGAAATGACATGTTGAAAGCTGAAAAGGAACGGATCGTCGCGGAGCTCGCCGAGCGCCTGAGGCAGACGCCGACGCTCTTCGTCGCCGACTACCGCGGCCTCTCGGTCACCGAGATCGACGACCTGCGCACGAAGCTGATCGAGCACGGCGCGCGGTTCACGGTCGTCAAGAACACGCTGACGAAGCGCGCGGCCGAGGAGGCCGGCGCAGAGGCGTTGCTCGCGCTGCTCGAGGGGCCGACCGCGATCGCGTTCATCGAGGCGGATGGCGACATGGTCGCCGTCGCGAAAGCGCTGACCGACTCGGCGCGGACGACGCGGATTCTCGCGATCCGCGGCGGCATCCTCGACGGCTCGCCGATCGGCGAGGAGGACGTCCGGAACCTCGCCACCCTGCCGCCCCTGGACGTGCTCCGCGGCCAGGTGATCGGCGCGATCGCCGCGCCGCTGATGACGGTCGTCGGGCTGATCGCCGCGCCGGTGCGCGACCTGATCGGCCTGATCGACGCCCGCATCGAGCAGCTGCGGGCGCAGGGTGATACGGGCGAGGAGCCCGCTGCCGAAGCCGCGACGGTCGAAGAGGCCGTCGCCGGCGAGCCAGCCGACGAAGCACCAATAACCGACAAAACGGCCGGCGAAGAGCCGGCGGCGACCGACGAGGCTGCGACCGAGCAGCCGAGTCCAGTGGAAGGAGCGGATAGTGGCAAGTAGCGTTGACACGCTGTTCGAGAACCTTGGGAAGATGACCGTTCTCGAGCTCGTCGAGTTGAAGAAGAAGATCGAGGACGAGTGGGGCATCACCGCCGCTGCGCCGGTTGCGGTTGCGGCCCCGCCGGGCGCCGCCCCGGCCGGCGGCGACGGCGCAGCCGGCGACGAGGAGCAGACGTCGTTCGACGTCATCCTCGCGAGCACAGGCGACAAGAAGATCCAGGTGATTAAGGTCGTCCGCTCGATCACGGGCCTCGGCCTCAAGGAGGCGAAGGACCTGGTGGACGGCGCCCCGGGT
Organism: Actinomycetota bacterium; assembly: GCA_046735055.1. Classification (GTDB taxonomy): domain Bacteria; phylum Actinomycetota; class Thermoleophilia; order Gaiellales; family Gaiellaceae; genus DATBLE01. The sequence continues at coordinate 5,672 of JBKPSO010000237.1, forward strand.
CCCGTCAAGGAGGGGGTCAACCGCGAGGAGGCCGACTCGATCAAGGCGCAGCTCGAGGAAGCCGGCGCCAGCGTCGAAGTCAAGTAGGGGAGGGACAAGCTTCAGCCTGTCCCGACGACCGACGCGCACTACGAAGGGACAGGCTGGGCCTGTCCCTTCGGCTTCTTCAGGCGGCGATTGCCACCCTGCTCTCGAGGTCGAAGAAGTGCAGCCGCCTCGGATCGACCGTGAGCTCGACGAGCTGCTCCTCGCGAGCGGCGGTCCGCGGGTCGACGCGGGCCACGAACACCGAGCCCTCGTCGCCGAGGCGCTCGATCACCTCGTCGTCCTCGGCCGGTGGAGCCTCTGCGGAGCCGACCGCGAAGTGGAGGAGCACCTCGGAGCCGAGCGCCTCGCGCAGGCTGCACACGACCTTCAGGCGCGGAGCACCGGCGGCCGACGAGGCGAATGCAGCATCCTCCATGGCCTCGGGACGGATGCCGAGAATGACCCGCCGACCTTCGTAACGCGCGAGCGCGGGCCGTTCGGCGACGAGTTCGGGGACGATGGGGAGCTCGTGCTCGCCGAACGTCGCGACCAGGCCGCTCGGGCCGCGTGAGAGCTTCGCCTCGACCATGTTCATCGACGGCGACCCGATGAAGCCGGCGACGAACTGGTTGGCGGGACGCTCGTAGAGGCGCTCGGGCGCGTCGACCTGCTGGAGCTGCCCGCCTTGCATCACGGCGACCCGGTCGCCCATCGTCATCGCCTCGACCTGGTCGTGGGTCACGTACACGGTCGTCGTGCCGAGCTCGCGCTGGAGCTTGTGGATCTCCGCCCGCATCTGGACGCGGAGCTTGGCGTCGAGGTTCGACAGCGGCTCGTCCATCAGGAACGCCTGCGGCTCGCGCACGATCGCCCGGCCCATCGCCACGCGCTGGCGCTGCCCGCCCGAGAGCGCCCGCGGCTTCCGGGCGAGGAACTCCCCCAGTTCGAGCGTCCCCGCTGCCGACACCACGCGCTTCTCGATCTGCGGCTTCGAGAGCTTGCGCAGCCGCAGGCCGAAGGCGAGGTTGTCCCTCACGGTCATGTGCGGATAGAGCGCGTACGACTGGAAGACCATCGCGATGTCGCGGTCGCGAGGCGAGACGTTGTTGACCACGCGCTCGCCGATCCTGATCGTCCCGTCGGTCACCGCCTCGAGCCCGGCGACCATGCGCAGCGCGGTTGTCTTGCCGCAGCCGGAGGGCCCGACGAGGACCATGAACTCGCCGTCGCCGACCTCGAGGTCGAGCGAGTCGACCGCCGTCGTGCCACCGGGGTAGACCTTCGTCACGTCCTTGAACTCGATTTCGGCCAACGCAGGCTCCTTTCAGCCCGGTAACTCTGGCAGAAGAAGCGCGTCCCGACCCGTCGTCGGCACTTTGTGTGACATTGTGGTAACGCTAACTGTCCGCGAGAACGTCCGCCGGCTGCCGGCCGGGTACATCAGGGCGCCCGAGCTCGACGGCGACCTACAGGACTACCTGACCGCACCGGCACTCGGCGACCGCGCCGGCGTGCTCGGCTCGCTCGAGCCGGCCCGCCGGCTGCTTTGACGGGCTCAGGGCCCCGCGCCGCTTGCACAGCCGCGCTAGACTGGGAATACGCCGGAGCGTACCGGCGTTTCTACCTTGTGCAGGGGTCGTTTCGCCTTGCGTGAGGACCCCCCGATTCGCTATTCTCCAAGGTTCGCGCCCATCTGTTTGTTCGCCCGCCGCTGTCGACATCTCTAAGGGAGGAAGTTCCATTTGACCAGCAGTGTTGCTGCGCCTAACGCGCGCAAGTCTTTCTCGCGCCTGAAGCACGTTCTCGACCTCCCCAACCTGATCGACATCCAGAAGGCCTCCTTCGACTGGTTCATGAAGGAGGGCCTCCGCGAGACGATCGACGACATCTCGCCGATCGAGGACTACACCGGAACGCTCGCGGTGGAGTTCGGCGAGTACGAGTTCGGGGAGCCCCAGTTCTCGATCAAGGAGTGCCGGGAGAAGGACCTGACCTACCAGGTCCCGCTCTCGATGACCGTTCGCTTCGTCAACAAGGAGACCGGCGAGATCCGCGAGCAGCGGGTCTTCATGGGCGACTTCCCGATGATGACCGAGCAGGGCACGTTCATCATCAACGGCACCGAGCGCGTGATCGTCACGCAGCTCGTCCGCTCGCCGGGCGCCTACTTGATGGAACCCAAGGACGCGACGAAGCAGGTCTTCACCGCGAACCTGATGCCGAGCCGCGGCTCCTGGCTCGAGCTCGAGATCGACAAGAAGGGCGTCGTCTACGGTCGCATCGACCGCAAGCGCAAGCTGCCGATCACGACGCTGCTCCGCGCGCTGCCGGCGGAGGACCCGAGTACCGGCTTCCAGCTCGACACGTCGAGCAACGAGGAGATCCTCGAGCTTTTCGACAACTCGATCTTCATCGCGCTCACCCTCGAGAAGGACGCGACCACTCGCGAGGAGGAGGCGCTGATCGAGGTCTTCAAGAAGCAGCGCCCGGGCGAGCCGCCGACACTCGACAACGCGCGGAACCTCCTGCGCGCGCTGTTCTTCGACCCCAAGCGCTACGACCTGACCAAGGTCGGCCGCTACAAGCTGAACCAGCGTCTCGGCGTCACCGTGCCCGACGGCGTCCGCGTGCTGACGACCGAGGACATCCTCGCGCTCGTCCGCAGGCTGATCGACCTGCCGAAGCGCCTCGGCGTCGACGAGGAGTCGAAGGACTTCGCCGCCGACGCAATCGTCATGTCGCGCGACCCGATCCGGTCAGAGCTCGACGAGTACGAGGACTTCGGCAACCGCCGCCTCCGCACCGTCGGCGAGCTGATCCAGGAGGCGTTCCGGGTCGGCCTCTACCGGATGGAGCGCGTCGTCCGCGAGCGGATGACGACGGAGGACGTCGACACGATCACACCGCAAACGATCATCAACATCAGGCCCGTGGTCGCGGCGCTGAAGGAGTTCTTCGGCTCCTCGCAGCTGTCGCAGTTCATGGACCAGACCAACTCGCTCGCCGGCCTCACCCACCGGCGCCGCCTCTCGGCACTCGGTGCCGGCGGCCTGACCCGCGAGCGCGCGCCGATCGAGGTGCGCGACGTCCACCCGACGCACTACGGCCGTATGTGTCCGATCGAGACGCCCGAGGGCCCGAACATCGGCCTCATCGGTTCGTTGTCCACCTATGCACGTCTCAACCGTTACGGGTTCATCGAGACGCCTTACCCT
>JBKPSO010000238.1:0-21117 GCA_046735055.1 Actinomycetota bacterium
CTTCTCGGCCTGCGCAAGCAGGCGCTCGCCTCCGGGTAGATGGCGCGGCGCCGCGACGAGCCGGTCCGGCTCACCCGCATCTACACGCGCACCGGCGATGCGGGCGAGACGACGCTCGGGGACGGAAGCCGCGTCCAGAAGACCGATCCGCGCGTCGTCGCGTACGGCGCCGTCGACGAGCTGAACTCGGCGATCGGGCTCGTGCTCGCGGGGCCCCTCTTCGATGCGCTGCGCGAGCCGCTCGAGCGGATCCAGAACGAACTCTTCGACCTCGGTGCCGATCTCTCCGTGCCATACGTCGAGGACGACGGCAAGCTCCGGGTCGAGCAGGCGCAGGTCGAGGACCTGGAGGCGCTCTGCGACCGGTTCAACGAGTCGCTGGCTCCGCTGACGAGCTTCGTTCTCCCCGGCGGCACCGAGACGGCCGCGCGGTTGCACCTCGCGCGCACGATCTGCCGACGCGCGGAGATCGACGCGCTGCGGGTGTCGCCCGCCAATCCGCTCGCCGTCACGTATCTGAATCGCCTCTCCGATTTGCTCTTCATCCTCGCCCGGACGGCGAACGAGGGCGCGGCGGAGCCTCTCTGGAAGCCTGGCGGCTCGCGCTAGGCGCAGCCGGGTCGTTCGCCGCCGGCTACCTCGGCTCGGCGATCGGGCTCGTGCTGGGGACGCTGCGGCTGCCGCTGATGATCCTGCTTGCTCCGAGCCCGAGCACCGCGGCCGGGACGAACATCGGGATCAGCGCCGCCTCGGCTGCCGCGGGCTCCGTACGCCATGCGCGCGAGGGGCGCGTCTCGTGGCCGGTCGTCTGGTGGATGCTGCCGCCCTCGATCGTAGGCGCCTTCCTCGGCGGGTACTTCGGCAGCGACCTGCCCGAGACCGCGCTGCTCGCGGTCGCCGCCGGGATCCTCGTCTTCAACGGGATCGACCTGCTCGTGCGGCCCTTCCACGCGCAGCCGCGCGCGAGGCTGCGCATCGCGCCTGCCGTCCTCGGCGGGCTCGGCGTCGGCGCGCTCGGCGGCGCGATCGGCGTGATCCTCGGCACGATGCGGATGCCCGTTCTCCTCCGCGGGGTGGGGATGACGGCGGCGAAAGCTGTGGGCACGAACCTCGTCGTCGGCTTTGCCGTCGGCGTGGTCGGCCTCGGCGCGCACGCCGCCCGCCTCGAGGTCGAGTGGGAGCTGCTCGCGGTCGGCGCACCGGCGGCGATCGTCGGCGGCTGGCTCGGCGCGCACGTGACCGGTCGTCTCTCGGAGCTCTTCCTCCGCCGGGCGATCGGCTTTGCGCTGATCGTGATCGCCGCGGCACTGGCGGTCGAAGCGGCCCTGTAACACTGTGTCTCTCGCCTTGTTCGGTACGCACGCGTGACTTCCGCTTTGATTCACCGGGATCCCCTGCATGCCACCGACAGATCTCGACCTCCAGTAGAGGGTTAGAGTGGAAACGGTCGCACCGTTCGAGCGGCCCGCGCGCGGGCTGCTCGGCCCCGGGCTCTTCGTCGGGGTCGCCGTGGTTGTCGCGAACGCGCTGAACGCGGTCTTCCAGATCGCGCTCGCCCGGATCCTCGAGCCCGAGGAGTACTCCCTGCTCGTCGCGCTCGTCGTCGTCACGCTGATCGCCGCCGTGCCGCCGCTCGCGTTCCAGGCCTCCGTCGCCCGGGAGGTCGCGATCGCGCTCGCGCAGGAACGCCCGGGCGACGCCGGCGCGGCCCTCCGCGACACGGTCCGCGGGCTCGTCCCCTGGGCGCTCGGGATCCTCGCCCTCGGCGGGCTGGCGTATCCAGTGCTCGACGTCCTCGGTCGCGGGGACGCCGGGGCGACGCTCGCGACCGCAGCGACGATCTCTGCGGCGCTCGTGATCCCGGCCGTGTGGGGCGGACTCCAGGGGGCTCGGCTCTTCGTCGCCCTCGGGATCGCGCACCTGACGTTCGCCGCCACAAGGCTCGTCGCGGGGGTCGGGATCGGACTCGCCGGCGGCGACGCGGCGGCGGTGATGGGCGGGGTCGCCGGGGCGACGGCGGTGACGCTCGTGCTCACGCTGCTCCCGCTCCGCGACCTCTGGCACGGGGCGGTGCGCTCGCGCGCGCGTCGGCTGGCAACGCTCCCGAACGCCGCAGCCGCGACCGGCCTGACGCTGCTGACGGCGCTCGCGACCGTGGACGTCCTCGTCGCGAAGCTCGCCTTCTCGCCGGGGACTGCGGGCGCCTACGGGGTCGCCTCGGTCGGCGCCCGCGTGCTGCTCTTGCTCCCGATCGGCGTGACCACGGTCCTCTTCCCGCGGGTCGCGACCCTGCGCGACCGCACGAGCGAGCGTCGCCACCTGCTTGCCGGGCTCGCCGTCGTCGCGGCGCTGGGCGCGGTCACTACCGCCGTTCTGTGGGTGTTCGCCGACCCGATCGTCCGCGGCATCTTCGGCGACGAGTACGCGGCCGCGGTTCCGTGGCTCGGGCCGCTCTCCCTGGCGATGGCGCTCTACGCCCTGGCGACCGTCTACATGTACCACTTCCTCTCGCTCGCCCGGGCCCGCTTCGCGCTCGTGCTCGTCGGCATCTTCGCCTTCCAGCTCGTCCTCTTCGGATTCCTCCACGCGCGCCCGGCAGAGCTCGTCGGCGTCCAGATCGGGATCGCGACGCTCACGCTCGTGGCGGCGGAGGCCTGGTACCTGCTCCGGCACTGAGGGCCCTCGGGTATTCCGGCAGAATGACCTGAGCGTGGCGACCACGGAGCGAAAGCCGGACACGCGACTCTTCTCGACGATCTCGGGTCTTCCGATCGACGAGCTCTACTCGCCCCAGAACGTCGAGCTCGACTACGACCGCGACCTCGGCAACCCCGGCGAGCACCCGTTCACGCGCGGGATCTACGACACGATGTACCGCGGCCGGCTCTGGACGATGCGGCAGTTTGCGGGCTTCGGCACCGCCGAGGAGACGAACGCGCGCTTCCGCTACCTGCTCGAGCACGGGCAGACCGGGCTCTCGACCGCGTTCGACATGCCGACGCTGATGGGCTACGACTCGGACCACCAGCGCTCGCAGGGCGAGGTGGGTCGGGAGGGCGTCGCGGTCGACTCGCTCGAGGACATGGAGACGCTGTTCGCCGGCATCCCGCTCGGCGAGGTCTCGACCTCGATGACGATCAACTCGCCGGCGGCGATGCTCCTCGCCTTCTACGTCTGCGTCGGCGACGAGCAGGGCGTCCCCCGCGCGGAGCTCCGCGGGACGGTCCAGACGGACATCCTCAAGGAGTACATCGCGCAGAAGGAGTACATCTTCCCGCCCGAGCCGTCGATGCGGCTCGTCGTCGACATGATCGAGTTCAGCGCGCGCGAGCTCCCGCGCATGCATCCGATCTCCATCTCCGGCTACCACATCCGCGAGGCCGGCTCGACCGCGGCGCAGGAGCTCGCCTTCACGCTCGCCGACGGCTTCGCGTACGTCGACGCGGCGCTCGCGCGCGGGCTCGACGTGGACGACTTCGCCCCGCGTCTCTCCTTTTTCTTCAATGCGCACATCGACTTCTTCGAGGAGATCGCGAAGTACCGTGCCGCGCGGCGGATCTGGGCGCGCGAGCTGCGCGGGCGCTACGGCGCGCGGGAACCCCGCTCGTGGCGGATGCGCTTCCACACGCAGACGGCCGGTGTCTCGCTGACCGCCCAGCAGCCGCAATTGAACATCGTCCGCACCGCACTCGAGGCGCTGGCCGCGGTCCTCGGCGGCACGCAATCCCTGCACACGAACTCGTTCGACGAGGCGCTCGCGCTCCCGACGGAGGAGGCGGTACGCATCGCGCTCCGCACGCAGCAGGTGATCGCCCACGAGACCGGCGTCGCGAACACGATCGACCCGCTCGGCGGCAGCTGGTACCTGGAGGACTTGACGGGGCGCCTCGAGGCCGAGGCGTACGACTACTTCGCCCGGATCGAGAAGCTCGGCGGCGTCGTCGCCGCGATCCAGGACAACTTCTTCCAGCGTGAGATCGCCGAGGCCTCGTTCCGATACCAGTCCGAGGTCGAGCGGGACGAGCGCGTGATCGTCGGCGTCAACCGCTACGAGCTCGACGACGAGCCCCCGCTGGAGATCCTGCGCATCGACCCTGCGCTCGAACGGAAGCAGGTCGCGCGGGTTCAGGCGCTGCGAGCGCGTCGCGACTCGGCCGCGGTCGAGTCCACCCTCGCGGAGCTGAAGCAGGCCGCCGCCGGGGACACGAACCTGATGCCGCCGATCATCGACGCCGCGAAGGCGTACGTGACGATGGGCGAGATGTGCGACGCGCTCCGCGAAGTATGGGGAACGTGGCGCGAAACGCCCGTGTTTTGACCTCTAGACCTCCACCACCAGCCCCGGCTGGGCCCGCTCGAGGCCCTGGTCCACCGGCAGCTCGTCCGGCCGGTGCGTGAGCAGCAACCGCGTGGCCCCCGACGCCTCGTACGCCGCCAGGGCCTCGGGGATGGAAAGATGGCCGCGCGGCAGCGAATCCGCGTCGGAGTCGATCAGCGTCGCCTCGCAGAGGAACAGGTCGGCGTCGCGCGCCATCTCGGCGAGCTGCTCGCTCGGTGCGCAATCGCCGGAGTAGGCGAGCGTCCGCTTCCCGTTCGTCACGCGGAGGGAGTACGTCTCGACCAGGTAGTGCGGTACCCGGACGGGTGTGACCTCGAGGCCGGCGGCCGTCCGGAACGGCTCGCGCTCGGCGTACTCCGCGAGCGTGAAGACGCTCTCGAACATCGTCTCCGTCCCGAAGAAGGTGCCGAACTGCTCGAGCTGCGCGATCCCGCCCGGCGGCACCCACAGCTCAGGCGTGTCGACCTGTCGACCGAGACCGAACATCCGGCCCCAGACCCAGGGGACGAGATCGCCCCAGTGGTCGAGGTGCCAGTGCGTGATCACGATCGCGTCGACCTTCGGCCAGCCCCCGTCGATCATCCGTAGGTCGGCGAGCACGCCCGGGCCGCAGTCGAGCAGCAGGCGGCCATCCCCTTCGACGAGGTAGCCCGAATGAGAGATGCCCGGGTTCGGCCAGGCCGGGCTACAGCCCACGACCCTGAGTTTCACGCTCCTATACTGACGACGCCGTGGGCGAGAGGATCAGAGTGGTGATCGCGAAGCCTGGTCTAGACGGGCACGACCGCGGTGCGAAGATCATCGCGCGGGCGCTTCGCGACGCCGGGATGGAGGTCATCTACACGGGCCTGCACCAGACGCCCGAGCAGATCGTCGAGACCGCGATCCAGGAGGACGCGGACGCGGTCGGCATTTCGATCCTCAGCGGCGCGCATATGACGCTCGTGCCGCGGATCCTCCACGGCCTGCGCGAGAACGGCGCCGAGGACGTGCTCGTCGTGCTCGGCGGGACGATCCCGGCCGAGGACGCGGAGCTGCTGAAGGCGCAGGGCGTCGCCGCGGTCTTCACGCCCGGCGCCCCGACGAGTGAGATCGTCGAGTTCCTGCGCTCGAAGGTCGTCGCCTGAGCATCGGCGTGGAGCGCCGTGACGACGGCGTCGCCCTCGTCACGATCGACCGGCAGGACGCGCTGAACGCGCTCGACCACGAGACTCTCGAGGAGCTCCGTGACCGCCTGCGGGAGCTCGCGCTCGACACGGACGGGCGCGTCCTCGTCCTCACCGGCGCGGGCGAGCGGGCGTTCGCGGCCGGCGCCGACATCAAGGAGATGACCGAGATGACGGTGCTCGAGGGCCACGCGTGGGGCTCGCTCGGCCACGAGTGCTGCCGCCTGCTCGAGTCGATGCCGAAGCCGACGCTCGCCGCGGTGAACGGCCTCGCGCTCGGCGGGGGCTGCGAGCTCGCGCTCGCCTGCGACATCCGGTACGCCTCCGAGCAGGCGAAGCTCGGGCAGCCGGAGATCAACCTCGCGGTCATCCCCGGCTGGGGCGGGACGCAGAGGCTCGCGCGCGCGATCGGCCCGGCGCTCGCCAAGGACCTGATTCTCACCGGCCGCAACGTTGGCGCCGCCGAGGCGCTCCGGCTGGGCCTCGTCAGTGCGGTCTACCCCGCCGGCGAGCTGCTCGAGCGCGTGCTCGAGATGGCGTCGTCGCTCGCGAAGAAGTCGGCGGTCGCGCTCTCGGCGGCCAAGGATGCGACGAACCGCGCGCTGCAGGGCGACCTCGGCAACGGCCTCTCCTACGAGGCGATCCTCTTCGCAGCGCTGTTCGCGACGGAGGACCAGAAGGAGGGTATGCGCGCATTCGTGGAGAAGCGCGAGCCGCGGTTCAAGGGCCGCTAGCCTGCGACGATCCGCGCGACCGAGAACGCTCCGTCCTCGGCTGCCTGCGTCTCGAGGCTCGTCTTCGCCGGCTGGGTGAGCACGATCGCCGTCTTGCCGGCGCGCAGGCTCGCGCGGCCGACGAGCGCCGTCTTCGTAATCGTCAGCACCATCGGCTTGCGCAGGCCGAGCAGGGTGATTCCGAGCGGGAACACCGTCGCCGCGTCGACCTTCATCTTCAGCGTCATCGCGCTCGCGAGCAGCACCCTGCCCTTCAGCGAGAGGGTGACGGCGCTACCCGGCGGCGCCGCGAACAGGACCCGCGTCGCCGCGTTCAGGTACGGGTAGGGGTTGACCGGCGGGCCGTCGTTGGGGTGCACCTCGAAGTGGAGTTGAGGCGTGCCGTCGGCGTCGCCCGAGTCGCCCACGTACCCGATCGCCTGGCCCGCGACGACCTTCTGGCCGCCCTTCAGACCCGGCCAGAACGAGCCGCCGGGGACGCACTTGCCCCGGTTGTCGTTCGCCATCGTGACGTCGTTGTCCAGGTGGATGTAGAGGTACGTAGTCCCGGAGACGCCGTAGAGGTAGAGCATGCACCCGGCTCGGGCGGAGGTCGTCCAGAACTTAGGGGCCGACGACCGGGAAGACGAACGGGTCCGGGACGCTCCCTGCTCCGGATGTCGAGGCGACCAGTCCCGCGACGAGCAGCGCGACGAGGGCGGGGACCGCGCGGCGCATGGTGCCGGACGGTAGCACCTGTCCGGGATATTGTTCGCCGCCGGTGAAGATCGCGGTCTGCGTCAAGGAGGTGCCCGAGGCCGGCGCGGCGCGCCGGATCGACCCACAGACCATGCGGCTCGACCGCTCCGGCGAGGGGGTGCTGAACGCGTTCGACGCGAATGCCGTCGAGGCGGCGTTGCGCCTGAAGGAGAGCGAGGGGGAGAGCGAGGTCGTCGTCGTCTCGCTCGGTCCCGAGGGCGCGCTCGATTCGCTGCGGAAGGCGCTCGCGATGGGCGCCGACCGGGCCGTCCTCGTCAGCGACGAGGAGGCGGTCGGCTCCGACCTCGTCGCCACGAGCCGCGCGGTCGCCGCCGCGCTCGAGCGCGAGAGCGCAGACCTCGTGCTCTTCGGCCAGCAGTCCGCCGACTCCGACGGCGCCGTCCTGTGGGCGGCCGTCGCGGAGCGGCTGCGCCTGCCGATGGTCTCGCAGGCGGCCGACCTGACGATCGCGGACGGCAAGGCGACGGTGAAGCGCCAGACCGAGTTCGGCTACGACCGGATCGAGGCGCCGCTGCCCGCCGTGGTCGCGGTCTCGGACGCGATCAACGAGCCGCGCTACCCCTCGCTAAAAGGGATCATGGGTGCGAAGTCGAAGCCGCAGGACGTCGTCTCCGTCGCCGACCTCGGTCTCAGTGCGGACGCCGTCGGCGAGGCCGGGTCGAAGACCGAGGTGCTCGCGCTGAACGATCCGCCGCCGCGCGGCGAGAGCCGCAAGATCGAGGACGACGGCTCCGGCGCGCAGCAGATCCTCGACTTCCTCGTGGAGAAGAAGCTGATTTGAGCACGCTCGTCTTTCTCGAGCACCACGGCGACGAGCTCCAGAAGGGGCCGCTCGGCGTGCTGGCGAAGGCGGCCTCGCTCGGCGATTTGGAGGTCGCGGGTGTCGTCGCCGGGTCGGGGGTCGCCGGACTCGCGTCCGCGGCGGGGCGCCATGGCGCGGCGAAGGTCTGGGTCGCAGACGACCCGGTGCTCGGGGCGCCGCTCCCGCAGCCGCGCGTCGACGTGCTCGCGAAGGTGGTCCGGGAAGGCGGCTACGACACGGTGCTCTTCGGGGCGTCCGTCCTGGCGGCCGACATCGCAGCCGGGCTGGCGGCGCGGCTCGACGCCGGCCTGAACTGGGACCTCGTCGACCTGGAGCGGCGCGACGGAACCGTGGTCGGCACGCGCCCCGTGCTCGGCGACTCGGTGTACGTCGAGGTGGGCTGGAAGGGCGAGCCGCGCATCGGGATCATCCGCTCCGGCACGTTCGAACCCGCCGAGTCGGGCGGCGAGCCGGAGGTCGTGCAGGTCGCGGTCGAGCTCGAGGACTTCTCGACGCGCTCGACGATGCTCGAGCAGGCGCACGAGGAGCAGACCGGGCCGTCGATCGAGGACGCCGACATCGTCGTCGCCGGTGGACGCGGGCTCGGCGGGCCGGAGAACTTCGCGCTCGTCGAGGAGCTCGCGAAGGCGCTCGGCGGCGCCGTCGCCGCGACGCGGGCCGTCGTCGATGCCGGCTGGTACCCGTACTCGACCCAGGTCGGCCAGACCGGCAAGAGCGTCTCGCCGAAGCTCTACGTCGCCTGCGGCATCTCCGGTGCGATCCAGCACAAAGTGGGCATGCAGAGCTCGAACGTGATCGTGGCGATCAACAAGGACGCGAACGCGCCGATCTTCGAGTTCTCCGACCTGGGCGTCGTCGGCGACCTGCACCAGGTCGTGCCGAAGCTGACCGAGCTCGTGCGCGCACGGAGGGATCACTAAGTGGGCTCGGTCCCGGCGAGATACCCGCCCGCCTGGAGCGTCGAGGAAGCGCTCGGCGTCCCGACCGACGCAGACCCGATCGAGGTAGGCATGTTGGTCGTCGGAGCGGGTCCGGCCGGGCTCGGCTGCGCGGTCCGGCTCGGGCAGCTCGCCGAGGAGGACCCGGCGACGGCGGAGCGGCTCGGCGAGGTGCCGGTGGCGGTGCTCGAGAAGGGCAAGCAGCCGGGCTCGCACCTGCTCTCGGGCGCCGTCGTCAATCCACGTGGCCTGCAGCGGCTCTTCAAGGGGCGCAAGCGGACAGACGAGCTCCCGTTCTACGGCGAGGTTGCCCACGAGTCCGTCTACTTCCTCACCCCGCGACGGGCCTTCCGGATCCCGACCCCGCCGACGATGCGGAACCACGGAAACTACGTCGCCTCGCTCTCGCAGCTCGGCCGGTTCCTCGCCGCCGAGGCGGAGGCGGGCGGCGCGACGATCCTTCCGGAGACGTCCGCCGTGAAGCTGCTCGTCCAGGACGGGCGGGTGCGCGGCGTCCGCACCGGCGACCGCGGCCGTGGGCGCGACCGCGAGCAGCTCCCGAACTTCGAGCCGGGCTCCGACGTGCTCGCGCGGGTGACCGTGCTCGCCGAGGGGACTCAGGGACACTTGACGGGCGCCGCAATCGAGCGCTTCGGGCTCCGCGGCGCGAACCCGCAGGTCTGGGCGCTCGGCGTCAAGGAGGTCTGGCGGGTCGAGAAGCCGCTCGACCGGGTGATCCACACGATGGGGTGGCCGCTGCGCACCGGTGCGAAGTACTGCGAGTTCGGAGGCTCGTTCGTCTACCCGATGGGCGAGGACATGGTCACGATCGGGATGGTCGTGGGGCTCGACTACCGCGACGCGCAGCTCTCCGTCCACGACCTGCTCCAGGAGCTGAAGACGCACCCGAAGATCTACAAGCTCCTCCGCGGGGGCGAGCGGCTGGAGTGGGGTGCGAAGACGATTCCCGAGGGCGGATACCTCTCGCTGCCGAAGCGGCTGAACGCGCCCGGGCTGCTGCTCTGCGGCGACGGCGCCGGCTTCGTCAACGTGCCGGCGCTGAAGGGGATCCACTACGCCGTCGAGTCCGGGCGGCTCGCGGCGGAGGCTGCTTGGTCTGCGCTCCAGCGTGGCGAGACGCCGAGCCGCCTCGGTGCGCTGGACGTCTACGACGAGTCGATCCGGGAGAGCTTTGTCTGGCAGGACCTCTGGAAGGTGCGAAACATGCGCCCTGCCTTCGAGCATGGCTTCTGGCTCGGCGGCGCGCTTGCGGGCGCGATGACCGCCTCGTTCGGACGGTTCCCGCCCCGCGACCACCAGCTCGAGCGCGACGCGGAGCAGGACCTGATCACGACCGGCCGGGCGAAGTACTACCCCCCGCCGGACGGCAGGCTGACCTTCGACAAGCTCTCCTCGGTCTTCGCCTCCGGCAACAAGACGCGGGACGACCAGCCGAACCACATCCGCATCGAGACCCTCGTCCCCCGCGACGTCGCGCAGATGTGGGCGCACATGTGCCCGGCGCAGGTCTACGAGCTCGGCGACGATGACGCGGGCAAGGTGCGGGTGCAGACGACGCCGTCGAACTGCGTCCAGTGCGGGGCGATCACCGCGAAGGGCGGCCGGCTGACCCCGCCCGAGGCCGGTTCCGGCCCCGAGTACACACGCTCGTAACGGTGCGCGCCGCCGTCCTGGTTGCGATCGCGGTGGCGTTGGCTGCCGCGGGGTTCGCCGCCGCGGCGTGGCGCGAAGCCGAGAGCACGCCGACGACGAACGTCCTGGTCACCGCGCACGACTTCAGGTTCACCCTGTCGCGGAGGTCGGTACCGGCCGGCCGCGTCCGGTTCACGGTCGTCAACCGCGGCGCCGTCTCGCACGACTTCGCGATCGGCGGACGGAAGACGCGGCTGCTCGGGCACGGGCGGCGGGCGGTGCTGACGGTGGTGTTCCGGCGGGCCAACAGGCTCGCATACCGCTGCACCGTCCCGGGCCACGCGGCGGCCGGAATGAAGGGCGTCTTGACGGTCGGCCGGCCGCGCCTCCCGGCTCCGACGACCACCGCGACGACGACCACGCAGCCGACCACCACCGCCCCGGCGGAGGTGGGCCTGAAGCTGACGAAGATCGGCGACTTCGCGCGGCCCGTGCTCGTGACCGCGCCGCTCGGCGACCCGCACCGCCTGTTCGTCGTCGAGCAGCGGGGGATGATCCGCGAGCTGGTCGACGACGTCGCCGCCTCTAGGCCGTTCCTCGACCTGACCGACCGAGTGGTAGAGGTCAGCGAGCGGGGTCTGCTCTCGATGGCGTTCGCGCCCGACTACGCGCGCAGCGGCAGGTTCTACGTCGACTACACGGACTCCACGGGCAACGGCAACGTCAACGTCGTCGAGTACCGGCGCTCGGCCGACGATCCCAACGTCGCCGACCCGATGACCGCACGATCCGTCCTGCACATCGTCAAGCCGTACGAGAACCACAACGCGGGGATGATGCAGTTCGGCCCCGACGGGAACCTCTACGTCGCCGTCGGCGACGGCGACTCCGGCGTCACGCACGCGCCCGGCGCCTTCGCCCAGACGCTCGACGACCTGCTCGGGAACATCCTCCGCATCGCCCCGCTACCGCCGGGCGATCAGAGCGCCCCGTACCAGATCCCGGACACGAACCCGTTCGTCGGCCGCGAGGGCACCCGCGGCGAGGTCTGGGACTACGGCCTGCGCAACCCATGGCGGTTCTGGATCGACCCCCTGACGGGCGACCTCTACCTCGGCGACGCGGGCGAGGGCGACATCGAGGAGATCGACTACGTCCAGGGCAACGAGGGCGGACGGAACTTCGGCTGGCCGTGCTTCGCGGGCACCAGCGTCTTCACGGCCGGGGCGGACTGCCCCGGTGCCGTGCCGCCGATCTATGAGTACGGCCACGCCGGAACCCGCTGCGCCGTGATCGGCGGCGTCGTCGTCCGCGACCCACGGCTACCGTCGCTCGCGGGCCGGTACCTCTTCGGCGACTACTGCGACGGGAAGATCATCAGCATGCTCGTCGCCGACGGGAAGGCGACGGAGGTGCACGAGATCGGTCTCAGCGTGCCGACGCTCTCCTCGTTCGGCGTCGACGGGCGGGGCCGCGTCTATGCAACGGCGACCGACGGCGGCGTCTACCGCCTGGACCCCACGCCGTAGCGGATCGCTTTACGCGCCTTTTACCTCGAGGAGACGGCGGCTTGACCGAACGCGCCGAAGGTTGGGACACCACGATGTCCCAAGGAGGTCAACAGATGCACATGAAGCTCTTCCTCGCCGCAGGGGCTGCTGTCCTCGCCGGCGTGGTTGCCGCCACGGCCGGCGCCGCCGGGAGTGGCATCGCCTACTCGTTCCTCGGGAAGCTGAAGGCGACCCCGTCCGGCGGGCACGTCTCGATCACCGTCGAGGGTGGCAATCTGCCGGCGCTGCGGGTGATGCTCGGCAAGTCGGTCGACCAGACTTTCGCCTACGGCGACAAGACGGAGTTCCTGCAGTGGTCGAACGGCGTCCCGACGGTCGTCGAGGCCGGTGATCTCGACGTGGGCGACTTCGTCCGCGTCAACGTGCGCGCGCCCCGGGGCAGCTCGCTCGCAACGATCGAGAGCACGAATGCCTTCCTGATCGGCGACCACGGCAGCGAGCTCAACCGCCCCGACAAGCCGGACTACCTGTTCCGCGGCAAGATCGCGTCGGTCGGCTCGGCGAGCGTCACGCTCACCGTCCGCGGTGGCAATCTCCGGGCGCTTCGCCTGCTGCGAGGCCAGTCCGTGACCCAGACGTTCGTAGTCGGCGGCTCGACGATCTACCTGCTCTGGCAGGGCAGGGTGCCGACGGTGATCTCGCTCTCCGATCTGAAGGTCGGCGACGCGGTCACGATCCACGTCCGTGCCGACGCGGGCTCGACGCTCGCCCAGGTGGAGTCGACGGCGGCGGCGAAGGTCGCCGAGCACGAGCCGGCGACATCCGCGTCCTGATCTCGTGGAGTCCACGTAGGGGCAGGCTGACGCCTGTCCCTACGTTTTTACGCACGCTTTACGTCGGTGTCGCCCGCTGCGGCGATCATGTGAGCATGTCACGGCGCCGCTTCGTGCTCCTGGCCGCGACCCTGGCCGCGCTGAATACGTTCTTCTGGCTCGCCCAGGGCGGCTTCGCCCTTCCTGGGGCCCTGATCGACCGCTTCTTTGGTCCGCGCCTGATCCGCGCCGAGGTGGTCGTCGGCGGGCCGCGCGCAGTGAACGACTTCCGGATCGACCGTGGCATCATCGTCGCCATTGCCGCAGGCTCGATCACGCTGCGCGAGCGCGACGGCACGGTCGTCACGATCGCCGTCACGCCGGCGACGCGGGTGCTCGGCGGGGTCGCCGTGACGGACGTCTCGCAGCTCCGCCCGCCGATGCGCGTCCTCGTCGTCCGCAAGGCGAATGCCCCGGCGGCCCAGATCCAGCTCGAAGGCCGCGCTGCGGGTTAGCGGTATGTCGACGAGGGCGACCGGGAGCGTCCTCCTGCTCGTGGAGGACGACGACGCGATCGGGCGGCTCGTCAAGCAGTACCTCGAGCGGCAGGACGGCTGGCAGGTGCTCTGGCTGCGAACGGGCGAGGAGGCGGTCGGCGAGCTCCGGCGCCATCCCGTCCGGCTCGTCGTGCTCGACGTCGGCCTGCCGGGGATCGACGGGTTCGAGGTCTGCCGGCAGATGCGCGCCTGGTCGAAGGTGCCGATCGTGATGCTGACCGCGCGGGACGAGGAGCCCGACCGCGTCGCGGGCTTCGAGCTCGGGGTCGACGACTACGTCCCGAAGCCCTTCTCGCCGCGCGAGCTGGCCGCCCGGATCAAGGCGATCCTCCGGCGGGCGGAGCAGCGGTCCCAGGACGAGGTCCTCTCGGCGGGCGAGATCGTCCTCCGCCGCGACTCGCACGAGGTGACGGTCGCCGGCGAGGACGTCGAGCTGACGAACAAGGAGTTCGACCTGCTCGCCTGCTTGCTCGAGCACCGGGGCATCGTGCTCTCGCGCGAGCGGTTGCTCGACCTCGTCTGGGGTGTGTCCTACCCGGGCGGAACGCGCACCGTGGACATGCATGTCGCGCAGCTCCGCCGCAAGCTCCGGGCGCCCGAAGCGATCCGCACGGTCCGGGGCGCGGGGTACAAGCTGCCGGCGACGTGAAGCCGCTCCGCAGCCTGCGCGCACGGCTCTTCGCCGCAATTGGCGTGATCGTCGCGCTGTCCGTTGCGATCACGCTCGGGCTCGGACTCGTCCTCACGCGCCGGGCCGTGGAGGACGCGACGCTGAAGGACCTCGTCCACCAGTCCGCGCTGATCGTCGGCGAGGAGCGCAACGCGCTCTCGCCCCTCACGCACCTTCCGCAGCTGCGCCCGTACCTCCAGCGCCAGCACGAGCGCTACCTGCTCGACTCGGCGGTTCTCTCGCGCGCCGCGCAGGGCGAGCTCGCTGCCGGCAAGGTTGCGACCGGCAGCGTCACGATCGACGGGACGGCCTACTACTTCGCCGCCGAGCCGGTCGGCAAGCGGGCTTTCGTCCTGCTCCGGCCGAAGAGCCTCGCCGACACGCGCTGGACGCCTTTCGTCGAGGCGATCGTGATCGCCGCGCTCGTCGGCGGCGTACTCGCCGCGGCCGCGGCGTGGTTCCTTGCGCGCAGGATCGTCCGGCCGGTCTCGCGAGTCGCCGACGCCGCCAGGGCGCTGGCCGGGGGACGCCAGCCGGATCCGATCCCGCCGGAGGGGGCCGCCGAGCTCGCAACGATGGCAGGCGCATTCAACGACCTCGCCGACCAGCTGGCGCGCGCGCGCGCGGCCGAGCGGTCGTTCCTGCTCTCGGTCAGCCACGAGCTGAAGACGCCGTTGACGGCGATCGCCGGCTACGCCGAGGCGCTGCGCGAGTGCGCGGTGACGGCGGAGGATGCGGCGGCGACCATCGGCACCGAGGCGGAGCGGCTGGGACGGCTCGTCGGCGACCTGCTCGACCTCGCCCGGCTGAACACGACCGGGTTCAGCGTCCACCCGACCGACATCGATCTGGCCGAGGTCGCCGAGGACGCCGTCCGCCGCTACGAGCCGCAGGCGGAGGCTTTCGGCGTCTCACTGACGGCCGTTTCGACCGACGCCGCGCCGGCGACCGCGGACGCCGACCGCGTCCTGCAGGTCGTCTCGAACCTCGTCGAGAACGCACTCCGGGTGACTCCGGTGGGAGGCGAGGTACGCGTCGTCGCCGCACCGGGACGGCTTCAGGTGGAGGACACCGGGCCCGGCCTCGCGCGCGACGACTGCGAGCGGGCCTTCGAGCGCTTCCACCTGCACTCTCGCTACGGCCGCGAGCGTCCGGTCGGCACCGGCCTCGGGCTGGCTCTCGTCAAAGAGCTGACGCAGGCGATGGGCGGGAGCGTCGAGGTCCGGAGCGAGCCGGGCCGGCTGACGGTCTTCACGGTTCGGTTTCCCAGGCCCGCCGCCGCGCCTGCGCCCGTTCAGCACGTGTAGCGTCTCGACCCTGTCCGAGCTCAGCCGCGACGACATCCTCCGTGCCCGCGAGACGATCGGGGGGCGGCTGCTGCGCACTCCGATGCTCGGTTCGAGGACGCTGTCCGAGCTGGTGGGCGCGCGCGTCCACCTGAAGGCCGAGCTCTTCCAGCGGACGGGGTCGTTCAAGCCGCGCGGGATGCTCGCCAAGCTGGCTTCGCTGACGCCCGAGGAGAAGGCGTGCGGCGTCGTCACGTGGTCCGCGGGGAACGCCGCGCAGGCGCTCGCGTGGAGCGCCGCGGCCGAGGGCGTGTCGTGCCGTGTCTTCATGTGGAAGACGGCGAACCCGCAGAAGGTCGCCGCCACGCGGGGCTACGGAGCGGAGGTCGACCTCGAGGCGGAGAACGCCGCGACCGCGTACGAGCGCCTGCTCGAGCACGTCGAGGCGACCGGCGTGGTCTTCGTCGACCCGTTCGACGATCCGGTGCTCCAGGCCGGTCACGGGACCCTGGGGCTCGAGATCGTCGAAGACGTCCCCGAGACGGACGTCGTCGTGGTTCCGGTCAGCGGAGGGGGGCTGATCGCCGGGGTCGCGAGCGCGCTCGACTGCCGGGTCGTCGGCGTCGAGCCCGAGGGCGCCGCCTCGCTGAGCGCGGCCCTCGCGGCCGGGAAGCCGGTGCCGATCGAGCCGCGGACGATCGCGGACGGCCTCGGTGCACCCTTCACCGGCGAGCACTCGCTGGCGGTGGCGCGCGAGCGCGTGGACGAGGTCGTCCTCGTCTCCGAGGAGGAGATCGAGGACGGATTCCGCTTCCTCTACGGCCGCGCGAAGCTTGCCTGCGAGCCTGCCGGCGCCGCCTCGACCGCGGCGCTGCTGGCGGGAAAAATCCCGCTCGAACCAGGCGAAACCGTCGTCGCCGTCGTCTCCGGAGGCAACGCGGCACCCGAAACCGTCTCTGCTATCCTGGCTCGGCGATGAAGGCCGGCATCCACCCGGAGTACATGCTCGCGACCGTGCGTTGCGCGTGCGGCAACGAGTTCCAGACCCGCTCGACGAAGCCCGAGCTGCACGTCGAGATCTGCTCGGCCTGCCATCCCTTCTACACCGGCAAGCAGAAGCTCGTCGATACCGGCGGCCGCGTCGAGCGCTTCCAGCGCAAGCTCGAGCGCGCGCAGGCCAGGCGCGGCTAACCACCAGATGGCGACAGCGATCGGCGGCCAGGCCGTCCTCGAGGGCGTGATGATGCGCTCGCCGTCGAGCTGGGCGGTCGCGGTGCGCAAGCCCGACGGCGAGATCGCCGAAGTGGTCAACGAGATCGCCTCGCCGATGTCCAAGCGCCGGATCTGGCGCCTCCCGGTGATCCGCGGCGTGATCGCGCTCGGCGAGTCGCTCGCGATCGGCTTCCGTGCGCTCGCGATCTCGGCGAACTACGCTGCCCAGGACCCCGAGGCCGACGAGGAGATCAAGACCGAGCTCTCGCGCGGCCAGATGATCTTCGCGTTCGCGATCGCGATCGGCTTCGCGATCGCGCTCTTCAAGGTGACGCCGGCGCTGATCACGAACTGGCTGCCGATCGACACCACCGGCTGGTTCGTGATTGTCGAGGGCGCGATCCGCGTGACGTTGTTCGTGCTCTACCTCGTGCTGATCTCGCTGCTGCCCGACCTGCGGCGCGTGTTCCAGTACCACGCCGCCGAGCACAAGGCGATCAACGCCTACGAGGCCGGCGCCGAGCTCACGCCCGAGAACGTCCAGCGGCACAGCCAGATCCACGTGCGTTGCGGTACGGCGTTCCTGCTCTGGGTGATGGTGATCGCGATCTTCGTCTTCGCGTTCTTCGGTCGGCCCGACTGGTACTGGCTGATCGTGACGCGGATCGCGCTCCTGCCCGTGATCGCGGGCCTCGCCTACGAGCTGATCCGCTTCGCCGGGAAGCACACCGACAAGCGCTGGCTGGTCGCGCTGCTCGCGCCCGGCCTGTGGCTGCAGCGGCTGACGACGCGGCAGCCGAGCCTCGACCAGCTCGAGGTCTCGATCCGTGCCCTCGAGGAGGTCCTGGAACGGGAGGGACTCGCGGGCAACCGTGGCGAACGAGTGGAGGTGATGGCATGAGCCGTAGGCTCGACGGAGGCTCACAAGGAGCGGAGGTGCCGGCTTTGCCGGCGCCGGAGCAGGCATGAGCGCAGCAGAGCGGACGGCAAGCGTGACCTGGCACGGCGACCTGATGAGCGGCAGCGGCCGGATCGACAGCGTCGGCAGTGGCGCGATCTCCGGTCTCGATGTCACCTGGGCGTCACGCACCGAGGACTCGGAGGGCGGGCGGACGAGCCCGGAGGAGCTGATCGCCGCCGCGCACGCGTCCTGCTTCTCGATGGCGCTCTCGCACGGCCTTGCGCAGGCGGGTACGCCGCCGGAGGAGCTGAAGACCTCTGCCACTTCGACCTTCGTTCCCGGCACCGGGATCACGGCCATGCGCCTGCAGGTCGTCGGCCGCGTGCCCGGCCTCGACGAGGACGGCTTCCGGGCTGCTGCCGAGGGCGCCAAAGAGAACTGCCCTGTCTCGCAGGCGCTGAAGGGCAACGTCGACATTTCCCTCGACGCGCACCTGGAGAGCTAACCGAGCGCCCGCGCCTGCCGTCTAGAACGGCAGGTGCTCATGCGCTCGCTGCTCCTCGCGCTCGCCCTCCCGCTGCTGTCGGGCAGCGCGTCCGCGGGCAATCCCCGGCTCACCGGCTCCCACCCGTGCCCCGAGGCTGCCGGATTCACGTGCTCCAACCTGACCGTGCCGCTCGACCACCAGGGTAGGGTGCGGGGCGAGCTCGGTCTGGCGGTCGCGGTGCAGGACGGGCCCGCGCCGCGAGGAGCGCTCGTCTTTCTGACCGGCGGCCCGGGGCAGCCGGGGGCGCCCTTCGCGGCCCGTGTCGGCACTCGGCTCGGCCCCGCGATCACCGGCTACCGGTTGGTGCTGATCGACCAGCGCGGCACGGGCGGCAACCCGCTCCTGTGCCCCGCGCTCCAGGCGCAGATGGGCAGCTCCGACCTCGCGGTGCCGACGCGTAGCGCTGTCACGACCTGCGCGCGGTCGATCGGCGACCGCCGGCGGTTCTTCGGCACCGACCAGACCGTCCAGGACCTCGACGCGCTGCGGCGAGCGCTCGGTGTGGAGAAGCTCACCCTGGACGGGGTCTCGTACGGCAGCTTCGTCGCCGAGCGCTACGCACTGCGCTACCCGAGTCACACCGCCCGGCTCGTGCTCGACTCGGTCGTCCCGCACGAAGGAATCGACGGCCTGTCGGTCGAAAACGCCCACGCAGTCGCCCGCGTCCTGCGCGCAGTGTGCCGGGAGCGCGACTGCCCGGGCGATCCGGCGAAGGATCTCGCTGCGGCCGTCCGCCGCTCGCCGATCGGCACGCGGCTGCTCGACTCGCTCGTCACGCTGAGCGTGTTCGACCCGACCTACCCGGGCGTGCTCGAGGCGCTGCACTCTGCCGCGCGGGGCAAGACCGAAGACCTCGACCTGCTCATTACCCGCTTTGCCCCCGACCCGAGGACACCGGCTGAGGCGCTCAGCCAGGGCCTGCACGCGAGCGCGCTCTGCGCGGACAACCCGATGCCCTGGGGCGGCCCCGATACGGCCGTCGCTCGGCGCCTACCGATCCTCCGCCGCGCCGCCGCGAAGATCCCGGCTGCAGCGATCTGGCCGTTCACGCGCGCCGTCGCCTCCGGCAACGGGATCATCCGCACCTGCCTCTACTGGCCGCCCGAAGCGGCGCCGGCGAACGGAAAGAGCCAGGCCCACGGGCCTGGCTCTTTCCGCGGCAAGCTCCCCGCGGTGCCGACGCTGCTGCTCGCCGGCGACCGAGACCTGTCTACGCCGCTGCCGTGGGCCAGGCAGGAGGCCGCGCTCGCACCCACAGGGAGGCTGGTCGTCGTCCCGACGGCCGGCCACTCGGTGCAGATGCGCGCGGTGAGCGACCTCGGCCGCGAGGCCGTTCGCGCGTTCCTCCAGGGAACGCGGGCGACTGCCGGGCGTTCCCCGCAGATCGACGGCTGCGTTCCGGCCGCGCTGCGCGACAAGGCGATCGCCTTCCGCTCGACCGACGGTGTGCCGCTCCACGGCGTCCTGCTGGGCTCCGGCCGAAACGGGGTCGTTCTCAGCCACGAGCTCCGCGCCTCCCTCTGCAACTGGCTGCCCTTCGCGCAGACCCTTGCGCGGCGGGGGTACCACGTGCTCGTCTACGACTCGCGGCCGCTCGGCTCGCCTCGCACAGCCGCACACCTCGAGCGGGACGTCGTCGGCGCCGAGCGCGAGCTGCTCCGGCGCGGCGTCGCGCGCGTGATCCTCGGCGGTGCGTCCGCCGGCGGCACCGCCGCGATGACGGCTGCGGCCCTGATCCCGCGTCCCGTGCTCGCCGGCGTCGTCGTGCTCTCGTCGCCGAGGCAGTTCGGTGCGATGGACGCCGAGGCCGCCGCCCGCCGGGTGACGGCGCCGTCGTTCTTCGGCGTCGGCGAACGGGACTCGGGCTTCGTCGACGAGGTCAGGAAGCTCGACGCGGCGTCGGCGGCGAACCGGAAGCAGCTCCTCGTCGTCGACTCGTCGGGCCACGGGACCGACCTGCTGCTCCCGTCTTGGGCACCTGCAAGCTTCCGCGCGAAGCTGCTCGCGTTCGTCGCCGCCGCCTTCGGGCGCTAGTAGATCCCGAGCCCGGTCTCGGGGTCGAAGAAGTGCAGGCGGTCGGTGTCGACCGCCAGCTCGAGCCGATCGCGCTCGCGTGCGCGGGTGCCGCGTCCCAGCCGGGCGACGAAGGGCACACCGCGGCGCATGCGCTCGCGAACGGCCTCGGGGACGTCCTGCTCCTCCATCGCCTCCAGCACTTCACGCGTCTCGACAGGCTCGGCGTCGACGGCGAAGTGCGCGAAGACCTCGAAGCCCATGTCCTCGCGGATGTCGACCTCGACCGCGAGCCGGCCCCCGGCGTCCTGCGCGAGCGCCGCGTCCTCGAGATCCTCCGGCCGGATCCCGAGCACGACCTTCTTCCCCTCGTAGGCGCCGAGCCCGGGCCGGTCCGAGAGCGCTGCCGGCGGCACGGTCAGCGTATGGCTGCCGAAGCGAACCTGCTCCCCGGCGAGGTCGGCCCGCACGAGGTTCATTGCCGGGGAGCCGATGAACTCGGCGACGAAGAGGTTGGTCGGCCGGTCGTAGAGCTCCTGCGGCGAGGCGACCTGCTGGAGGAAGCCGCCCCTGAGCACGCAGACGCGGTCTCCCATCGTCATCGCCTCGACCTGGTCGTGCGTGACGTAGATCGTCGTCACGCCGAGGTCGCGCTGGATCCGCGCGATCTCCGCGCGCATCTCGACGCGGAGCTTGGCGTCGAGATTCGAGAGCGGCTCGTCCATCAGGAACGCCCGCGGCTCGCGCACGATCGCGCGGCCCATCGCGACGCGCTGGCGCTGCCCGCCGGAGAGCGTCCGCGGCTTCTTCTTCAGCACCTCGGAGAGACCGAGCGTCCGCGCCGCGCCGGTCACGCGGCGCTCGATCTCGGCCTTGGCGACCCCGCGCATCTTCAGGGCGAAGCCCATATTGTCGTAGGCCGACATGTGCGGGTAGAGCGCGTAGTTCTGGAACACCATCGCCACGTCGCGATCCTTCGGCGGCAGCGTGTTCACGACCTCGCCGCCGATGCGGACCATCCCGGCCGTGATCGGCTCGAGCCCGGCGATCATCCGCAGCGCGGTCGTCTTCCCGCACCCGGACGGCCCGACGAAGACGACGAACTCGCCGTCGGCAATCTCGAGGTCGAACTCGGTGACCGCCTTCGTCCCGTCCGAGTAGACCTTCGTCAGCTTGTCGAGCTGAATCTCGGCCAT
>JBKPSO010000239.1:0-6415 GCA_046735055.1 Actinomycetota bacterium
GAGTAGCTGCGTCCCCATCGAGAGGATCGTGGTCACTACGGCCGGGAGCCCGGTCGGGATCGCGGCGATCGCGAAGGCAAGCGCGGCGGTGAACACGGACTTGAAGGTGTGGCCGCGCGAGCTGTTGATGATGATCGAGACCACCACGGCGCCGCCGGAGATGAAGAGGATCTGCATCGTCAGCTTCTGCAGCTGCTTGGTCAGCGGCGTGACCGTGTCGTCCGCGTGCTGGAGCATGTTCGAGATGTGGCCGACCTCGGTCGACATCCCCGTCCCGGTGACGACGAACTGCCCTGATCCGCGGGTGACGTTGGTGTTCATGTAGACCATGTCGGTCCGGTCGCCGAGCGGCGTGTCGCCGCTCTCCAGGGTCTCGATCGACTTCGACACGGGCAGGCTCTCACCGGTCAGCGCCGACTCGGCGACCTCGAGCGTGGCCGCCTCCAGTAGCCGCCCGTCGGCCGGGACGATGTCTCCGGCTTCGATCGCGACGACGTCGCCCGGCACGAGCTGATCGGCGGGGAGCTCGACGATCTGACCGTCGCGACGTACCCGCGCCTTGATGAACATCATCTTCTGCAGGGCGGCCACTGCTGCGGCTGCCTTCCCCTCCTGGTGGAGGCCGAGGATCGCGTTGAACACCGTCAGCGCGAGCACGACGATCCCGGTGCCGTACTCGTGCAGCGGCCAGATGCTGCCGACACCGACGACCAGCAGGACGAGCTGCATCGCGTCGCGGTACTGCCGGACGAACGCGCGCCAGCTTGGCTCGGGCTTCGCCTCTGCGAACTTGTTCGGCCCGTACAGCTCGAGACGAGCCGTCGCCTCTATCGCGGAGAGCCCGTGCTCCTTCTCGACGCCGAGCTCCTTGGCGGCCTCGTCGCCGGAGAGCGCGTACCAGGTGGGGCCGTCTGCTGCTTGCTTCGTTTCGACCGCTGTAGCCACGTCTTCCTCCTTGATCACCAGGACCGTTCGCTCATTCGGCCGCCACCGTCGTGCCGGCCTCCCCGCGTAGCATCGCCGGCGTGTCCGTGATCGACCCGATCACGGCCTTGCCGCCCGTCTGCTCCACGAACTGACAGGCCGCATGCACCTTCGGCCCCATCGAGCCCTCGGCGAACTCCGAGTCCGAGAGCTCCGCCGGCGTCGCCCGGTCGATCTTCTGCTGGTCGGGTGTGCCCCAGCCGGTGTAGACGCCGTCGACATCGGTGACGATCGCGAGCGCGTCGGCCTTCAGGTCCGCGGCGAGCAGTGCGCTCGCGAGGTCCTTGTCGATCACGGCCTCGATCCCGACGAGGCGGCGGCCGGCCGGCACCGCCTCGTCCGTGTACATCACCGGGATCCCGCCGCCGCCGGCACAGATCACGACGGCGCCGTCTCGTAGCAGCACCTCGATCGTCTGGAGGCCGAAGATCCGCTTCGGAAGCGGCGAGGGCACGACTCGCCGCATGCTGTCGCCGTCGGGCTTGAACGTCCAGCCCTTCTCGGCGGCGAGCTTCTCCGCCTCGTCGCCGGTGTAGATCGGGCCAATGGGTTTCGTCGGGTTGTCGAACGCCGGGTCGTCCGGGTCGACCTCGATCTGCGTCAGCAGCGTCGCCAGGTGCTTCTCGAACGGCACCACGTTACCGAGCTCTTGCTGGATCAGGTAGCCGATCATCCCCTCGGTCTGAGCGCCGAGGAGATCGAGCGGGTACCCGGGCACCTCGGTGTACGCCGCGCCCTGCAGCGCGAGCAGGCCGACCTGCGGGCCGTTCCCGTGTGAGATGACGAGCTCATGCTCGAGAGCGACCGGCGCCAGCGCCTTGCACGCGACCCGCGCGTTGGCGCGCTGGTTCTCCGCGGTCAAGGGCTCGCCCCGCCGGAGCAGGGCGTTGCCGCCCAGGGCGACGACGACCCGCACCCTCAGCTCCCGAGCGTGGCGACCATGACCGCCTTGATCGTGTGCATCCGGTTCTCAGCCTCGTCGAACACGACCGACGCCGGCGACTCGAAGACCTCTTCGGTCACCTCCAGCGCATCGAGCCCGTACTTCTCTTTGATCTCCTTGCCCACCTGCGTGTCCGCGTTGTGGAACGCCGGCAGGCAGTGCATGAACTTGACGTTCGGGTTGCCGGTCAGCGCCATTGTTTGCGCGTTCACCTGGTACGGGAGGAGCAGCTCGATCCGCCCTTTCCAGACGTCGTCGGGCTCGCCCATCGAGACCCAGACGTCGGTGAGCAGGAAGTCGGCTCCCTTGACCGCCTCCTCGACGTCCTCCGTGATCGTGATCTTCGCGCCCGACTCCGCCGCGAACTCGTGCGCAGCCTTCTGGAAGTCGTCGGATGGCCACAACGTCTTCGGGCTCGCGAGTCGGACGTCCATCCCGAGCTTCGCACCGCCGATCAGGTACGAGTCGGCCATGTTGAAGCGGGCGTCGCCGAGGTAGCAGAACACGATCTCGGAGAGGCCCTTGTCCGGGCAGTGCTCGCGGAAGGTGAGGAAATCCGCGAGGATCTGGGTCGGGTGCCACTCGTCGGTTAGCCCGTTGAAGACGGGGACGCCGGCCCACTGCGCGAGCTCGTCGGCGACGTTCTCGCCGAAGCCGCGGTACTCGATCGCGTCGTACATGCGGCCGAGCACGCGGGCCGTGTCCTTGACCGTCTCCTTGTGCCCCATGTGGGAGCCGCTCGGACCGATGAACGTGACGTGTGCGCCCTGGTCGTACGCAGCGACCTCGAACGCGCAGCGCGTCCGGGTCGAGTCCTTCTCGAAGATCAGCGCGACCTCCCTGCCGACGAGTTTCTGCTCCTCGCGGCCCTCCTTCTTCGCGGCCTTCAGCTCGGCGGCGAGGTCGAGCAGGTAGAGGAGCTCCTCCGCCGAGAAGTCCGCCAGCGTGAGGAAATTTCTTCCACGTAGGTCGACGACTGTGCTCATCGCGTCTACTCCTTTCAGGGCTCGCGAACGACTGGACAGGTCATGCAGTGGCCGCCGCCGCGACCGCGGCCGAGCTCCGAGCCGGAGATCGCGCGGACCTCGACGCCGGCCTTCTCCATCCTTCGGATTGTCGCCTCGTTTCGCTCGTAGCCGACGACGACGCCGGGGCTGAGCGCGACGACGTTGTTGCCGTCGTCCCACTGCTCGCGCTCGGCCTCGAACTCGTCGCCGCCGGTGGGGACGACCTTGAGATCGCCGATCCCGAGCTGCTCCCGGACGACGTCGAGGAACGACCGCTCCGAGACCTCGGCCTTGACACGGCCGTCGCCGTTCGGCGTGAACAGGATCGGCAGGATCTGATCGACGACCGGCTGGTAGATCGTGACCACTTCGCGGTCGCAGAAGGTGAAGACGGTGTCGAGGTGCATCGCGGAGCGCTCACGGGGCATCTGGGCGCCGACGACGAGCCGCGCTGCGCCCTTCGCGAACATGTTCTTCGCGAGGATGCTCACCGCCTTGGCGGTCGAGCGTTCGCCCATGCCGACGAGGACGACGCCTTCGCCGACCGGCATCATGTCGCCGCCCTCGATCGAGGCCGTGCCCCAGTCGTGGTCGAACCCCCCGTACCAGATCTCGAATTGGGCGTCGGCGAAGCGCGGGTGGAAGCGGTAGACGACCTCGAGGTTCAGCGTCTCGTGCTGGCGCGCGGGCCAGAACATCGGGTTGATCGAGACGCCGCCGTACAGCCAGGCGCTCGTGTCGCGCATGAACAGCTGATTGGGAAGCGGCGGAAGTACGAAGTCCGTCGGCTGCATCGCCCGCCCGATCGTCGTCCGGATCTCGTCCGGCAGCTCCTGCTCGGTCAGCCCGCCGGTCAGAATCGTCGCGAGGTCGGTGGGGGGGAGCCCGCTCGCCCACTCGGTGAGCGGCTCCGAGAAGACCGCCGTCACCTCCTCGGGCCTGAGCCGCCGTTCGAGGATCCACTCGCGCGCCTTTTTGTGCTCCAGGGTCTCTGCGAGCAGGTCGTGGAAGAGCAGCACCTCGGTGCCGTACTCCCGCATCAGGTCGACGAATGCGTCGTGCTCCTGGCGTGCGCGCCGCACCCAGATGACGTCGTCGAACAGGAGCTCGTGGGAGTTGGTAGGGGAGAGTCGCTCGTGGGCGATGTCGGGCCGGTGGACGATCACGGTCTTGAGCGTGCCTACCTCAGAGTGAACGCCCAGAGCGGTCGCGGTGGCGGTGCTCATTCGAGGCTCCTTTCAGAGTCGCGTCTCAGGTCGCCGCCGAGATGCCGACGAACGCGCAGACGACGAGGAAGACGATGACCAGGTAGGGCCAGACGAACTTAACGTAGCGGTCGTAGCCGACCTTCGAGAGGGCCAGGCCGCCCATGATCACAGCCGAGGTCGGCGTGACGAGGTTGACGAAGCCGGACGCGGACTGGAAGGCGGTGACAACGGTCGCGCGCGAGACGTGCGCGAAGTCCGCGAGCGGCGCGAGGATCGGCATCACGAGCGCGGCATGCCCGGACGACGAGGGGACGAGGAATGCGATCGGCAGGTTGAGGATGAAGACGAGGATCGCGAACCAGCCCTTCGAGACGCCGGAGACCCCGTTCTCCATCCAGTGGAGGATCGTATCGGTCATGTATGCGTTCTTCATCACGACAGTGATCCCGCGTGCGAGGACGATGATCAGCGCGGCGCCGAGGAAGTCGGAGGCGCCGGCGACGATCGTGTTCACGGTGCCCTCCTCGCCGAGTTTCGCCACCGCCCCGATCACGACCGCCATCACGAAGAAGAGCCCGACCGCCTCGGGGAAGTAGAAGTCGGCGAAGGTCGGCAGCGGGAAGTCCTTGCCGAACCCCTCCTGCCAGAGGTCGTTCCAGGGGATGAAGCCGTAGATCATCGTCAGGAAGGTCAGCGCGAAGAGGCCGAGGATCAGCTTCTGCCGTCCGGTCAGGGCCGGGACGTCGGTGATCGCGCTCCGTGCCTCGTCCGCGTCGGCGGCCGAGATGCCGACGACGGAGCGTCCTGGCTCGGCCGCGACCCGCCGCGCGTAGCGGACCACGTAGAGGATTGCGGTCGGCACCAGCACGGCCCACATCGCGATCCGCAGCCCGATGCCGTCCCCGATGCTGATCCCCGAGGCATCGGAGGCGACGCCGGTCGCGAACGGGTTCACCGTCGAGCACAGGACCCCCGTGCCCGCGCCGAGGAAGATGATCGATGCCGCGACCAGGCGGTCGTAGCCGAGCGCGAGCGTGAGCGGGACGAGGAGCACGAAGAAGCCGAGCGTCTCCTCCCACATGCCGTAGGACGTCCCGCCGATCGCGAAGACGACCATCAGGATCGCGATCAGGACCCAGCCGCTGTTCCGATATCGCACCGCGAGGCGGCCGATCCCGGTCTGGATCGCGCCGCTCTTCATCGTCACGGTGATGAACGCCCCGACCGCGAGGACGAAGAGGAAGATCATCGCCGAGCCGTAGAGGAACCCGGACTCCCACGGGCCGACGTAGCCGTCGGGGTTCTCGATGCCGTAGAGGCCGTTCGGGGGCGAGTTCCACAGTTCCTTGAAGCGCGCCGTGAACGCCTTGTTGACGCAGATCGTTCCGGGAGCGAGGCTCGGCGAGCAGTCCGGCACCTTGTGGTAGGTGCCGGGCTTGGGGCCGCCGGTCGCCGGGTCGGTCGCATACCTGCCTGCCGGGACGAAGAAGGAGGCGACCCACACGAGGATCAGGACGATCGCGAGGACGGTGAACGCCGTCGGGAAACGGAACTTCTTCGCTGGAGCTTCCGGGGGAGTCTCGGCCGTCGGCGGCGGGGGACCAGGCTCCGCGGACATGGCGCGATTCTTCGTCCCGCTGCGTGGAAACGCATCACCCGGATGGGGCGATACGAGTGGAGGGCGGGCCCGGCCGGAGTGACCGGCCGGGCCCGCAGCCCTGCGTTAGGGCGTGTGTGTAGCGACCTGCACGAGCCTGGTGCCGGAGATCCCGGCCAGGGTCGGGTCGCCTCTGCGATACGCCTTGACGAAGAACTGGACGCTGAACCCGTTCTTGATCGGGAAATCCGAGCGCGGTTGGATGCTGTAGGAGACGGTTCCGTCAGCGCCCGTCGGCGCGTCGGTCGGGATCGAGGTCACGACCGGGGTGGAGCGGATGAAGACGAGTGCGCCCATTACGAGCCGCCCTTTCGTGTCCTTGACCCTGATCGTCACGCGGATTGGCACGTTCCGGGAGGTGACGGGGTTCGGGTTGAAGACCACGCTGTCGACGACGAGCCGCTCGCCGGCAGGCCCGACATCGCTCACGTTGACCGTGTTCCCGCCGCCGCCGCCGCTCTGTTGCACGATCGCGGTCGGCACGGAGAGGGCCGACGACTGGCCGTCGCTGTTCGAGGCGGTGACCTTGGTCCGCATCCGGTGGCCGGCGTCGCCTGCGACGAGCTGGTAGCTCGGCCCGCTTTTGCCGAGATCCGTGCAATCGGTGACGGCGGTG